>JAFDZO010000032.1:63829-64692 GCA_018266845.1 Bacteroidota bacterium | reverse complement strand
ACAAATCTTTTTAAATATAATCCGGGAGTTGATGACGGAGACATTCTGGCAACTGAAATTTTTGATATAAATCAATATGATACGGCGCAAACTTGTCATTATAAAAATACTTTGTCCATGATTAAGATTTTGAAAGTTAACATGGATAGAATGTTAAGAAATGATTTCAAGTTAAGACCACAATTAGATATTCCTGCTACTTTTTTTCCAAAAAGAACTGAGAAGGACGGCGTAATTTTCTGGGACAAAGATACTACTGAAATTTATAATTTAATACGCGGTGTTACATTTCCGTTCCCCGGGGCATTTACATTTTTAGGAGATGAAAAAATCAGAATTTGGAAAGCGCAGCCATTTGACACAAGATTATTTAATGCGGATATTCAAGCCGGAACAATTTTAAATGTTTTTCATAACGGAGATTTTATTGTCAAAACAGGTTCTGATAGTTTATTAATTACAGTATATGAAACCAATAATAAAGAAATTATTAAAAAAGGAAAAATTTTAAGTTCAAAAGACTACGAGTATAAATCTCCATTTTCATTACCCTCAATTAATCCATAAATAATTTTAATTGATAAGATAAAAAAAGATTTCGATTACAAAATTATATAGATGACAAAAAAGAAAATACTAATTGTTAGCAGCGCATTTTATCCGCAGAACAGTCCGAGAGCATTCAGAACAACGGAACTTGTAAAGGAATTTGCAAGACAGGGGCATTCAGTTACGTTGATAACAGCCAAGGATAACACAGTGCACGAACCGTTCGAAAAGGAATTTGGTATTACAATAAAAGATTTAGGTAAGCCCAAATTTAATGAAATCAGTTTAAATACTAACAACAAAATTGTTTCTAT
>JAFDZO010000032.1:21675-63775 GCA_018266845.1 Bacteroidota bacterium | reverse complement strand
TTGGATTAATGTTTCAGGTAAAAGATAAACTTAAAGGAGAATCAGGATACGATTTACTTATTTCCGTAGCAGTGCCGCACCCTATCCATTGGGGAACAGCATGGGCTATTGGAAAAGCAAAAACACCAGTTGCCAAAACTTATATCCCGGATAGCGGCGATCCATACATGGGCGTATTTTATGACAGATATGGAAAACCATTTTGGTTTAAGTATCTTGAAAAATCATGGGGTAAACAAGCGACTTACTTGGCTATTACAAATATTAACATGAAACAAAACTATTACAGTGAATTTCATGATAAAATTGTTGAAATTACGCAAGGTTTTAAGTTCGAAGATTACATGAACACAGAGCCTTTCGTAAATAACAAAGTCCCTACCTTCGCATTTGCCGGAACATTCTATAAATCAGTTAGAAACCCGACAAATTTTTTAAATTATCTCTGCACTTTAAAATCAGATTTTAAATTCGTAATATATAAAATGGGGCCGAACCTTGCTTTGCCTTATAAGGAAAAACTTGGAGATAAGCTGGAGTTTAGAGAGTTTATTCCAAGAACCCAGTTATTGAAAGAACTAAGCAAAATGGATTTTCTGGTAAACATAGGTTACAATCCCGTTTTGCAATCACCAAGCAAATTAATTGATTATTACTTTACAGGAAGACCTGTTTTGTCTTTCCCTGATAATAATATTAATGAAAAACTTATTGATGAATTTCTTGCCGGTGATTACACCCGGACATTTGAATTTGAAGATATGGAAAAGTTCAGAATTGAAAGAGTTGCTAAACAATTTTTAGATTTAATAAAATAATTTTATTTAAAGAGATTGAGCATCAGAGCAGAAAAAAAAGGAAATTTAGGAATTTGGATATTTTTTATTTTGTCCCCTTTCCTTACAGTTCTTTATTCGATTAAGCATTACAAACGTTCATTTGCAAAAAACATCATCTGGGCGTTCACCATATTTTACGGTTATACGTTTGTAATTTTTAATGATGAGATGGACTCAATGAGGTATAAAGAGTGGTTTCTCAAAAACGTTACTGATAATTTAACCTTTTCTCAATTTCTCGGGACACTTTTCTCTGTCGATAATTTTTCAACAGGTATTAGCATTGATATTGTTGAACCTATTTTAAGTTATCTGGTAGCGCAATTTACCAGTGATTTCAGGTTTTTATTTGCAGCATACGGATTAATCGTTGGCTTCTTTTACTCAAGAAACATTTGGTATGTGCTTGAGCGAATTGATTTTAGCTCAAAGAAAATGCTTTTTCCTCTTTTGCTTTGCTTTGCTGTTATCGCCCCTATTTGGGATTTGAACGGGTTTCGGTTTTGTTCTGCTACACATATCTTCCTTTATGGCTCATTGCCGTTTTTGTTTGAAAGGGATATGAAGAAACTAATATTTTGTTTGCTTTCCTGCCTTGTGCACTTTTCATTTGTTTTCCCTGTTATCATATTAATTGTTTATATGATTTTAGGAAACCGATTTTTTATTTACTACATGATTTTTATTGCTTCAATGTTTGTAACTTCAGTAAATATAGAAGCAGTCAATGAAATTGTTGCGAATAATTTCCCGGAAGTTTTTCAGGTTCGGACATCCGGCTATACTAATGTAGAAAGAGCTAAAGAACTAAAGGAGGATGCAGCTTCCAGCAACTTGAATTGGTATGTAAAAGGTCACGAAAATGTATTAAAGTGGTTAATAATAATTTTTATTTCTGTTATTTTTTTCCGAGGAAAAGATTTTGTGCGGGCTCACCCTAATTTGTTACGTTTAATTTGTTTTACTCTTTTATTGTATGGTATGTCTAACGTTGCTTCTCTGCTTCCTTCCGGTGGAAGATTTCTTGCGCTTTCAAATTTATATGCAATAGTGTTCATAATTTTCTATGTTGAAATCGGTCCGAAAGAAACCGTTTTAAACAAATTAATTCCTTTGGCTGTACCAATGCTTTGGTTATTTATCATTGTAAGATTTAGAATGAGCTTAGATACGTTCGGAGTATCTACCATTCTCGGTAACCCAATAGTGATAATGTTTTTTCAAGGCGATACAGCTTTAATAAATTTAATCAAGTAATCATTTAATAAATAATTCATTTCAACCCTTTCCCCTATAATGATGATTTTTAATTCAACACACTTAAATAAATTTTTATGTGCGGCTTAGCAGGACTCATAGCTAAATCTGGCGAAAGCTACGATTTCTCTAAATTCAAAGAAGCCGCAAAACTTATTGGGCATAGAGGACCCGATAATTTCGGCGAGTATTACTCCGGTAATCTCGCTCTCTTTCATTTCCGGCTTAGCATCATTGATATTGAGGAACGTTCTAATCAGCCATTTTTTACGGAAGATAAAAACAAAGTAATTGTTTATAACGGCGAGGTTTACAATTACAAAGAACTTGCCTCAAAAAATAATTTTAAGCTTCATACTACATCTGACACTGAGGTGCTATTAAATAATTTCGATGATTATGGTATTGAAACTTTTAAAGAATGGAACGGAATTTTTGCACTTGCAATTCATGACCGTCTGAAAAATACTCTCACTTTAGCTCGAGACAGGTTTGGAGTTAAACCGTTATATATTTATGAGGATGATTCTTTTATCGCATTTGCTTCAGAAGCAAAAATCATTTTGAAATGGCTAAACTCATTCAAAGTGAATGTTCAGGGTTTGTCAGAGTATCTTTGGTATGGCAACACACTTTCAAATCAAACTCTCATAAATAATTTATACAAACAAACTCCGGGCACCTCCATTGAAATTAACCTTCAGAGCTTTTCGAAAGTACAAAAAACTTTCTGGTCAATTTCCCAGAATCACCCTGGCACAAGAAAAGACTCTTTTGATCAGGCTGTTGCCAGAACAAGGGAATTACTTGAAGCTGCTGTCAAACGCCAGCTTATGAGTGATGTACCTGTCGGAATTTTCTTAAGCGGCGGAATTGACTCCGCAGCTATTACTGCTTTTGCTTCACGCCACATAACAGGAAAGTTAAACACATATTCTGTTGAATATGATTTCAATATTGGAGGAAGCGAGTTAGCTTTAGCATCTATCACGGCAAAGAAGTTTAAGACAGATCACCATGAAATGAAAGTGGAATCAAAGAATATTGCAGAAGATTTTGAAAATCTTGTTTTTCAATATGATGAACCCTTTGCTGATTCTGCAAACTTCCCGCTTTACCTTCTTGCCAAGCAATGCAGTTCTGATATTAAAGTAGTTCTTCAAGGAGATGGCGGCGATGAATTGTTTGCCGGTTACAGACGCTACAATTTACTTCATCATTTAAAATTTTGGACAATAAGCTCTAAAATTTTGAGCAAAGTTTTACTTAATAGATTCCTAAGACACCGAGCTGATAGAATGGCGCTTGCTCTGAGCCAAAAATCCGATGCCATGAGAATGGCTCTATTGTTAACCGAAACTACTCCTATTGCAAGACCCGAAGAAATTTTTAATACAAAATGGAAAGAAAAGCTATATCTTCAAAATCCGTTTAAAGTATATGAAGATAAGAACGAAATGTTTAAAAATGAAGAACTGGTTCAAAGAATGTTATATACAGATTTCGAAATTCTTTTGCCTCATACGTATCTTGAAAAAGTTGACAAGGCAACAATGTTAACAAGCATAGAAGCGAGAGTTCCTTTCCTTGATAATGACTTAACTGATTATATCCTATATCTGCCTTCTAATTATAAAGTTCTCAAAGGAGAAAAGAAATATCTCCTGAGAAAGAGTCTGGCAGGGATAGTGCCGGATGAGATTTTAGGAGCTAAGAAAAAAGGATTTAACGTTCCCATTAAAGAATGGTTAAGGACAAGCTTATACGAGTATGCTAAATCGAAATTTGAGGCTTTTAAAAACAATAATGAACTCAGCCACATTATTGATACAAAGTATCTTCTGAAGCTGCTTGATGAGCACAGAAATAGTATAAAAGACCATGGAATAATTTTGTGGAAAGCATTAGTTCTGATTACCTGGATAGATTTTTATAAAGATAAAATTATTTTTGAAATCCCTCAATAAAATACCCTAAACTTATAAATGCTCGGTAAATTAAAAGCGAATATAATTTCTAACCTGAGAAACATTCCCGGGTGGAAAACAAAAAGAAAAATTTTAGTATTTGAATCCGATGACTGGGGTACGATCAGAATGCCTTCAAAAGAAGTTCAGGATAAGCTAATCAAACTTGGGATAAAAGCAGACCAAAATTATTACAATAATAACGATAGTCTTGAAAGCAATAACGATTTAGAAGGTCTGTTTGAAGTCCTCACTCGCTATAAAGATAAGAACGGCAGAAGCGCTGCATTTACACCTATATGTTTAGTGGCAAATCCTGATTTTCAAAAAATCAGAGATAACAATTTTAAAGAGTACTTCTACGAACCGGTAACTGAAACTCTGAATAAATACGGCTCTTCTCACAACAAAGTATTTCAGCTCTGGCAGGAAGGTATTAAAAATAAAATTTTTGTTCCGCAGTTTCATGGCAGAGAGCATCTGAATGTAAAAAGGTGGATGAATTGCCTTAACGGTGATTTCCCCGCTACCAAGCTTTGCTTTGATTATAATTTTTTTGGTCTGAGCGATGTAGAATCAAATGAGATAAGGGGAGAGTTCTTAGCTGCTGTTGACATAGATGACGTAAGCGAGAATATTGTTTTGGCTGAAATAATAAAAGACGGATTAAATCTTTTCGAAAAACTGCTTGGATATAAAGCAGAATACTTCGTAGCTCCCAATAGTTTAATGAATACAGGCTTAGAAAAAGATTTAAGCCAAATGGGCATTAAATTTTTAATCGGTTCAAGAAACCAGCCTGAGTCGTTAGGCAACGGACAATACAAAACTAACTTTAGATATATAGGTAAAAAAAACGAATACGGGCAGACTTTCCTTGTAAGGAATTCTCAATTTGAGCATGGACAATCCGCCGAACAATACGGCTACGAAAAATGCCTGAAAGACATTGAAGCCGCTTTCAGATGGAATAAGCCCGCTGTAATTTCAACACACAGGGTAAATTACATTGGATTCATTAATGAAAAAAACAGGAAACAGGGGTTGGAACAACTCGATAACTTATTAAAAAATGTTACTAAAAAATGGAGTGATGTTGAGTTTATGACTTCAGCTGAACTTGGCGAATTAATTACGCAAAGCGCAGATGCAGATTAGTTATAGAAAGCGCTTAACAAGAAATCTTCAAAGTATTCCGGGATGGCGCACCAATAGAAAAATTGTTGTAATTGAATCTGATGACTGGGGCACTGTCAGAATGGCATCAAAAGGGGCATACAATTTTTTTCTTAGCAAAGGGCTGGAAGTGGATAAATGCCCATACAATAGCAACGATGCGTTAGAGTCAAACGATGATATGGAGTTTCTTCTTGAAACTCTTAATTCAGTTAAGGATGTAAACGGAAATCCGGCAATTTTAACTGCCAACAATATCGTTGCCAATCCCGATTTTGAAAAAATCAAAAATGATAATTTTCAAAAATACCATTACGAATTATTCACGGATACTTTAAAAAAATATCCTTCACACGATAGGGTACTAAATCTATATAAAGAAGGAATTGGCAAAAAATTAATTAAGCCTCAATCTCACGGAAGAGAGCACGTTAATGTTGACCTATGGATGGAATCACTGAGAAACAACGACGAATTTACAAAGATAGCTTTTGAACATAATATGTTTTCCGTCCACCCTTCCTCAAAACCGAAATACAAAGATGAATTTATGGATGCCTTTGGTTCAAATAAGAACATCTCGGAACAGAAGGAGATTGCTTCAGACTCATTAAAAATTTTTGAAGAGATTTGGGGAATGAAGTCAAAATCTTTTATAGCGCCAAGTTATACTTGGAATCCACTGCTTGAAGAAACTCTTAATATCAATGGTGTAAAGTATCTACAGGGTATAATGGTTCAAAAAACCCATAGTGAGCACTATGGTCTTCCGATTAAAAAGAAATTTCATTACCAGGGAGAAAAAAACAAATTCGGGCAGCGGTATCTTGTTAGAAATGCTTTTTTTGAACCTGCATTAACTCCCGGTATTGATAATGTTTCCGATTGTATGAACAGAATTGAAATCGCTTTTAAATGGAAAAAACCTGCTGTAATCGGCTCGCACAGACTAAATTTTATCGGCTTCATAAACCCGGATAATAGAGATAAAAATCTAAAGCTGTTGACCGGACTTCTTAAAAAGATAAAATCAAAATGGAGTGATGTTGAATTTATGTCGTCAGATATGCTTGGCGACACTATGAACAACTAAGCAAATTTTATGGTAGCAAAAACTTCAAACATTTCATTATTAAAAATTTTCCTTACCGATGCTGTCATTTTAGCATTGGTATATTTTATTCCTGCATTCTCTCACGTTTCAGTTATACCTGTATATCTTCTTGACCCTATGAGAATCCTTCTCTTAACCGGATTTCTCTTTTCCAGAAGTGAACCTAATGCATATCTTCTTGCGCTTACTATACCGCTTATCTCGACTTTGATAACGGGGCACCCGGTTTTTTACAAAGCTATATTGATTTCCATTGAACTGGCTGCAAACGTATTTCTTTTTGTATCAATATTTAAAAAGACAAGCCGTTTTGCTCCTGTTGTTTTGCTTGTAAGTATTATTCTGAGTAAAATAATTTATTATACTCTAAAATTCTTTTTCATAAAAATAAACCTGATTGACGGCGCGCTAATTACAACGGATTTGTTAACGCAAGGTATAACAATTACAATTGTTGTTATTTTGTTTTCATTGTCTTATAAAAAACTCAATCCTTCTTTTTTACTTCGATCCAAAAATGAATAATGAAGGATTTGTAAATATTGCCTCTGTCTTTACGGATAAGAATGAAAGAACTATAGAAAAGCTGAAAGAAATTTACCTCGACCACCAAAGAATGGTAGAGAAAATTTCATCCCTAACTTCGGAGTATATTACTGAAGAAAATCTCAAAGGTAAAAAAATTCTTCTTAAGCCGAATTGGGTAAGACATTCAGTTAAACCGGCAGATGAACTTTGCTTAAAGACAAATGATAATTTTATTCTTGCTGCGCTGGAAGTAGTTTTGTCTAAATCCCCCGCAAGTGTTGTTATCGGAGACGCGCCTGTACAAGGCTGCCGTTGGGAAAAAATGATTAGCGAGAAGTTCATTGAAAGGGTTGAAAATCTTTCTAACAAATACAAAATTCCCGTTACACTTAAAGATTTCAGACGTGTAGTTTTTTACGCAAAGGATAACCGGAGTATCACCAATAGAAAGCCATTGGATGAGTATATAATATTTGATGTAGCTGAAAAAAGTTATCTGGAGCCGATTACTTCGTCCGAAAAAAACTTATTTCGTGTTACACAGTACAACCCTGACAGGTTTACCGAGTCTCACAAAAAAGGAATGCACAAGTATTGCATAACAAAAGAATTGTTTAAAGCAGATGTAGTTATCTCATTGCCCAAGGTAAAAACTCACCAAAAAGCAGGAATAACAGCAGCTTTAAAGAATCTCGTCGGTGTTAACGGCGATAAAGATTTCCTTCCACATCATAGGTTGGGGGGGACAGGAATGGGCGGAGACTGCTATCCGGGGAAAAACTACCTGCGATACACTGCCGAAGTTTTACAGGATAATGCAAACAGGCGGTTAGGGAAAAAATCTTACAAGTTTTGGGTGAGAATGTCTGCGATGATTTGGCGATTTTCGCTTCCCCGCAGCACAGACCATCTGGCGGCGGGCTGGTATGGAAATGACACAACATGGCGTATGGTTATGGACCTAAATACGATTGTAAATTTTGGAAAAGAAGACGGCACAATTAGCGATAAACCTCAGCGCATTCTCTATAGTTTGTGCGACGGAATAATTGGAGGTGAAGGTGATGGTCCATTAAAACCGGATCCGCTAAATCTCGGAGTTATATGCTTTTCTAATGATTCGGCAAGAACAGATATATGTATGGCTTCAATGATGGGAATGGATGTAAGTAAAATCCCGCTTCTTGTGGCGGCAAAATCATTTATGTCAGATAGAAAAATTTCCATCAGATATAATGGCAGCGCTGTATCGCTTGAAGATTTGAAAAAAGATTCTGTAAAAGCCGTTCCGCCTCCGGGATGGGTAAATTATTTAAAAGTCTCCGATTAATATTTGAAACTTGCCATACACCATACCAAAGGAACATTCAGCGATGATTGGATTAAATATTGTGAGAGCAGCAAAATCCCCTATAAGATTGTTAACTGTTACAGCAATAACATTGTAAATGAGGTTTCAGACTGTGATGCTCTCCTATGGCACTTTAGCCATAATAACGCAAAAGATTATTTATTCGCAAAACAGCTTTTGCTTTCGCTTGCTGCTTCAGGTAAAAAGGTTTTTCCTGATTTTAATACAATGTGGCACTTTGACGATAAGGCTGCTCAAAAGTACCTGCTTGAAGCGATACAAGCGCAAATGGTCCCGACTTACGTATTCTACAATAAACCTGAAGCTCTTAAATGGGCAGAAGGTACGAAGTTTCCTAAAGTATTCAAGTTAAGAAAAGGAGCAGGGTCGCAAAACGTCCGTTTGGCAAAAAGTAAAAAAGAAGCGGTTACGCTTATTAACAAAGCTTTTGGAAAAGGATTTTCACAGTATGAAGCTCTGTCAAATTTGAAAGAACGCTGGCGCAAATACAAATTAGGAAAAACTAATATAACAGATGTAATTAAAGGAATTATTCGTATTGGATATACAACAGAGTTTGATAAAATTGCCGGCAAAGAAAAGGGATATATTTATTTTCAGGATTTTATTCCGAATAATAATTTTGATATAAGAGTTATAGTAATTGATAAAAAAGCATTTGCTATAAAGAGAATGGTCAGGGAGAATGATTTTAGAGCGTCAGGAAGCGGAAATATTTTATTCGAAAAAAAGCACTTCGATGATGAAACAATAAGAATTTCTTTTGAACTAAATAAAAAACTAAACAGCCAATGTCTGGTTATTGACTACGTTTTTGATAACGGCAAGCCTTTGATTGTAGAGCTTAGCTATGGATTTACAAAAGAACCGTACTATAACTGTCCCGGGTACTGGGATGAAAATTTGAATTGGCACGAGGGACCTTTCAATTCACAGCATTGGATGATTGACCAGATTATAAAGCAAATTAATTAATAAAGGACTTAAATTTTTAATGCAGACACAAAGAAAAAAAATTCTGATTACCGGAGCAGCAGGTTTCATTGGATTCCATTTAACTAACAAACTTTTGAATGAGAATTTTAGCATTGTCGGTCTTGACAACATAAATGAATACTATGATACGAAGTTAAAATATGACAGATTAAAGGAACTGGGTATTTCTTTGGAAGAAAATTATTCCGGTAATGACTTAATTAAGAGTAACTCTTTGCCGGATTTTTCATTTATTAAGATGGATTTATCCGACATGGATAATCTCCTGAAACTATTCTCGGAAGAAAATTTTGATTATGTTGTTCACTTAGCAGCACAAGCGGGAGTAAGATATTCTATAGAAGCTCCTGAAGTTTATATTCAATCAAACATAATCGGTTTCTTTAATATACTTGAGTGCAGTAAAAAATTTAATATAGAGCATTTGATTTATGCCTCAAGCTCATCTGTTTACGGTAATAATGAAAAAACTCCGTTCTCCGAAAGTGATAATGTAGATTTTCCTGTAAGCATGTACGCAGCCACAAAAAAAAGTAACGAGCTGATGGCGCACACGTATAGCCATATTCACAAACTGCCTACTACAGGTTTACGGTTTTTTACTGTTTACGGTCCATGGGGAAGACCTGATATGGCAGCATATTTGTTTACGAATGCAATCATAAATGAAATTCCTATAAAAGTTTTTAACGAAGGAAATTTGTACAGAGATTTCACCTACATAGATGATATTATTGACGGAATTACAAAAATCATTTCATCGGGTTCACACCAATCAGGATATGCTCTATACAACATAGGAAACAACAACCCTGTTAGCCTAATAGACTTTATCTCCGCTATTGAAAAACATACAGGAAAAACAGCTAAAAAAGAATTTGCTCCAATGCAGCCCGGAGATGTTTACAAAACTTACGCTGATATAGATGCTTTATCAAATGCCGTGGGCTATAAACCTACAACTGATATTGATACCGGTATAAAAAAATATATTCAGTGGTTCACCAAATACTATAAAAACTAAATTGGAATTTTAAATTTGCAAATAGAAATTCACCATTATTTCGTTTGCAATTTTTGGGGGTAAAATGAATTGAATTCAACTTCACGGAAAAAAGTTATCTGCTTAATCATTCCTTCATTGGTATCGGGCGGGATGGAAAGAGTGATGAGCGAAATTGCAAATGATTTTTCGGAAAGAGAAAATCTCGAAACGCATCTGGTTATATTAACAAAGCAGCCTATATTTTATACTATAAAAGAAAAGGTAATTGTTCACGAACCCGGATTTAGAACAAAAGGAGTAAACAAACTCCTTATCACGATAAAGCTGTTAAGATATTTAAGAAAAACACTAAAGGAAATAAACCCGCATTCGTATTTGAGTTTCGGCGGAAGATATAACTCGTTTGCTATGCTGGCATCAATTGGGCTGAAAATGAAGAAGTATCTTTCGGACAGAAACAGCCCGCAAATTAGCAGCCGTTTAAGCTTTAAAAGTAATTCTGTTTATAAAACCGGAAGCTGGCTGCAGTATATATTTAAGCACATCCTTTACCCTAATGCTACAGGGCTAATTGTCCAGACTCAAACCGCAAAAGAAATTGAATCTGAAAGATTAAGACATCCTAATATTATCACTATACCTAACCCGATTAGAAAAATCGAGAGCAATACAAACAAAAGAGAGAAAATCATTCTCAATGTCGGCAGATTTGTAGCTACAAAACAGCAGGAGCTTTTGATAGAAATTTTTTCGCAGATAGATTTTAAAGATTGGAAGCTTGTCTTTGCAGGTGAAGGTCCGCTTTTTCAACACGCAAAAGAAAAGGTCAAGGAGTTGAAGCTGGAAAGTAACGTTGAATTCGCAGGCACGTTAACCGATATTGACAGCTTATATAAAAAAAGCGAAATTTTTGCTTTTACATCCGTATCGGAAGGTTTCCCTAATGCGCTTGCCGAAGCTTTGTGCACTCCGTTAGCCACAATTGCAATGGATTGCATTGCGGGACCGCGGGATATGATTGAAAATGATTACAATGGCTTTCTTATACCGCAAAATGATATTGAGCTGTATAAGACTAAATTGTCTGAGCTGATTAATAACGAAGAGCTGAGAAATAAATTTAAAGCAAATTCAATAGAAAAGATGAAAAATTTTAACTTCGATAAAATCATGGATGACTTTTGCAAAGTTCTCATTAGTTAAGGAAATATGTCCCAGAGCATAATTTTCAGCGGTAAAATTGAAGAAATCGGAAAAGGTTTTCGATTAGATGAGCTTTCAGACGAATATACTATAAAACTATGGACACCTTCACTATCACGGTTTGTTCCGCAAAGCTATCCTAAAAAATATTTTCTTTATTGGATTTTTCATTTTTTCAGAATTTTCAGAAACAATAACTATTCATCCGTATTAATTTATCATAAAGGAAAAGTTGTTTCGTGTATTCTGGCAATCCCTGCATATTTTAAGTGGCCCTTTATGGGAAAATATGATGTGCAAATAGCATATGTAATCACAGATACAAATTACAGGGGCAAAGGGCTTGCCGCAGCAGCAATACTTGAATCGGTGAAAAATTTATTAAATAAAAATGTGCAAAATATTTGGTACGTTACAAGCGTTGACAACACTTCCTCAATCAAGCTATGTACTAAGCTCGGATTTCAAAAAATCGGATATGGCGCGCGAAAATACTTTTTAAAGTTTTTGCACATCTTACAATTAAGCCCGGCTTAGCGCTCACTAATAAATGCGTTTACTAGTAAATACTGCAACAGTTTTAAAAGGCGGAGGATTACAGGTTGCTAACTCATTTTTACACGAGTTAATCGGCTTCAAAGAAAATGAGTATCATGTATTCCTAAGCAAAACCATGACAAGGCAAATTAATAGAGATTCGTTTCCAAAAAACTTCACCTTTTATGATATTCCGCACCGTCCGGGTTCAGGCATGAGAGCTTTTTTAAGCTCAAGAAAATTATTTGATGAGCTTGAAAGAAAAGTAAAACCGGACTGTATTTTTACAACATCAGGACCGTCTTACTGGAGACCCAAAGCTCCGCATCTTATGGGATTTAATCTGCCTCACTTTGTTTACCCCGATTCCCCGTATCTAAAAAACATTCCTCTTTACCGAAAGTTGCGATGGAGATTTAAAACTTTTTCATGGGCAAAATGGTTCTTTAATCAGGCAGACGGAATAGTAGTGCAAACAGATGATGTGAATGAAAGATTGAAAAAATTATTCGGCATAAAAAAAGTTCATACTGTCTCTAATACTTGCAGCGCGCATTATTATGATTATAAAATTTTTCCGAATAAGCTGCCCGTCAGATTTGGGAATGAAATAAGATTGGTCTGTATCAGTTCCTTTTACTATCACAAAAATCTGGGGATCATTAATAAGATTGCATCAATATTAAAAGCTCGGGGATTAGATAACATAAGATTTGTTTTAACTCTGCCTGAAGATTCATTTCAGAACGAGTTCAATGATGAGGCAAAAAGAATTATTTACAATGTTGGACCTGTAAAAGTAAATGAATGTCCTTCCCTTTACAGAGAGTGTGATATGTTGTTTCTGCCTACTTTACTTGAGTGCTTCTCGGCTTCTTATCCTGAAGCAATGCTTATGGAGAAGCCCATTCTCACTTCCGATATGAGTTTTGCTAGAACTGTCTGCCGGGATGCAGCAGTTTATTTTGACCCTATGAACCCGAATAACATTATAGATAAAATTGAAATGCTGGTAAATTCAAAAGAGATTCAGAATGAATTAATAGAAAAGGGAAAAGAGAGAGTTCGGCATTTTAACTCTGCTACAAAAAGAGCCGAAGCTTACCTAAAGATATGTGAAAGTTATGCGCGGAATGGCAGCGGAAAATTCTAATGGAGAAAAAAATTGTTTTCATAAATCAGGCTACGGGCTACCTTACGATTGATATAGTTAATGCTTTTGCAAAACATTTCGACAGAACTGCGCTTATAACAGGAAGCATAAGAGTTCAGGATATACCGCTTAATAGTAAAGTTGAAATTTCAGGCACTGTAAAATATGACCGGGGAAATACAAGAAAAAAAATGACATCATGGCTAATTGGCACGGTTCAGATTTTTTTTCATCTTCTTTTCAAATACAGAAGTTACGATGTTTTTTATATAACGATTCCGCCTACTGCATATTTACTTTCACTAATTTTGCCTAACAGGTTTTCTGTTCTTGTATTTGATGTTTACCCTGATATTTTAAAAATTTATAACATTGGCGAGAACAAGTGGATTTATAAATCATGGACTAGATGGAATAAAAAATTATTTAAAAAGGCTCACAGATTATATACAATTGGCGAAGGGATGCGAAAACTGCTTTCGCAATATGTAGAAAAAGATAAAATTAAAATTATTCCAAACTGGTCAGGCTTAACAAAAATTAAACCTGTTAGCAAAGCTGACAACCCTTTTATAATAGATAATAAAGTTTCAAATAAGTTCATCGTTCAATATTCAGGAAATATCGGTTACACTCATAACGTTGAATCACTTATTGAAATTGCCCGTGAGATGAAAGATAATGAAGATATTCTATTTTTAATAATTGGAAGAGGCGACAGAGTTAATCACATTAAAAATCTCATTGAAGAGTACAATCTCAGCAACTGCGTGATGCTCCCCTTTCAGCCTGATGAAGTCCTGAATTATTCTCTGGCTGCTGCTGATATTGGAGTTGTACTACTTGACGATAAGACGGCTCATGCTAGTGTGCCAAGCAAAATTTATAATCTTCAGGCAGTTGGTGTGCCGATTCTTGCAATTGCCTCTCTTGATTCAGAAATAAAAAATCATATTTCGGAATACGGTAACGGCGAGACATTTACGCAGAATGATATTGAAGGGATAAAAAATTTTATATTAAAATGTAAATCTGATAAAAATTACTTAAAAACGATTTCTGATAATTCTCTAAAAGCATCGCAAGATTTCACTATGAAAAATGCTGATAAATATTATTCGGAGTATGTATAAACATTTTTTTAAAAGAGTTATAGATTTTATTGTTTCGCTTACAGTATTAGTTGTTTTTTCGCCCGTAACAATAATCCTTACAATAATTTTATTTTTTGTCAACAAAGGAAACCCATTTTTCACTCAGGACAGACCCGGAAAAAACGAAAAGAAGATAAAAATCATCAAGTTCAAATCAATGCTTGATAAACGCGATGAGAAAGGAAATCTTCTTCCCGATGTGCAAAGAATGACGAAAGTCGGAATCTTTATCAGAAAATTTTCTTTAGATGAATTACCTCAGCTTATAAATGTGCTTACCGGAAGCATGAGTTTAGTTGGTCCTCGTCCTCTGTTGTTCAAGTACATTCCACTTTACAATGCTGAACAGCGCAGAAGGCATGATGTTATGCCGGGAATTACCGGATGGGCCCAGGTGAACGGAAGAAACAGTATTGAATGGAATGCTAAATTCAAATACGATGTTTATTACGTAGATAATCTTTCATTTGCTTTAGATATGAAAATTTTATTTATGACATTTAAAAAAGTATTAGTACGTGAAGGAATAAATCAAAGCGAAGAAAGGCCAATGATGCCGTTTACCGGCAATAATTAAATTATGAAAAGACTACTTTATTTAGGATATTACTTAAAAAATTTAGATAAACCGAAATATAAAAAGTTCTTGGACTATGTTTCTAAAAAAGAAAACAAATCCAAAACTTCTCTTCGTGCAGATATAATAAGCTCTGCTTTAAAGTACAATGTTTCTATTCTGGAATATTTCCAATTCGGATTTTATAAGCTTTCTCCCGGGGAAAGAAAAAAATATGCCGGTACAGGTTATATGTATGAATATCAGTTACAAATGAATCCGAAAGACAAAAGGAATATTCTCGACGATAAAAGATTATTCTATAAACAGTACAAAGAGTTTGTGCTACATGCAAATGCAAGTCTTGATGAACTTAAAGCGGATAATTCTCTTGCTGAAAAATTATTAAATAGTGTTTCGGGTAAAGTTGTTTTAAAAGTTTCAGATGGCAAATGCGGAGCGCAGGTTATAATTGTAAAATCTGCTGAACACACTCCTGCATCTCTGATTCAATTAATGGAAAAAGAAGGTTATGATTTAGCCGAGGAGTATATTATTCAGCATCCTGATATAATGGCTCTGTCCCCTTCGGCAGTTAATACAGTCAGAATTTTTACTCAATTGAATGAAAAGGATGAGGTCGAATTGCTTGGGTGCAGATTAAGAATTTCAATTAACTCCCACGTTGATAATCTCGCAGCGGGAAATATTGCAGCGCCGATTGATGACGCAACAGGAATTATTTCCGGTCCCGGAGTTTACAGCGATATTACAAAATCACCTGAAAGCGTTCACCCTGTTACGGGAGTAAAAATTACAGGATTTCAAATTCCCTTCTGGAGAGAAACGATTGAAATGATTAAGAAAGCTGCCAAGGCTCACCCTGAAAACAGGTCTATCGGATGGGATATTGTCATTACAGATAAAGGTCCCGGACTTATTGAAGGCAATCACGATTGGTGCAAGCTTGTATGGCAGTTACCTGTTAACAAAGGAATGAAACCAATTTTAGAAAAACATTTATCACTTTTACAAAAATAATTTATGAATATTCTTATCTCAGGAATCGGTGGTCCTACTCCCCGCTCGATAGCAAAACGCGTCCGGCAGATTATACCGGATTGTAATATTATCGGAATTGATGCATACAAAAAAGCTCTCGGATTCTATATGAAAGGTCTTGTTGATAAACATTACATTGTACCAAGAGCATCAGAAAGCACTTACTGGGATACAATAAATAAAATCATTGATGAAAATAAAATTGATCTCGCATTTATTCAGCCGGAGTTTGAAGTAATAAAGTGGGGCGAGCTTTATAAAGAAAAAGGAAAATTTCCGTGCCCTGTTCTTCTCCCTCCTCTTGAGTTAGCAAAAACCTTAATGAACAAAGCATTGATGTCAGATGCATTGGAAGGAACAGAATATATTCCCAAGACTGTGAAGATTTCACCGCAGGAGCCAAAGTATAAAGAGATTGAAGATAAAGTCGGTTACCCTTGCTGGATAAGAGCATCAGTTGGTTCAGGCGGACTCGGTTCATTAAAATTGAATAGGCAAAAAGATTTAGAAGCATGGCTTTTTATACATAGCGAAATTAAAGAATTTACTGTAAGTGAATTTTTAACAGGAAGACATCTTGCAAATCAAATGCTTTACATAAACGGTGAGTGTATTAAAAATGCAGGACTTCATTGTGCAGAGTATGTTATGGCAGATATTGCTCCATCAAAAGTTACAGGCAATACCTCTTTCGGTAGATTGATAAACGAAGACAAGCTTTTAAAATTCTGCGAAGAGTGCGTTGATGAAGTTTGTAAAAGAATTAACGTGAAGCCTCACGGAGTGCTGAGCTTTGACCTAAAAGAAGATTCAAACGGAAATTTAAAAGTTACGGAAATAAATATCCGGCACATGGCTTATACAGGTATCATGGCTGAAGCTGGATTTGATTTAATTAATGACACCATTCTTTATCTAAAAGGGTGGGAAGATAAAATAGAAAACCGGGGGCTATATCATTTTGATAAAGACTATATTTTCCTTCGCGACGTTGATATTGAGCCGATATTAATGCAGGAAAAAAATTTGTAATTTGAGTTCTCTCGTAAAATTTTTTCTTCACCCGTTTAATATATTCTGGCTATTACTTTTCGCTTCTGCGATAAGCTATTTTTTCAAAAGAGAAAAACTTTTTAAACCGGTTTTTATCTTTACGTGTTTATGGCTCCTCGTAACTTCAAATTTCATTGTTCCGGGTTTTTTGGTATCAAGTCTTGAAAGTAAGTATGAGCCTTTTTCAAAAGAAAAAGTTTTAAGCGATTCAGTAACTTATAACATAGTTGTGCTTGGGGCAGGATTTACAAACAATCCCAAGCTCCCCTACAATGACCAGCTTGCGCCCAATGCTCTCTCACGGCTTATTGAAGGGATTAGAATTTACAAAATGCTTCCTAAAAGCAAGCTAGTTGTTTCAGGTCCCGGCTATCCGGGAAAGATAACTCAGGCAGAAGTATTTTTAAAAACTGCTGTATCACTGGGAGTGCCCCCAACAGATATTTCGATTATCAACACTGCAACAAATACAAATGAAGAAGCTATTGAATACTCAAAAAACTATAATAAAACAACTCCCGTAATTTTAGTTACAAATGCTTTTCATATGCAAAGAGCGGTAATGATGTTTAACAATAAAGGGATTAATCCAATACCCGCTCCTACCGGTTACCTGATTAAAAGCACAGGAGAAAGCTTTCCCTACTGGTTTCCTTCTGAAGTGAACATGCTGAACATGCAGACTGCTTTGAATGAGTACACCGGTATATTATACGCAAAGTGGTTTCTTTTCTAAAAAAATTTTAAACAGCATCATATAATAATGAACGTTTCATTAACCAAGACTGCTAAAACAGAAAACGTTGAAGCGCAAAAATATCCCAAACTTTATCTTTCCTCTCCGCACATGGGAGGAGGCGAGCAAAAATACATCACCGAGGCTTTTGCGACTAACTGGGTTGCGCCCTTAGGTCCCAACGTCAATAATTTTGAAAAAGACTTAGAGAAATTTACAGGTGTACAACACGCTGCTGCTCTTTCATCAGGAACCGCAGCAATTCATCTTGCTCTGATTTTGATGGGTATAAATCAGGGAGATTATGTCATCTGCCAAAGCATGACTTTCTCTGCATCTGCAAATCCGATTTTATATCAAAAGGCAAATCCGGTTTTTGTAGATTCAGAACGCGATACATGGAATATGTGTCCGAATGCCTTAGAAGATGCTGTTAAAAAATTAATTTCAGAAAACAAAAAGCCGAAGGCAATTATTCCTGTTCATCTCTATGGAATGCCTGCAAAGCTGGATGAAATAATTTCAATTGCGCAAAAATATGAAATAGATATTCTTGAAGATGCTGCAGAAGCGCTAGGCTCTTCCTATAAAGGTAAACCTTGCGGTTCGTTCGGAAGATTCGGCGTGCTCAGTTTTAACGGAAATAAGATTATCACAACAAGCGGCGGCGGCGCATTGATTTCAAACGACGGTGATGCAATTCAAAAAGCAAGATTTCTTTCTACTCAAGCTCGCGATAATGCTCCACATTATCAGCACTCACACATAGGATATAACTATAGATTATCAAATATTCTTGCGGGTATAGGCAGGGGTCAGATGGAAGTTCTTACGGAAAGAGTAAATGCAAGAAGAAAAAATTTTGAGCGGTATAAAGATTTTTTTAAATCTTTCAGCGGAGTTACTTTATTAGAAGAACCGGACAACGATTTCTATTCAAACAGATGGCTCACAACGATTCTTATTAACCCCGATGAGACAGGCGGAATCTCACGCGAAACTTTGCGGACTGAGTTTGAGAAAGTTAATATCGAGGCAAGACCTCTCTGGAAGCCTATGCACCTTCAACCTATTTTTGAGGGGGCAGAATATTTCGGCAGTGGAGTTTCAGAGGATATTTTCAACAAAGGACTTTGCCTGCCTTCCGGTTCTAACATGACGGAAGAAGAGTTTGAAAGAATTTTTAATAAAATAAATGAAGTATTCGGTAAATAATTTTTAATTTTAATCACATTGGCTTTGAATACCATAAAAAAACTTTCGTTATTTATTTTATTTTTACTTATTCTCACCGGTGGAAAAACATTTGCTCAGGTAGAGTTAGTAGGTATAGAAGATAATATTTATTCTTTTCTCGACAGGATGTTCAATAAGAATATTATCACAGATTATAATCCGGCAGCGATTCCGATTTCAAAAGCTGAAGCAATGAAGCTGTTGGTTCAGATAAAAGAAAAGGAAACCAAACTTACTTCAACTGATAAAAGCATTCTCAAAAAATATTTTATAGAATACAACATAGAAGATAAAAGTGAAAATGAAATTTCATTTTTCTCTAAGCCGAAATTTTCAGATATTTTTAACAACGAAAAACAAAAGTATCTTTATGTAAAAAAAGACTCTTCTTTTAGTTTTTATCTGGATGGCATTGGAGGTCTTACCGAAAGAATTTCCAGAGGAGACTCCATGGGAAGCCATAAATCTTTAATTGGTGAACTTGGCTTCAGGTTTAAAGCTAATTTCAACGGAATTTTAGTTGCATATTTAAGGGCATCTAACAGCGCGCAAGTTTCAGGCTCTGAAGCAGATTTTGATTTTGTGAGAAGAACTAACCCTAAAATTGATGCAACGGGCACAGTTTCATACGGCGGCAGAACATATTATAACACATATGAAGGTTATCTTCGCTATCAGGCAAAGACAAATTGGATAGCGGTTTCACTCGGTAGATACCCTCTTTCCTTAGGACAAGGTTTTATTGACAATTTATTTCTTTCGAGAAATTCAATTGCATTTGATTTTGCGAAGCTTGATTTGAACAGTTCAATGTTCAGATACACTTTCTTGTACGGCAGCATCAGAGGTGATTCATTAGGTAAAAAACTTGATTCAAAAAATATTGCCTCTCACCGTCTTGATATAAATTTTTCAAAAGGATTTAAGTTTGGAATTTACGAAAGCGTAATCATCCCGAACAACCCTTTCAGTTTTACGTTTTTTAATCCTGTCAGCTTTCTTGCATCGGCTGAATTCAATAAGCCCTCTCAAGGATATAATGAAGATATAAATAATACAATGCTTGGCTTCGATGCTTTGGTTAAGCCGGCAGACAATATTTCTTTTCAAGGCTCGCTGTTGATTGATGACTTGGAATTCTCGACACTATTCAAACCGGAATCAAAAGAGATTAACAAGTTTGCTTACCAGCTTGGCGGATTTTGGTCAGATGCTTTTACAATCCCTAATCTTGAGATGAAAGTTGAGTACACAAAAATAGACCCATTCGTTTACTCGCACACAACTAATAAGAGCACTTATGCAAATTGGGGATATTCAATTGGGCATGCTCTTCCTCCAAACTCAGATGAAATAGCCGTGCAAATGAATTACCCGTTTTCTTCGCGTATAAGAGCAGGAATAGATTTTAAATTTCAACGCTCAGGTGATGGCAATATTTTAGATTCGACAGGCAAGATAATTGGCACATACGGCGGAGACTTAAACAGAAGCAATGGAGTAGGTAATGCTACTTCCACTCCTGCATTTCTTCAGGGCAACAGAAAGAATAGAACAATCTTTAATCTGCATCTGGAATTAGAACCGATAAAACAATACTACATTACCATGGATTGGATGAGTAAAATTTTTGACAACCTTTTTGAAAACAGAAAGATGACGGATAACTATTTTACATTCGGATTAAAAGTAGATTACTAATTTTTTACATAGTTATAAAAATGAAAAAGCCCGAAACTATTCGGGCTTTTTTTTATACAAAAACTTTTATCTCACTTCAGGATTTATTTATTTTCAGACTCTTCAAACATATGGCAGCTCTGACAGCCAAAACCTGTTGGATTATCGTGCGTATATGGCTGCTTGCCGAGTAATGCTGCCATCTTCGGTTTTACTACCTTACCCATAAATTCCATATAGTTAGGATTATCGTGAGCCATCTCCTCAAAGTTCATAGTTAACTTTGCAATTCTAGAATTTGGCATTTTGAAATCACCGGCTTTTACTCCGCTGCCGTGGCATGTTCTGCAATTCATTGCAGAGAAACGTGTTGAATCAAATTTGTTAAACTCCTCATACATAGCCGGCATAACAACTTTTTTCATATAGTTTTTTCTTTCATCAAAACTCATTTTCTCCCAGTTAATAGTGCTGTCTCCGGCAAGCACAAACGACTCACCATTTTTTTCTCCTGCCTTCATTTCAGTTCCGCTTCTAATTACTATTAGAGATAAAATTACAACCAGAGAATAAATAAAAATTAGAAATTTGTTTTTCATAATTTGTTTAGTTTTTATAAGTTTACAATAATACCTTTCAAGCATAAAAAAATCCATATAAATCCTGTTACAAATGACTAAAAGTTGAAATTAATAATTCGTAAATTTGTAAATATTATGATAAAAAATATTTACTACATATTAATTCTTTTTTCTGCCGTATCTCTTTACTCCTGCGCTTCTCCCGAAGAAAAATGGGTAAAAGATTACAAACAGGTAAAATGCGATTCCGTCAAGCTAAGTGAAAAGATAGAAGAGGAAATAAAAAAAGATTTAAAAGACACTCTTACTGCAAAAGAAACTCTCGAAAAAGATTTAAAACAGCTTACTTCGGCAGATGAAAAGAAGATTGCGGGATTTAATGATGCTCTAAAAAAATCCGATGCCGACTTTGATAAAAAAATTGAAGAAGCAAAAAACGATTTAAAAAAAGCTAAGAATAAGGAAGAAGAAAAGGCAGCCAATAAAAAAGTTGATAATTTAATTTTTCAGAAATCAGAAGCCGGAAAAGATATAGGACAGAAAATTTTCGTTGCCAAAAATGAGATGAACAAGAAACCGGCGGTGAAGCAAATTAAAGAAGAGATAAAATCTAAAGAGAAATTTGTAAAAGAAAAAACAGAAGAACGCCGCAGTAAATATAAAGGTGAAATTAAACGGCTCCAGAACAAACTGCTTGAAATGCAAAAGGACAAGCCAAAATCTTTGGATGCAGAGCCGTTCAAAAAACAAATCGAGGCAATAGATAAAGCCCCGTGCAATTAATTACTCAAGCTCAAAATCTTCAAAATCATTCCTGAGCAGCTTATCAAGGTTTGAATATTTATCAAGATAATCCTGATAACTTGCTTCAATAACTTCGTATGCTTCTTCCCTTCCATAAACATGGGTAATCTCACAATGAGATTTCTCCGCCCCCGGAGCATCTTTGTATGTAAGGAAGTAATGTTTCAGCCTGTCAATTAAAGTTGTAGGGCAGTCAGTAATATCATCCCACACGCCGAAAATATTATCTCCGTGCATTACGGCAATAATCTTATCATCCGCTTCACCGCCGTCTATAAATCTGAATCCGCCGATAGGTGATGCCTGCAATAAAATATCGCTGTGCGTAATTGTTTTTTCTGTCAGCACACAAATATCAAGCGGGTCGCCGTCTCCTATAATATCTTTTCTCCCTGTTTCTCTCCTGCAAATTTCCGCAACTCGCTCTGCGCAGTATGTCTGCGGAACAAGCCCGTAAGGAGTCGGGCAAATGTTTGAGTACTTCTGAGGTCTGTCCACTTTCAAATATCCGCTTGCCTTATCTATTTCATACTTCACTGTGTCTGTCGGCACAATTTCAATGTAAGCTGTTACTATAGCGGGAGAATGTTTCCCAATCGGTACGCCGTGCCATGGATGGGATTTTATGATTGTTCGTATTGATTTCCAGATTGGTTCTAATGTATGTCTTGTCATTTTGTATTGGTAATATATTCTAAAGATTTACGGATAAGTTCTTCCGTATTGAGATTTGTATTTTGATTTTCTTTTAAAACTTCCCTGATAATTTTTTCCGCATCATTTCTGCTATAACCCAGATTAAGTAAAGCAGAGAGTGCTTCGTATCGGGAATTCTCTTTTTCTACTCCGATTTCTCCGCCATTTATAGTATCACTTTCAGTATGCTCCAGCTTAAATATTTTATCTTTCAGAGTCATCGTAACAACTTCAAGCTTCTTACTTCCAAGTCCCGGAATTTTAAAAGCAAAACGGTTATTTCCGGCGATAAGATTTACAATATCTTCAAACCCGGCATTTGCCAGAATTGTATGTGCCAGCTTTGGACCAATTCCGTTTACGGAAATAAGCAGCTTAAAAATTTCCTTTTCCTTTTCATCTGCAAAACCGAAAAGCTGCAGCGAGTTTTCTTTTACATCAAGGTAGGTGTAAAAGATATTTTCACCTTCATTTGACGCAGAATTTTCGAGAGCTTTTTTGGAAACAAAAAGATGATAGCCGACTCCATTTACATCGAGTATAACTTCGTTATTTTTCCTGGATAATATTTTCCCTCTTAAAAGTCCTATCATTTTCTTGCTAATATTTTATCGGGGTTTTGCTCAACAAATTTTCCCCATGAGTTTTTGCTTTTGGGAGTTTTTTTAAGTCCATTTTGTATGCCTGCGCCGCCTGAAAAATAATGGCAGAGTGCAACCGCTAAAGCATCGGATGAATCAATAAACTTTGGATTTTCTTTCAATGATAAAATTGATTTTATCATAAACTGCACCTGCTCTTTAGATGATGCGCCGCTTCCTGTTACTGATTTTTTTATTTCTCTTGGAGAGTATTCGGAAATATTCAATTTCGAATTTACTGCAGCAATCAGGGCAACTCCCCTTGCCTGCCCTAATTTTAAAGTTGATTGTATGTTTTTATGATAGAAAGCCGTTTCAATTGCAAACTCATCCGGCTTATGCTTCAGCATTTTCTCCGAACATACTTCATAAATAATTTTTAACCGTTCGGGAATTGGTAATTTTTTGTTAAGATTAATGCAGTCTATATCTATGGCAGAAATTCTGTCGTTCCTGATTTCAATTATTCCAATCCCGGTAATAACCGTGCCGGGGTCTATTCCCATTATTCTCACGTGAAAAAATTATTCTACAAATTATTCTGATTGAAAATCTGCGTTTGAATAAACATTCTGTACATCATCATTATCCTCAACTGCTTCAAGAAATTTCAGCACTGCATCCTGAGCGCTGCCTTCTATTGCAACTAAATCTTTTGCAAGATATTGCAGCGAAGCGCTTTCAATTTTACATCCTTTATCTTCTATCGCTTTACGAACTTTTTCAAAATTTTCCATTGAAGAAATTACTTCAAAGTAATCACCTTCATTTTTTAAATCATCTGCGCCTGCCTCAAGAATTACTTCCATAAGGTCATCTTCTGTTATTCCTGTTTTCTCCACATTGATTACACCTTTGCGGTCGAACATCCATGCAACCGAACCGCTCTCACCCATATTGCCGTTGTTCTTTGAAATTATATGACGCAGCTCTGCAACAGTTCTGTTTCTGTTATCGGTAACGCTTTCAATCATCACTGCAATTCCATGAGGAGCATATCCTTCATAGGTAATTTCTTCATACTTCACGCCTTCAAGCTCACCCGTTCCTTTTTTTATAGCACGGGTAATATTATCCTGCGGCATGTTGCTGCCTTTTGCCTGCTGAATTGCAAGGCGAAGCCTGGGGTTTCCGGCAGGGTCGCCGCCGCCATCACGCGCTGCTATAGTGATTTCTTTTATAATCTTTGTGAAAACCTTTCCTCTTGCCGCATCGATTGAAGCTTTTTTTCTTTTAATCGTTGCCCACTTGGAATGTCCTGACATTTTTACTCCTTAAAATTTATAACTTATTAAAAATTTTTTTGAACTTTATTCCATTCCCAAGCCGGAGCCTGGATACAAGAAAAATAATTATTATTGCTGCTGATAAACTTTTAAATCTTTTATTTTCAACTTTATCTTTGAATATCCTCTCCACTCTGACTTTTCAATATTGTAACAAACATCACAATATGCGCCTTCCATTATGAACGGCTTGTAATCGTTTGAATTGAAAAATACCGCTTCAAAAACATTTCCGTTATCATCTTTAAGTTTAAACAGAGTGGTAAAATATTTCGCGTGTTTTATTTCGCCTACAATCTGAACTCTTTTAGTTACGAATACAGGAAGAGTATTCCCCGGACCAAAAGGCTCAAAGAAACTTAGAATTTTTACAAGTCTTTCATCAATTTCATCAAAAGTAATTTCGCTGTCTATTTCAATTTCGGGAATAAGCTGTTCATCAGTTAATTCCTTCACCGCTACTTCATTAAAAACTTTTTTGAACTCATCAATATTAGCAACCTCTATTTCAAGCCCCGCTGCATGGAAGTGTCCTCCATACTGAACGAGAAGATTATCACATTTTTTCAGAGCTTCGTATATGTTAAATCCGTTAATGCTTCTTGCGCTTCCCTTTGCAACACCGTTTACAGTTGTGAGAACAATTGAAGGAAGATTAAATTTTTCTACTAGCCGCGCAGCAACTATTCCTATTACTCCGGGATGCCATGTATCATTATGAATTACAATTGCATTTTTGTATTCTGATTCCTCAGCATCTTCGTACATCTTAAAAGCGGTATCAGTAATATTTTTATCAATTTCCCTTCTTGTTTCGTTTTCGGAATTCAATACGTCCGAAAACTCATCAACATCATGCTGATTGTCAGATGTAAGCAGCTTAACTGCCCGCTTTGCATCCCCTAATCTGCCCACTGCATTTATGCGAGGAGCTATTGTATAAATTATGTTATTCGTATTTAGCTTACCAATTTCAAGTCCCGAAATCTCTACTAAAGTTCTGAAAGCAGGGCGCGGATTTGTATTTAAAATCTTGAACCCTTCAGCCACAAGAATTCTATTTTCATCTCTGAGCGAGACAATATCGGATGCAGTTGCAATTGCGACAAAATCCAAAAGCGAGTTAGGAAGCTCAGGCGTTCCCTTTAAAATCGAAATTGCCTGCATAAGCTTGAATGCAACACCCGTGCCGCACAGCGCCTTAAACGGATATTCGCAGTCTTTTCTTACAGGGTCAATAACAGCAAGAGCCTGCGGTATATTATCGGGAGACTGGTGATGGTCGCAAATTATAAACTCAATTCCTTTTGACTTTGCGTATTCTATTTTCTCTGCAGCAGTAATTCCGCAGTCAATTGAAACAATCAGCTTAATGCCTTCTTCAACGGCAGTATCAATAGATTTTTTTGAGATTCCGTAACCTTCAGTGATTCTATCGGGTATATACACCGAAGCATCCAGTCCGAAATTTTTGAGGAACAGATAAAACATTGAAACTCCGCAGGTGCCGTCAACATCATAATCACCCAGGAGCATAATTTTTTCTTTGCTGTCAACTGCTTTTATAAGGCGTTCGGCAGCAATTTTGCAGTCTTTAAGTAAAAACGGGTCGTAAAGTTTTTCAATTGTGGGCCGGAAAAATTTTACAGTCTTCGCATAATTCGTAATTCCACGCATACAGAGAAGCTTGATAACAAGGTCGGGGAGCTGCACCTTTGTTTTTAGCCCTCTGATTTCATTCGTTAGATTATTAAAGTCTTCAATGCTTGATCCGTCATTATTTAGGTTTTTAAATTTCCAATTTTTATTCAATTTTCATAAATATATAATAGTGCTCAAAGAGGGACTCGAACCCTCACCCTGAAATCAGGACTGCACCCTGAATGCAGCGCGTCTACCAGTTCCGCCATTTAAGCCGATTTGAAGTGAAGATAAAAATACGACTTTGGATATTCAATGTATTAGGATTTCTACGTATTTGATTTCATTATACGTTACCACGACAATCTTAGAACACATATATAGTAACCTTGAAACTCCTCACCACACGACAAAAAATTTTTATAACTTGTAAATATGTATTTAACCGCAAAGAACGCAAAATATGACAGCAAAGTTCGCAAAGTCCTTAAAAACGAACGCAAAATATGATTTCTCAACTCGAAATTGCTCTGCCAAAACAGACATTAAAGCGCAGTTAGTTTTATGCTTGAGATATTTAGGAAAAATATTTTATTTTTTTTTGCGTGCCTTGCAAAAACTTTGCATCTTTGCGGTTAAATTCAATTTTTAAGAAAAATTTTGTCGTGTGATAAGTTGAAACTCACTCCAATGAATTCAGCATTTATTAAAAACTGCAAATCGTTTAACTTCCGTTAATGATAAAAGTACAAAACCTCACTAAAAAATATTCTGACCTTATCGCTCTTAACAATGTTTCGTTTGAATTAAACAAAGGCGAAATAATAGGTCTTATCGGCACAAACGGCGCAGGAAAATCGACTACAGTAAAAATTCTTTCGGGGCTGCTCGAATACGATTCAGGCAAAGTAGATATTATGGGAATAGATGTTATGAAAGAACCTGTAGAGGTAAAAAAAATAATCGGATATGTGCCGGAATCGCCTAATCTTTTTAACTCTCTCACTGTAACAGAATATCTGAATTTCATAGGGGAAATCCGCTTGCTTGATAAAACTCTTCTCAAAAAAAGGATTGATAACTTTGCCGGATTTTTTTCTTTCGAGCAATATCTGAATGAGTCAATAGGAATTTTATCTAAAGGAAACAAGCAAAAGGTTTTAATTACATCTGCCCTGCTTCATAATCCCGAGATAATTTATTTCGATGAGCCGCTTAACGGACTTGATGCAAACGCAATTTTTGCGTTTCAGGATTTAGTGGATTACCTGAGAAAAGAAAATAAAATTATTTTATACTGCTCACATCTTCTCAGTACAATAGAAAAAATTTCCACAAGAATAATTTATCTTGATAAAGGTGTAATAAGAATTGATAAGCCGACTGAAGAACTAAAAAACTCCGAAAATTATACTGACCTTGAAAATATGTTCCGTGAAATAAGCATTGCCGAAGAGGTTAATAAATTTAAAGCCTCCGATTTATTTTAGCGCTGGATGAAAACCGCACCTGCCATATTTTTATTCCTGATATTCGCAAGTAAAGTCCTTGCCCAGACCTCACCCTCGTTTATTGACTCTACTTCACAAAATAATTTCATCATCACAGAATTTGAAAACAATGTAAACACTGCAAGATTAAATTCAAGAATAAACTATACTTTCGAAAAGCCAAAATTATTAATTCTTTTTAGAAATTTTTATAACTCAGATGTTTCCAAACTAAGTCAGAATTTTTACCGCGACCTTGATAACTTAAAACTTGAAGCTCTATATCTCAAATCAAACAAACTCAATTTCGGCGGAGGGGTAAAAAGCAGTATTCTTTCAGACCAGCGGATTACCGAGAGCAGCATTAATAATAACGTGTTTATTTACTCTGTCGCAAATTACAGTCTCACGCCGGATATCGGCTTTAAGCTGAATGCCGGGCTGAAAAGGGAAAATCAAATTGGAGAAATAAGCTCAGGCTTCAGCGGCGAATTCAAATCTGATATTCCCTATCTCAATATAGAGAACTACATTGCGCGCTCAAATCTTTCGCTTTCATACGATGCGCTCGATAAGAAAAAAAACTATCAGAACGATTTTTTGGCAGAGCTTTATAAAAAATTTAACGATGGCAGCAGCAACACAGGCATAGTGAAATACTACTCACTGCGCAGAGATTTTTTCGTAACTGCCGCCTCCAGTATTTCGCAGCAATATGGAGTTACAAATAACATAGAATCACGGGTTGAAAGCGCCGTTCAGGTTGAAGATTATTTTCAATACCATATTTCTAAAAACGGCGGAATTAAAACAGGCGGGCTTTATCTTTCAAAAACAATAAACAGGGATTTTAAATACGATTCAAACCCGCAAAACGTCTTAATAGAAAATATTTATGATACAAAAATTTTAGAAAATAAGCTTGAATTTTTTTCAACCCTCAGCTATAAACTATTTAATTTTTCACTCAATACAGAAATAAACTATTCCGAACGTTCTGAAAATCACGAAGTAACAAATCCTCAGCTATACACACAAAATCAACTTACAGAGCTTGAAAAGGTCGAAAAAAACAAAAATAATAACAGCAAAAAAACTTCCCTGAATTACGAATTAATGTACGATGTATCTAAAGTGCATTCTCTTTCCTTTAAGGGCTATGCTTCAATCCTGCATTATGATACTGACAGCAAAACTAACTTTGACGACCGGGATGAGCAGATACAGATTTATTCCGTCTCTCATATTTATGACAACAGAAATGATTTCAGAGTGAAAACATCATTTGACGTAAATGTTTCAAAACTTCAATACATATTTGCAGAGCGCAGTGCAAACAATTACACTAACCGGATTTACAAGTTTACATCTGAAAGCGAATATAGTATTCTTCCAAATCTAATAACCAAAAACTCGTTTCAGGTTTTGGCTAATTATACAGTTTATGATTTTGAAGATATAATTTCACAGATAAAAAGTTTTTCTTACAGACAATTGAATTTGAAAGACTCAACTTTGTACGAGATGAATAAGCATATTTCGTTTGAAATTTTCGGTGAGGCAAAAATTTATGAACAGGGCGAGTTCAATAATAATCAATTCAGTATTAATCCCGTTTTTTACAATGTTGATAAGTCGGCATTTTTTCAGCTAAACTATCGTGTAAATTCTCTCGTAAAAATAAGCGGAAAGACTTCTTTTTTTGAACAGCAGATATATAATTATCAGGACGGAAACAAACAGCTTAAAAGCACATTCAGTACCTCAAGCTTAATGGGAAAAATATTTTTCTATCTTGGGAAAAATTCTTTAATTAACTTTACCTATTCCGTTGATTATCTAAAGTATGATGCGGAAGAGCAAAATTATAATACTAATAGTATTTCTTTGAACGTATTTTATAATTTTTAATAACGGATTTTGAAAAATTATTCTCTGGAACTTCCAAGCAGCCGTAACGAAATCAGTAAGTTTGAAAACCTGCTAATTGAAATTAACAATGAGTTCGGAATGACAATGGAAAAGTTCATTAATTTCCAAATAGCCTCGTCAGAAGCAATTGTAAATGCGATAGTTCACGGAAACAAGCAAAATCCCGATAAGAAAGTAAAAGTTGATATTGTAACCAACGACCACAGGCTCGAATTAACAATCAAAGATGAAGGAGAAGGTTTTGATGTAAACAGGCTTCCCGACCCGACCGACGAATCTAACCTTTACAAAGAATCAGGGAGAGGAGTATATATTATACGCTCTCTTGTAGATGAATTTACAATTCAGTCAAACTCTTCCGGCACTACAATGAAATTAATAATGAATAAATAGCAGCCTGAAGACCCTTATTAAGCCCTACAAAATTTTGATAATATAATTGTTAATTTTATCAAATTTTACATTTTAAATTTGACGAAAAACATATATTTTTTGTTTAACTAAAGTCCCGGCTTATAGAATTCATTTACTATTGAAACACTTTTTTTGCTTTGATGAATAACAAATCCACCAAAGTTGAGGTAATTATTCCTCTTCTCACAATTTTATCAGATTCCATATCAATTTTTGGAGCTTTTATTATATCATATTGGCTCCGGTTTTTATCTCCGCTTGCTAAATATCTTGGTGGAGAAGTAGAGCCTCCGCCCGTCATCGGCTACCTTGGTTTTGCATTAATTACAATTCCGATTGCCATATTCATATTTCAGCAAAGAAAAATGTACCGCATCAAAAGGACCGTTTTTATCTTTGATGAGTTTTTCATTGTAGTAAAGTATGTTTCCATATACGTGATTTTTTGCATGAGCTTAATTTTCTTTTACAGAGATTTTCCATATTCGCGGATGGTTTTCGGCTTACTGTGGGTTTCGTGTATTATCTTTATGACACTTGGGAGATACATACTCCTGAAGTATGAAAAAAATCTTTATAATAAAGGAACAGGATTAGTGAATACTGCCATTTTCGGAATGAACGAAATGGCAATGAAAATTTATGACCAATTTGTGAAAGATAAGTATGCAGGTTATAAAATTGTGGGCTATTTTACTTATGATAATGATGAAAATATGCTCGAAGGCAGAAATCACCTCGGCAGCTATACAGAAATTCCTTCGGTAATAAGAAAAAAGGGGATTCAAAAAATCCTGATTGTGCTTCCGCCTGAAAAGCATATTATGCTTGAAGAGCTTATGAAGCTTTCCGAGGGAATTAACATCGAGTTTATGCTTGCCCCTGATTTTATTGAGATGATAACAAGCCGGCTTAGAATTGAAGAGGTAAACGGAATTCCTTTCATGAAAATAAAATCTGTTCCAATGAACATTTGGAATAGATTTGTCAAAAGATGCTTTGATATAATTGCCTCATTTTTCTTTCTGGTAATTACTTCGCCTGTAATGATATTACTCTCTTTGTTAGTTAAATTCACATCAAAAGGACCTTTATTTTATAAACAGGAAAGAGTTAGCATTAACGGCAGGAAATTCAACATGCTGAAATTCAGGTCAATGAAAATTGATGCTGAAAAAAGCGGTCCCCAAATGACCAGCGTAAACGATGACAGATATACGCCAATCGGGAAAACATTAAGGAAATACTCATTGGACGAGCTTCCTCAGTTCTTAAATGTTTTAAAAGGAGATATGAGTATTGTCGGACCGAGACCGGAAAGAGAGCACTTCATCAATACGATGAAAGATACGATTGACAAATATCTTGAGCGTCATAGGGTAAAGTCAGGTATCACGGGATGGGCGCAGGTAAACGGATTGCGCGGAACTGATACTCCGCTTCAAACCAGAATCGAATACGATATTTATTACATTGAAAATTGGTCTTTAGTATTTGATATTAAAATAATTATTAAAACTATCCGAGAAATGTTTTTTTCGAAAACAGCTTTTTAAAATGATTCCTGTTATCATCTTTTACTTGCATACAATTTTTGCTGTTTATGCTTTCTGCAAATCTTTTCAGTCGGAAGGCTTGCTGCAGGCTTTTTTAAATACAGGTTTCATAATAATTTTGTTTTCAGTCGGATGGACTATCTCTGATTTATTTGTCGGATTCGCCGTCTCATCAAACGGATATTTAGTTGATATGCCTACCAGCAAGGTTGTACTTTCGCTTTTAAAAATCTCGGGTTTTTTTACTCCCGGGCAGGGAAAAGGAGTTCTAAACCCAAAAGACTCTATATCTTTAATAGTACTTTCGGTAATGGAATATTATTTCTATAAATTTTATTTCCGAGAAACCAAAACAGCAGCGTAGAATAAGCTTTGATGAAAAAAATTTTTCCAATATTTCTGATTGCGGCCATTTCGCTTTCGTATGCTTTTATTTATAAATCGGACAATCCTGCGACTAACAGCATTGTTTTGAAATTTGTAACCCGAAACGGCTACGGCAATAATCTTTACATAGATAATGTTACAGCCGGGCAGCAGTTTAGCAGGGATATAAAAATTACCTCTTTCATTAATCTTCCTTCTGATACTATATACTCAGTTGGTCCGGTCGGGATGACAATTGATACAATAAAAGCAGTAATAACAAATGTCGGGAAAAACTCAATCTCTTCAGCAAAATTTATTCTCGAAATACCTGAACTTTTCTATAAAGATACGGTAACGTTACCGAATATAGCTCCGAAATCATTTAACACTATATCGTTTGATTCAGTTGTTTTCCCGCTAAACAATACTTACAACGCAAAACTCTACCTTGCGGACACTATTGACGGCAACCCATATAATGATACGCTCAAACAAAGCTTTGGCTTTTACAGAGGGCAATTTAGAAATGTATTGTTCGAAGAATTCACAAGTATGACGAGTCCGTCTGCCGCAGCAAATAATCCGTCGCTGAATAATTTTGTAAATTCCAAGTTTGACAGTGTTACGGCGATAAATTATCACTTGGGATTTCCTGCGCCCGGCAACGATTCGCTTTATCTGGCAGATACGACTCAAAACAATGAAAGGCGTGATTATTATAATATAGTTTCTGTGCCGACATTGATATTTAATGGCAGCTATATTTCCGGTTTGCCTTTTAGCACCTCAAATATACAAACTTCGTTTGATACGTTAAAAAAAATAGGAAGCCCCTTAGTAATCAGTGTAGTAGATACAAGGCTTCCGGGAGACACTATTAGCTCAAATATCAGCATTCAAATTATTTCCCCCGTAAGAGCCGGAAATTATTTTCTTCGTGTGAATGCAATAGAGCGGAAGAAAACATATTCAACTGCTCCGGGCAGCAACGGCGAAACAGTTTTTTACGATATATTCAGAGATGCTATACCGGGAACTCAGGGAATTCCAATCTCAACTGCAATCGGAATATATAATTATAACTTCAAATATGTCCGGGATGTCTCTTGGGCAGATTCGATGCTTTACACGGTTGCATATGTTCAAAACGATGATAACTTTGAAGTCCTGAATTCTGCTAAATCGCGTTCAGGAGTTTATGACAAGTTAAAGAAGTTTCAAGTTTCTGAAACAGGCAAGAATTACGACAGGCAGATAATTTCTAAAAATAAAAACGAAGAAATCTTTTCCAGAGGCAGCCGAAGCTTTTCATTTCTGAGCGCTCATGATACATCTTCTTCTAATTTTTATCTTGAGCAATTTGAATCTCCGGGCTTGCCTCAAAACTGGACACTTGCTCATCTATCAGAGCTTATCACATTTGAAAATGTGTATAACAGCGGTATTAATGGTCCCTCATATCCGGGCAACGGATGCCTTAGAATGAATTTTTATGCTAACCCCGATACCACTCAGAGAGACACTCTTTATTCCGAATTAATTTTTAGGGTTACTTCCGCAGATACACTAAAATTTGATTACGCCTATGCAGGGTATCTTTACAATGAAGGAGACAGTTTAGCAGTTTATATTTCGACCGATGGAGGGCTTACTTTCCCCCGTAATATTTTTTATAAAGGAGGACTTGGTCTTGCTACAACATCGAGCACTACAATTTCGTTTGTACCTACAATTGCATCACAATGGAGAACATTTGCCATTCCTTTAGCAGGCATATTACCGGATAATTTTACTCCTCAAATTGCCAAAGAGTATAAACTGTATCAAAATTATCCCAATCCGTTTAATCCTGTTACAAAAATTGCATTTACGCTGCCCGTTCAATCGAATGCGCAATTAGTTATTTATGATATGACGGGGAGAGAAGTGGCAAAACTTTTGGATGAACAAGTTTCGGCGGGAAGTCATGAAATAAATTTTAATGGTGATTTTTTATCTTCCGGTGTATATTTTTATAAATTAATCACCCCGGGCTTCACACAATCTAAAAAAATGGTTTTAATAAAATAACAATTCAAACAAACTAAATTAGCGGGAAAATGAGATTCAAATCATTACTGAATTTTCTACTGCTCATCACCTTTTTTTGCTGCTACAATTTTGCAGCCGCAGGCGATAGAACAGTATTAGTTGAGAGATACACCAGCTCAACATGCGGTCCCTGTGCATCTAACAACCCCACTGTTGATGCATTCATGAATTCCTTGACAGAAGCGCAAATTATGGGCATTAGCTACCATATGAACTGGCCCTCTCCGGGAAATGACCCTATGTATCTATATAATGTAAGCGATAATACAACAAGAAGAAATTACTACAATGTTAATGCTATACCTCAGCTGCAAATGGACGGCACAACTACACTACAACCGAATTATTCCAACAGTCAGCTGACCAGCGCTTATAATACAAGAGCAGCATTATTAAGCCCTGTTACAATTATTGTCAGACAAAACGATATTGGTTCTGATAGTATGCAGGTTTTGGTAACGGTTTATTGCGAAACGGCTATTTCAAACCCGACTGTAAATCTTCAGGTAGTCATTATGGAGAAGTTAATTCAATACCCTTCTCCTCCCGGAACAAACGGTGAAACAACATTTCATACAGTAATGAGAAAAATGCTTCCAACGGCATCGGGAACATTTTTTGATTTAACACCCGGAACAAGAAAAGATTTTGAATTTAGAATAAAAAAGGAATCAGCATGGAATGCTGCACAGGTAAAAGCTGTTGCATTTATTCAGGCAGCAAACAAAGAAGTGCACAACACAGCATGGCCCTTAGCAAATTTCTCTATGCTGCCAAATGCTGCTTTTAGAGTTGTTAATGCAGGTGTAGCTCAAAACGCAGATTACTCTATCGGAATTCCTTATGTTGCAAACGGTTACAATTCACCCGTAACTCTTACAGCATCGGTTATTGGAAATCCTTCCGGCATTAATGTTACATTTCCATCAGGTAATGTGATTAGCAATTTCTCAGGAAGCGGTTCTGCTGCCGTAAATGTTTCTTCAACTGCCGGTGTTCCCGCAGGAATTTATCAGGTCGTAATTACAGGCACAAACGGCTCAGGAGTTTCGCATAAAACCGTTATCAATTATAATGTAGGAAAAAGCTTCGTTACAACAGGCGCAAACAAACCAAATCTCACATTTAGTGTAGATGGAAGTCCTTACAGCGCTTCGCAATTATTTACATGGGATTTGAATTCAAACCATACGCTTAGCACTACCAGTCCGCAGGTATTTTCAACAACACAATATGTATTCCAAAACTGGAGCAATGGAAGTTCACAGCTTTCACAAACAGTAAATATTAATACCTCTACAACTAATTACACTGCGAACTTTAAAACTCAGCATAAGCTTACGGCGAGCGTAAACCCCGCGGGAATATCAGTTACTATCCCTAACGGTAATCAATACTGGGATGAGAACTCTTCTGTTTCATTAAGCGTTTCTGCAACGCAGGTTCAATTCAATGGAAAAACATATTATTTCCAAAAATGGCTGGGAGGCGGCACAAATTCTTATACCGGAACAAATTCTACTGCTAATTTAACGATGTCAAACCCAATCAACCAGATTGCTATTTACGATACCATAAACACTGCTATCTCAGGTATTGGAACGGAAATTCCTGAAAAATATAATTTATATCAAAATTATCCGAATCCGTTTAATCCGGCTACAAACATCAGATTTGACCTTCCTTCCTCTTCATTTACAAGTCTGAAAGTATTTGATATTAACGGAAGAGAAGTTGCTGATTTAATCAGCCAGAAATTAGCTGCCGGAAAGTATGAATATGCTTTCAATGCTGCATCTCTTGCCAGCGGAGTGTATTACTTCAAATTAGTTTCAGGCGATTTCACACAGATTAAGAAAATGATGCTGGTAAAGTAATAAAAGAAGTTAAACAATATAGAAAAGCTCTGCAGATTAGTTTTCTGCAGGGCTTTTTTGTTTTAATGTCAGAATTGTAATTTCAGGAGGGCAGTTTAACCTCAGCGGCAGACCCACTGCGCCGATTCCTCTGCTTACGTACATATTATTGCTTCCGTTTGTAAAAAACCCTTCTACGTATTTGCTCACCGCAGCTGCTATTGAAAGATTGAAGTTTCCGTACTTTGCAAAAACTATTTGTCCCCCGTGTGTATGACCGCTGACCGTCAAATCAATCTTCTCTTTTGAAAAATCTTCAAAGAAATACGGCTTGTGATACAATAAAATTTTCGGGATGGAATCAAACTCTATGTTGCCGGATTTAACAAGGTCTTTGGCTCCTGCAACTGTCTTATCAAAATATTGATACACTACAGGGTCAAGGTTTGCGCCGCTGGTTCTTGTATCTTCCATTCCCATGAGCAGCAGTTTCTTATTGTTAATTTCAATAATTCTGCTTTCGTTTCTCATCAGCTTCACCGGAGTTTCGTTAATCACAGCTTTTGCCACATATTCGGCATCATGAAAATAATCATGATTACCTAAGGTGGCATAAACTCCATGCTTTGCCTTTATATCGCGAAACGCCTTTGTAAAAGGCGCAGCCTCAGTCCTTTGTGAATTCGTAAGGTCGCCGGGAATTAATATAATGTCTGCATTGTAGCTGTTAAGCACATCGCAATAATGCTTCATCTGCCCTTCCTGCATATAAGGACCGGAGTGAATATCGCTGATAAGCAGCACTCTTAATCCGTTAAGCTCCATAGGGAGATTTTCAATAAACACTTCCTGATTTGTTACAACATACTCGTCTTTTCTTAAAACTCCGATTGATGCGCTTGTAAAAGCATATCCCGTTAAAAGCACTCCGCCAGCTTTTATGAACCTTCTTCGCGAATCATCAAATTTTTGATACGCTTTATTTTCTTTATACGCGGAATATTTTTGCTTAAAAAACCTGATTTTATTGGTGATGTAATAGAAAAGCAAAAAAGGCAGTTTTACCAGTTTCATCACGAGAAACAGAATCCCAAGAAAAATTATCGCCGCCTGAAAGATAAAAAAAGGAATCACATACAGCTTGTACAGCCACTGGGGAAGCGTGCTGAAATCCATGTGATTTGTTACAAGATAGATATAAGGTAAGTTGAAAATAATAAACGGAAGCACTGTAAGCACTGTCCAAATCTTCCCTCTTAACCTATTTTTCGGAATGAACGGAATGTAAGGATTTTTTTTCGTGAACTTTTTGAACGACCAAAACGCAAACGACTGTATTAATCCGACAATAAGAAAAAAGAATACAAAAAATAAAATTTTCGGTGATGCCATTAGTATGTTAAACGCAAAATAGGTAAAAATCGTTTCGCTTTATGAGAGCATATTTTTGGATTAAAAAAAACCTCTTCCCGATTTCTCAGGAAGAGGTTGTATGAAAATTAGCCTGAAAAAATTCTTATATCTTTTTTGCCTGCTTTACTTTAACCGAATTATCCGATAAGCTCACAAACCCCGATATTGAAATCCTGTCTCCGTCAGTATAATCGGCGTTAAGATTTTTTAATACCAGATCAGGTGTGTTTCCGGTTACCAGATGATTTTTTTCATATTTTCCTTCTGCCTTTATCAAAATATCTCTTAATGAAAATCCGCCGTCAGTTACTCCGTCTCTTAATTTGTTAATATCTATATTGATGTCCTTTTTGAAAACAATTGTGAACGTAGTTTTCTTCAGGTCAACCTTAACCGATTTAACGAAATCCATTGAGCGGAACTGCTCTTCCACGCCTTTTGCGCAAAGCGAACATGTAAATCCGTCAACGCCTACAACTGCCTGAGTAACCTGCGAATAGCTTACAGTAAGAGGGATGATTATAAACAATATTATCAGAGATAATTTTTTCATTTATTTATCGTTTTTTGGCTCTGTTTCGTTTTTCTTTAAATATTTATCGGGATCTGCCTTAAAATCCTTTATGCACATTTTGCAGCAGAAATAATATTTTGTGTCATTGTGCATCGTGAAAACACTTTCCTTTACAGGCTCGTTCATAACGGGACAATTTAATGTTTCCTTTACATATTTAATCGGTTCATTCTTAAAACTTTTTACGCAGTTTTCACAGCAAAATTTATAATCTTTGTTCAGGTAACTGAAAACAATTTCTTTTCCCTTTTCAATTTTTTCGCCTGATACAACGCATACCAATTCATCATTCGGCACTCCGCCGGTAGTTTTGCTGTCTTTACAGCAGGAAGCATCTTTGCACTTTCCCTCAGTGCAGCATTTATTATCCTTGCATCCTTTGCATCCGTTTTCTCCGCAGCAATTTGTTGCGCAGGTACAGTTATCACATTTGCAATCCGTGCAGCAGCAGGAAGCTGAAACAGCAGCTCCGCCCGCATTATTTTTTGATGCGCAGCAGTTATTTTCGCAGTTTCCAGCAGCACAGCAGTTATTTTCGCAGCAGTTCGAGCAGTTGCCTGCAGAGCAGTTTGCTTCGCTGCAATTGCATGATACACAAACGCAGTTTGTACAGCTGCATGATTTTTCCCCGCTATAGGAAGTATTATATAAGAACGCAACCGTCAGCATTGCCAACGCCAATGCGCTTAAAAAAACTCTGGTCTTCATAAAATTAAAATTTAGATTTAGAAAATTCATTTAAAAATTTTTTGAGAAATTTTAAAATTCTAAATCCGAAGAACGCATTTGAAAGTATTTATATCTTTGTGAGGAAGTATATGGTGTGTAACTGCTTTGAAATCTGAAAAGAATTTATCATTTTCTTTCCCGTCAAAGTTTTTTTCTGTGTTAAAAATCTTTAGCTCATTTGAACCGGACTTTGAGTGAAATATCGTTTGAACTTCGGCAGGGTCAGTATTAGCTTCCTTCATTTCACAGGCGCAGTGCCTTACGAGCTTCACTTCTTTTTTATTTGCACAGCAGCTTTTCGTTTCAGTCTTGTGCTTGCAGCAGCAATCTGACATATCTTTCATGGAACATACAACACTGCTTACAATAGAAAGATTTACCATAGTAAATATTCCGATTATAAGAAGAACTAAAAATTTTTTGTATGTTTTTTTATTAACCATCTGCATAAAATTTAAACATAAAATAAGTCATAAAAAATCCAATTTTCCGGGACTAAGTTATTACCGGGGGAAATATTGACAAACTTTAAAACAACACCCCTCTATGAGTTTCTAAACTAAATTAAACCCTAACTAATTCCAAAGCTCCGGCTTGTGAATTATAAACTGACAAAAAAGAACTAATCTCGAAAGTTAGTTAGCAAGTTTGTTTCCGTATTCCAGATGTCTGTAGAGACGCAATACGTTGCGTCTCTACGCTAGAAGATGAAATAGTATTTACTCCATTAAGGCTCTTTGCAAGTTTTAATTATCTCTTCAAGTAAATTTTCGTTGTGTGATGTGAGTCTGTAGAGACGCAATACGTTGCGTCTCTACGCTAACAGATGAAATAGTATTTACTCCATTAAGGCTCTTTACGCGTTTTACTTATCTCTTCAAGTAATTTTTCATCGAGTAATGTGAGTTTGTAGAGACGCAATACGTTGCGTCTCTACGCTAGAAGATGGAATAGTATTTAAGTCATTAGGACACACTGCGTGTTTTATCACATAATTTTTCGTCGTGTGATGTGATTTTGTAGAGACGCAATACGTTGCGTCTCTACCCTAGAAGATGAGACGGTATTTTGGTTCTCCGTCCCAAACCCCCGTTTGGGACGGCAATGAGCTTGTAAACATTCCCAAACAGGGGTTTGGGAATGAGAAATAATCTAGAGACGCAACGTATTGCGTCTCTACGCTAGAAGATGGAATAGTATTCACTCTATTAAGGCTCGCTGCAAGTTTTAATTATCTCTTCAAAATAAATTTTTGTCGTGTGATATGAGTTTGTAGAGACGCAAAACGTTGCGTCTCTACGCTAGAAGATGAAATAGTATTCACTCCATTAAGGCTCGCTGCACGTTTCCATTACTCCGTCCCAAACCCCCGTTTGGGACGGCAATGAGCTTGTAAACATTCCCAAACAGGGGTTTGGGAATGAGAAATAATCTAGAGACGCAACGTATTGCGTCTCTACGCTAGTAGATGAAATAGTGTTTAAGCCATTAGGACTCACTGCATGTCTTTTACTTCATGTTTCATGTAATTTTTTGTCGAGTAACGTAAGTTTGTAGAGACGCAACGTATTGCGTCTCTACGCTAGAAGATGGAATAGTATTCACTCCATTAAGGCTCGCTGCACGTTTTAACTATCTCTCAAGTAAATTTTGTTGTGTGATGTGAGTCTGTAGAGACGCAATACGTTGCGTCTCTACGCTAGTAGATGAAATAGTGTTTAAGCCATTAGGACTCACTACATGTCTTTTACTTCAGGTTTCATGTAATTTTTTGTCGAGTAATGTGAGTTTATAGAGACGCAATACGTTGCGTCTCTACGCTAGCAGATGAGACGGTATTTTGGTTCTCCATCCCAAACAGGGGCTTGGGACGGAGTATCTAATATGGTATAAGTTGTTAATCCCCTCACAAGCTCCGGCTTGGGAAAAAAAAATTTTAAAATCTGATTTCCCGGCACGGGTTTTATTATCAGGGAGCAATATTAACAGAATTCAAAATCACATCCCTATGGATTTCCAAATAACCAATAATTACGTCGGAAGAATTTCTAAACTCAAGCACATTTATCGTTTTTCTTTTTACCAATCCTGCCTTAGAGAAATAATCAAAACTGGTAAAAGTGGAATCTAAAATTTCAGGATTGCCCTTGTAGTTTTTTCGCTGAATTTTTATGCAATTAAACGCTCCGGCAGGAGTTGTAACCTGTTCATAACTTAAATACTTTTTTCTTTGCGTTTGTAATGCGCTGGTTTTTCTAAAAAACCATTCAAAATTTGTAACAATAGGATATTTTATACTGTTCAGATATGTTGTATCTGCTAAAGCAGTATAAGAAAAACCCGATATTGAGCCGGCGCTGATTTCATCAAGTGAATTAATAACTTCACCGTTATACAAAATTTTCACATTGGGGTTTGGTCTGAAGGGTCCAAAACTTGTCCCTTTGGAAATTATAAAGCCCGTATTCACTAAACCTGTATCTGTCTGAATATAATATTCAGTAGTGTTATACGAATGCGCAGTTGAAGTGTGATTTCCCCGCAGCACGCGGGCATTTACGCCGTTGATTATGGTGTCATTCTTCCAATAAGTATATCCGGTTTCTATTGCTGAATCCAAATCAACATTATTTCTTATCAGAAAAGCCTGAAGCGAATCGGGATTGTATCTGTAGCTCGGCGTAGTTGTAAATAACCAGTTGCTGTTTAGTGAAAACGGGTATTTAAAATTAGTGGATGTATCGGCTAATCCCCCGCCCGGCGTAACGGAAGCATCATCTTTCGAGCAGGAATAGATAAGAACTCCGCTAAAGAAGATGAATAAAATTTTTAGTGTTAACTTTTTCAATATATAAAAGGAATTAATTTTTTAGTTTCAGTAATATAATCTTTGTACCCTTCAAACTTAACGGATAGAAGCTTCTCTTCATAGTTTATTTTTATTAATAAGATAACCAGAAGAAAAATCCAAACCGATAAGTTTATGAACGAAAATTTCCCGGCAATCCAAATCAGCGAAAGCAAAATTACGGCAGTATAAATAGGATGCCTTATGTATTTAAAAGGTCCTGATTTAACTAAACTTGAATTTTTTGCCGGACGGGGCAAAATAGAAAAATTTTTATTCATCAGCAAAGCTGCCCACAGCCCCAGAATACAGAGACAAATTTCGGCGATGAATAAAAAAATATTTTCGGGGAGCACCTGCGCATTTATCATAAGAAAAATAACACAGGTTAATTGTAAAATAACTATTGTGTATGATTTTATCAAAATTATTTTAATAGAACAGTTTAGTTTCCAATCGAATCATTCTCAATAAGCTCATCAGCCCTTTTCTTCGCAGTGTTTCCAAGAGCAAACGTCATTGCAAAATCCTTATTCCGGTTACAACACTCCGGC
>JAFDZO010000032.1:0-21581 GCA_018266845.1 Bacteroidota bacterium | reverse complement strand
CGATAGTACACATTAAAAAAAAAAGCAGATGTATAAGTCATTTATTCTGGTTACAACGCTCCGGCGTTGTAACCCCTATCGTTTCGATAGTACACATTTAAAAAAAAGCAGATGTAATAAGTCATTTATTCTGGTTACAACGCTCCGGCGTTGTAACCCCTATCGTTTCGATAGTACACATTAAAAAAAAAGCAGGTGTAATAAATCATTTATTCTGGTTACAACGCTCCGGCGTTGTAACCCTTATCGTTTCGATAGTACACATTAAAAAAAAGCAGGTGTAATAAATCATTTATTCTGGTTACAACGCTCCGGCGTTGTAACCCTATCATTTCTGTAGTATATATTGAAAAAAAGATGTAATAAATCGTGTCAAGTAATTTTTAAAAAAAATTACCTACATATAGTAATAGGCAGTATTGTATTTGAAATTATTCTTCAGATTAATAAATTTACGAAGTTCTTTTACAATACTTGAAAAAAGGCGAAAAATAAAAAATCTCGTATCATTGTTTAAACAACAACTTAGTAGAAAACTTACGAGGGGGCGTAAGTTTTGGTATATGTTTTTACAAAATTTAAGTCTGCAAAAAAAACTGTTTTTTCAGCCGAAATACTTAGAATTTCAGAGTTTTTGCTTAAAAACTCAGGCTTTTTCTTCCCAAATCATCGCAAGATGAATAATAGTATCAACTGCCTTCTGCATTTCCTGAACAGATGTCCACTCAAGCTTAGAATGGAAAGCATGCTCACCAGCGAAAATATTAGGGCAGGGCAAGCCCATAAAAGAAAGGCGTGAGCCGTCCGTTCCTCCTCTGATACTTGTAACGTTCGGAGTAAGTCCGGCGCGCTTGACTGCTTCGACGGCATACTCAACTATCTTGGGATTTTTATCAAGGATTTCTTTCATGTTCCTGTACTGCTCGGTAACTTCAAACTTGTAAGACGAGCGTTTATACTTCGCCAGAACATTCTCCGCGATGGTCTCCAGCATCTTTTCTTTTTCCTTCAAGCCTTCAACGGAAAAATCACGGACGATAAATTTCAGAGTCATAGATTCAACCCCGCCCGTCATTACTATCGGATGCACAAAGCCTTCTTTATTTGCTGTGGTTTCCGGCGAGCAGGTTTCCTTCGGAAGAGACGAGATAATTTCAGAAGCTATCTTAACGGCATTTTCCATAACTCCCTTAGCAAATCCGGGGTGCGCGTTAAACCCGTGAATAACAATTGTAACCGCATCGGCGGAAAAAGTTTCGTTTTCGATATTGCCGGCTGCTTCGCCGTCAACTGTATATCCGAAATCTGCTCCGAGCTTTTTAAGGTCAACGTTATCTACTCCCCTGCCTATTTCTTCATCGGGCGTAAAGAGAATTTTAATGGTTCCGTGTTTTATCGCCGGGTTAGAAACAAAGAAGTTCATGGCATCCATTATCTCAGCAAGCCCCGCTTTGTTGTCAGCGCCAAGCAACGTTGTTCCGTCAGATGTGATTATATCGCACCCTAAATTTTTATTAAGCTCGGGATTTTCTTCGGGTTTAATAATTTGCGAGGCATCACCCAGAAGCGTAATATCTCCGCCGCCATAATTTTTATGCACAACCGGCTTTACATTTGCCCCGCTTGATTCAGGTGAAGTATCCATATGGGAACAGAAACAAATCACAGGGACTCTTTTATCGGTGTTGGATGGCAAAGTGGCATATACGTATCCGAAGTCGTCAAGATGGGCATCTTTTATTCCCATAGCAAGAAGCTCTTCAACTAAAATTTTTCCGAGATTTTTTTGTTTTTCTGTGGAAGGCGAAGAAGTGGAATTCATATCGGATTGAGTGTCAACCGTAACATACTTCAAAAATCGCTCTGAGCAGGTGTAGTTAATATTTAATTTAGGCATATTTTATGGATAATTTTTACTATAAAATTATCTATAAAATTTTTCTTTTTTAATCTTAAAAAAAATCCTATTTCAGCTTCTGAATTTCTTTTTAATCATCATAATCTGCCCAAGGTGGTATGCATTATGAATATTGATATTATGAATTATCTCCCACCACAATTCGCTTCTCTCCGGCTCTTTAAAAGCCTTTTCATCAAATCTTTCTTGAGGCGCATTTTCGAGTTCAGTTAAAAAATCATCCATTACTGCGTAAAATTTTTTGAGAGTTTCATCTTTGCTCAATCCGTTATCATCAAAGGTAATATCTGTCCCCTCAAATTTTATCGGCGGCAGAGGAGTGCCTTTGAATCTGTGAAAATATCTCTCATTCCAAAATGTAAGATGAATAATAAGTTCTTTAATAGAATGGTCTTGAGCGTTATCTTTAAAAATAAACTCCTCATCGGTTAAATCGGATAATACATTTGTTAAGGGATTGAACCAATTCTCTTCAGTATAGCAGGCTGCAAATTGCGTTAGAAGAATTTCCTTAGTTGTAGGCATAGCTAAAAATTACAAAAAGTATAAAATTTTTCAAAAAATATTTCAGTTGTAATATATAAAAATTTACTACACTATATCCATAACTCACTTTTCTCCCTTATATTCCGGTCTCTTTAAGCCCGAAACATATCCTGCAATATCATATGCTTCTTCAAGCGAAAGCGACCCCGGATTATCTTTTGGCATTTGAGTTTTTAAAAATTTTACGAGCCTTTCCATTCTGCTCATCCCCGCTCCGTTGTTAAAACTATCATCTCCTGCAATCGGAGGAATCACATATTTTACTCCGCCCTGAATAATAGGGTTTTTCAAAACACCAAGCCCGTCAAAACCATGGCAGGTAATACACTTTACCATATATAAGCTTTTCCCCTTTTCTTTATCCGGTTCCCGTTTCGGGAAATCAATATCCTTAACTGTTACTCCTTCCAAATCCTTAGGTACACCCTTCGAAAGCCAATTCATATAAGCCAAAATGCTTTTAAGCTCGTAACTTTCTGCCGGAAGTTTATTGCCGTTCATGCTCCTCTCAAAACAATCATCAATCCTTTCTTTCAGGTCAGACATCCTTTCATGCCTTTTGCTGTAAGCCGGATAGCGGTTGGCAACGCCAACAAAACTCATAGTATTTTTATCCTGTCCTCCATTAAAGTGGCAATTACGGCACTCAAGGTTGTTTCCGGCAAACCTCATCTTAGGATTTTGAACATCAGGACCTGCAATATTTGACGTTTCCATAATCAATCTGTAGCCATAGCGAATCATCTGTCCGTTAGAATCCGGCGGAAGAGCATTAACATCAAACTTGGGCCAAACCGAGGGATTAGAAGAAACTTCTTTTGGTAATTTATTGCGGAACATTACTACTACAATGAGAGTTATAATCACAACTCCGGCAGAGTAAAGCACAAGTTTAAAAACCTGTCTGTTATTTTGAGGCATACTTAATTGCTGGGGGAAATTGATAATTTACATAAATATATGAGGTTAACATTAAAATAAAAACCACTTTTTAGAGAGTAAGACTTGAGATATAAAAAAGGAAAACCTTATATCTTAATTCTTAAGTCCAAAAAACCTATTTTTAACATAACCTTTACTAAATTATCAATACATGAAAAACCTTATTTACATTTTTTTATTTTTAGTTGTTTCAAACATATCATTCGGTCAAAAGATTGAAGAAAAACTCCTTTTTTCAGGAGCAGGCACAAATGTTGATGCCTATTCATTTTACACTGACGGAAACGGAAACTACGCCTATGTAGAGTATGACCAGAACAGCAGCCGTTCAAGGCTTATTACCAACAAGGGAAACTCAGATTATTACGATGTAGTAAATGCGGAACCCAAGTTTGATAAAAACGGAAACAATTACACTACTGCTTATAACTTCAGAAAAGATACAACCTACTTAGCCGATAAGAATTACCTTCTTATGAACGGTCAGAAAGCAGCCGAAATGAATAATATTGATTCTTACAATGCATTCATTAACAGCGATGGACAATACCAGTGCATAATTACAGAAAATGACAAGCAATACATAGGTAAATTTTCTTCAGAAGGCGGTATGCAAAAAACCGGTCCTTACGATGTTGTAAAGAATATTTATGCTCCGATAACTGATTCCCCTGTTCCAATGGAAGGTGAGGATAAACAAGCGCAAAATCTTTTCAAAGATAAAAACGGCAACTACGGATATATTCTTATTCAGAATGGAAAAGCCTCTATTATGTTCGGAAACAATATTATTAACACGGATTATACAGACATGCTTGAAATTAGTTTTGATTACGATAAAGCAGGAAATCTTACATACATTGCAAAAAGCAACGGAATATTTTATTCCGGTTACGGCAATGAATTTGTCGTTCAGGGAAACAAGAAATGGAATGATTTTAACTCTGTTACTGCCCCTGTAAAATTCACAAAAGATAATCTTCCGGTTTACGTTATAACAGATTCAATAAATGACAATACCTACATTTCAAGATTAGTAGTAGGAAATGATGTTTACAAAGTAATGAATTCTTCAAAGACAGTTACTATTGACGGATATTCAGGAGGGATTTTCGATGTTAACATATCAGATAATGGCGGAATTTCGTTTACAGGACAAGCACAGATAATTTCCAAAAATTCTGACGGATACGATGAGTATTCCTACAAAACGGTCAACGTTACAAACGGAGTTGAAGGAAAAGCATATTATAATCAAGGTGTGAAAAGATACAACAAGTCAGGCGCAGGTTTATTCTGCGGAGCAACAGATAAATCCGATAGAAAAATATCTTTATTCTTTTCAAGTGGAAATGATACCAAAATTGTTTCCGAAAATAAGTATGATGGAATTAACGATTATGACTTTATAAACGGAGGAAGCAAATACTATTATATAGGAATAACTTACGGCGACTATGAAAAGGGACAAAGAGATAAGAGTGATGTCTATATTGCAGGTGATAAAGTAGGAACATACGAATCGTTATTAGGACAGGCAGGCGATAACGGCTTATATAGCAGCATTGTTTTTAATAACTCAGGCGACTATGCTTTTGTTTCTCAAAAATCTACCGAGAAAAAAGTTAATGGTGAGCTATCATATCAATATTACTGCGAAGTAGTATCAAACAAAGATAGTGAATCACCATCACTCCCGAACGGAAAAGAAAACTTTGAATATATTGATAATATGAGATTCGTAAAGAACGGAAAACTTTTTTATATAGGATATTTATACGGTGCCGACGGAGCTTCAACAGGTTACCTTGTTCTTGACGGAAAAATTTTCGGGAAACCATATTCATCCCTAACAAATTTTAAATTCAACAACGCCACAAATACTGCTACATTCCGAGCTTCAAAAAGCGGTTCTATCTATGATGTAACCGTTAGATTCTAAAAATAAGTCAGCTCTCCTCTTCACAAGGGGAGAGCTTTTTTATCTCCACTCTTTTTCCTTTACCCTTGTGCCATCGCTTTCAAGTATCATTGCTCCGTCATAGTCGGTTCTGTGCACCTTAGTTCCTATTTTTTTCAATCTTTCCAGTACAATGTCCGAAGGATGATTATAAACGTTATTTAAGCCGCAGGATATTAAAGCTATTTTCGGATTGCCTAAGAGAGCAAGCGGAATTGTAGTTGAAGTAATGCTTCCATGGTGTCCCGCTTTAAGAATATCGCAATTTAAAAAGTCCCTGTAGTTGTTAGTGAGAAATCTTTCACTCTCCTTTTCAGCATCTCCGGTAAACAATATTTCCAAATCCTGATACTTAAATTTCAAAACAACAGAGCCGTTGTTTAGATTCGAATTTGAATAATCCGATGAAGCGCGGACAAACTCCTCTCCCGGGAACAAGCAATACAATCTAAACTCATCAGACTTAATAACATCGCCATACCTAATAATACTGCGCGGAATTTTCTTTGCGTTGATTATACTATCTATTGAGTTACAATAAGGGCTTTTATAATTCTGTCCGCTCTCCAGAACATTGTCAACTTTAAAATTTTCAAGAATGTACTTTATCCCGCCAATGTGGTCCATATGCAAATGTGTATATACGAGCAAATCAATTTTATCTACACCATTCCTTTTAAGATATGGAGCAAGCGTATTTTCCCCGGCATTGTAATTAAAATTCTGCCCGCCTGCATCTATTACAATCGTTTTTCCAAGCGGAGTTTTTATTACTGAGCAATCTCCCTGTCCTACGTCGAGAAAAGCAATTTTTAAGTTTTTGTCAAAATCTAAATTATTTATGAAGAACGCGGCAAGTACCAGCAGGGCAAGAGCACAACGGAATTTTAAGTTATGCTTCTTGATTGTAAATATATTTACAACAAGAGCAAAGTAAAGTAAAAGTGCTACAAAAGAAAATTTGTATATATTTACATAACTGAAGGGCAGCTGCGCAGAGTATTTTATAAACCACAGCTGCAATTTCAAAAACCAGTAATTTGTTTCGCCAATAATAGAGGAAATGAAACCGGAGAATGTTCCTGTAAAAATTTGAAGAAATCCCAAAGCAAGTGAAACATTGGAAGCGCCGACTGCAAAAATATTTACGAACAATGCAACAATGGAGAGCTTATTAAAATACAACGCTGTCAGCGGCAGTGTGCCGATTTGCGCAGCAAGAGTAATAAAAAAAGTAACAAGTATCCATAGCAAAATCTTTTTGAAAAAATTATTGGTTTTTATTTTTACTACAATAAAATTTTCAAATCTTTTATAAAGAAATATTATTGAAAGCACTGCGCCGAATGAAAGTATAAAACTTGGATCAAAAAGCTGTCGGGAATCATAAACAAGCATGAGCAATCCCGCAAATCCCAGCAGGTTGTATATCACAATTTTTCTTTGGATTTGAAATCCTATCAAAACAAATATTCCCATTAAAGTAGCGCGTACAATAGAGGGCGAACTGCCCGTGAATATGCAGTAATAAATCAGCAGCGCAACAATCAGGAACAGCTTATACGGCTGCGGAATGCGCAGCAAAGAAAATAATATGGAAAGAAAAAGAATCACATAAGCAATATTCAAACCGGAAACAGCAATCAGGTGCATTACTCCGGCGTTTACAAAATCCACTTTCATTTCTCTTGTAATATCGCCTCTTTCACCGGTAACAATTGCTTTTAGGAATGCGCCCTCATCTCCCGGAACATACTTCGCAATATTTTGCAAAGCAAATTTTTTTGCCGGGTACACTAAATATTTTTCTATAAAACTGAAATTTTCCCCAGATGTTATTTCATAAAAATTATACCCGTTAACCGTAAAAATTTTATCTATTCCCTGAAGCTGAAGATACCTTTTATAGTCAAACTCATCGGGATTTCTCATTGCCAGAGGAGTTGTTAATCTGCCAATTAAACTTACTCTATCCCCTTCTTCAAGTGGCTTAGCATTTTGTTCAGCTTTTTGACCGGTTTGAAAGATTCTCACAATCACATCGCCTGAAACATTGAAGCTGTCTTTCATTGTCGTGATGCTTTCAGATTGCAAAATAAACCTTACTCTGGCAGAATCATAATCTGGGATATTCTTTATAACACCGGAAAGCATTACGTAATCATTTTTTTTAGAGTCGGGAAACTTCTTTATAGAATTACTTTCATTTAAATTAAAATCCGCGCCTGCTTTAAAAAAACCTGCTGTAAAAATCAAAGTCAGAAGCAAAATCTGCCCGAAGCCGGTTTCAGTTGATTTAAAAAGTAAAACAACCTTAAAAACAAAGAGGATTAAGAGGATAAAAAATACATATTGAACGGAAACGGAAAGAAAATTTCCTGCAATCACCCCCAAAGAGAAGATTATAAAAAATTTTACAGCAGGAATATTTTTCAAAAAGCTCATTTTCAAAATTAATCATAAAAAGAATGTAAATAAATGTCTTGCCTTTATTAAACCATTAATATTCGATATTTTTACCGGATGAACCCAGTAGAAATAATTAAACTAAAACGTAACAAGCACGCTCTCACAAGACAGCATATTGATTTTTTTATTACAGGATATTTGGAAGGAAAAATTCCTGAGTATCAAATGTCCGCTTTGCTTATGGCAATATACTTCAACGGAATGACCGACGAGGAAACTTATTTTCTTACAGAAGCGATTCTTTATAGCGGAAAAGTAATTGATTTGAATTTTATTAACGGCTCAAAAGTTGATAAACACTCCACGGGAGGAGTCGGCGATAAAATTTCCTTAATACTTGCGCCGCTGGTTGCAGCGTGCGGAATTTATGTTCCGATGATTTCAGGCCGCGGGCTTGGACATACAGGCGGAACTTTGGATAAGCTTGAATCTATACCGGGATTCAGAATTCAATATTCTATAGATGAATTCAAAAAGATACTTTCCGAAACTGGACTTGTAATGAACGGACAAACCGGCGAGCTTGCCCCTGCCGATAAGAGAATTTACGCCCTCCGCGATGTTACAGCCACTGTCGAAAATGTTTCGTTAATTACTGCAAGCATTATGAGCAAAAAAATTGCTGAAGGCGCAGACGGCTTAGTGTTCGATGTTAAAATCGGCAACGGCTCTAATCTTCCAGATTATGATTTATCACTAAAGCTTGCAAAAAATCTTTTAGAAGTTTCAAAAAAGTTCGGCAAAAAAGCCATTGCTGTACTTACTGCAATGGATGAACCGCTCGGCAATAAAATCGGTAACTGGCTCGAAGTGGAAGAGTCTCTGGAGATTCTCAACGGAATAAATATTCCCGATTCAGTAAAAGTAAACAATGTACTTTGCGGAGCAATGATTTACCTTGGCGGAAAAGCATCTTCCATTGAAGAAGGCGAGAAGATTGCACACGAAAAAATTTCCGATGGCTCTGCGTTAAATAAATTTTACGAAATGGTTTCTGTTCAAAGCGGTGATTTGGATTACGTTAAAGACTGGAAAAATCTAAAGCGCCCCGCATATTCAAAAACCGTAAATGCGAAATCAGCAGGATACGTTACTGAAATGAAAGCCATTGATTTCGGCTTTGCAGCAATTGACCTCGGCTGCGGAAGAAAGAAAACAGATGATGAACTGGACTATCTCGCGGGAATAATATTGAACAAAAAGGTAGGTGATGAAGTAAAACAAAACGAGACTATTTGTGAAATTTTTGCCGAAGAAGAATCGAAACTTTTCACTGCCGAAGAAAGAATTCATAAGGCAGTAAAATTTTCCGATAAAAAACCCGAGCCAAAAAAATTAATAATAGACATTCTCCAATAATGACAAAACTTGCCGTAAAATCCGTCTCAACTCTAATTACCCTTGCCATAATAGGATACATTGCCTATAAATACATAAGCCCGAAGTTAGAATCTGTTGAAAAAGATAACCAGTCGGATTATTTAGTGGTAGAACGGGTAGTTGACGGAGACACATTCAAAATGGCGAATGGAGAAAAAATCCGCCTTCTGGGTATTGATACTCCCGAAAAATTCCAATCTAACAAATTAGACAAAGACGCAAAAAAATCAGGGCAGGATAAAAAAACTATTCAAACGCTCGGACAAATGGCTTCTGACTACGTAAAAAAAATAGCTGAAGGCAAACGCGTTCGGCTTGTAAAAGAGCCGGGCACCGATAAAGATAAATACGGCAGGAGCTTAAGATATGTATATCTGGAAGACGGAACCTTACTTAATGCTAAAATCATTCAGGACGGATATGCTTCGGTTTATCCCACACCAATTTCAAAAATTGAAGAGTTCAGAAAATATGAACGCGAAGCAAGAGAGAACAAACGGGGACTATGGGGTGACGTAAAAGGCTTAAAGCAATTTGAATAAATTCATTTCTTAAACTAAAATTATAACCCTCATGAAAGTAAATTACAAATTCTGGCTTTCACTTCTTATTCTTGTATCCTTTTCTTTCGGCTGCTCATCACTATTTGGTCCCAAAGAAAACCGTCTTTATTTTTGCGAAAAATATGATTCTAAAAAAGGTGAAATTGGCGAATCGTCAAAATTTACTACAGGAAATCTGACCGTTATGGTTGATTTAAGACCGACCAAAACAAAAGTCGGAGTATCAGATGTAAATATAAATATTACTGACAAAGCATCAGGCGAGGCAGTTGAAACACTTCCGTTTACTGTGCAGCCGAGTATGGATTATATTTATTTCAACGATGTTAATTTTAAAAAAGCCGGCAAGTATAGAGTAAGCTGTCTCAAAAAAGACGGAACCGTTATTGTAACCGGAGAAGTTGAAATAGTAGATAAATAATGAAAAACCGGTTTAACAAAACTCTATTTATACTAATTTTCTTTTTCTTATTGTTCTGCGATTCATACTCGCAGAACAATTTGAGAAACAGAATTTTTGATGCGCAGCGTGATGCTGCATATAATTATCTGCTCAACGCAAACAGGCCCTCAGCTGATTTCTCATCGTATATTATCGAAAAAGGAAAATGGGCTATGGATTTAGGCGGCTCAACCGATGGAGATTATCCTGAAGCCTCTGTTTCAGGAACTTACGGACTTTCGGATAATATCACGTTAGTAGGAACGTTTTCGTTTTTTACCACAAATTATAATCTTAGCGGAACTAAGTTTACCGGAACAGGAGATTTGCTGATAAGCTCGAGATTTTTACTAAGCGAAGGCGAATTGTTTTCACATTATGCACAGGTTTCGGTAAAAATCCCAACTGCAAAATCCGATGACCAGTTAGGCACCGGCAAACTTGATTATCATGCAGGCTTGATTGGAAATTTTACAAAGGGAAATTTTTCCTGTGATTTAGCCGGGACAATAGATATGCTCGGAAAACCTGATTTTCCGGTAACAAATAAAAAATTATCAACTATTGTACAGCAGGAAATTGACAGTGTGAAAAAATTGTATGATTTTCAATTCCAGCAAAATTTCAGCCTGTCGCTTTTCCCGACATATTCTTTATCGGATAAATTTAGTGTTTCTACAGGAGTAGATTTTTCAAGGGATATGAAACTTAACTCCAACTCTTCGACTTTTTATATTGGCGCCGGATATAATTTTTCCGATAAAATCAGTTTTTCTGGAGGATCGGATTTTAACATAATAAACTCCTCATCTTACACTATTTCCGGTAACCTCACTATTGATTTTTAATTTTTTAAAAAGGGGGCTTTCTGAAAAAAAACAATTTCACTTCTCAAAAAAGAAACCTGTTCTTTACAATTTCTTTACTTTTATTTTGTATATTATTTATTTCAGATTCCATTGCGCAGACTTCCAAGAAAAAGAAAGATGATACTCCTAAGAAAAAAACCATCTATATCTCTATAGATGCATTAGCGCAGAAAATTAATGACATTGAAGAAGATGTTAATGTTAAGCCGAAAATTGTTAATCCCGCCGGAAGATGGGGCAGTATTATGAGACTTGTAAGGGATGCAAAACTCTCTCGAAAAGATGCTATTGACTCTATGAATGTATGGACAAATCAGATGTGGGATTACATGGAAGAGCTTGTTAAAAAGAAAAAAACGAAAAAATATTCCGATAAAGAATGGGTTTTTCCCGTCAGAGGTTATACGGCGGCAGCAATTGGAGGGCGCAACGGCAGCGGATATATTCCACAGGGATTTGATTTTTTTGAAGTAAATTCAGGTGGACACCCAGCCCACGATATTTTTATCAGCGATGCAAATCAGGATTGTGTTGATGACTATACGGGTAAATACGTTGATATACTTTCAATGAGCGGGGGCATCGTTGTGGAAACAAGAACAAACTGGACTCCTGAAATGGATGATATAAGGGGAGGAAATATTGTTTATATTTACGATAACTATACAAACGGATTATTTTATTATGCTCATTTGAAAGAGGTTGATGTTAAAGTCGGTGATTTAGTCAAGCCCGGAACAAAGCTCGGCACCATGGGACGCACGGGAAAAAATGCTTACCCTTCCCGCTCTCCCACCCATCTTCATCTTATGTACGTTCGTTCTTTTGACGGCGATTTAAGACCTGAAGATGTTTACAACGATTTAATAAAAGATAAAACTATTCAATAATTACAATGAAATCCGACAAAATTCTTGAGCTTGCAATTACTTTTGATGACGTACTTCTTGTGCCTGCGAAATCAAAAGTTCTTCCCAGAGAAGTTGAGTTAAAAACAAAGCTTACGAATAACATTGAATTGAACATTCCCATTCTTTCCTCTGCAATGGATACTGTTACGGAAAGCAATATGGCAATTGCTATTGCCCGCGAAGGAGGTATAGGGATTGTTCATAAGAACATGTCTATAGAAAGACAAGCTGCGGAAATTGATAAAGTAAAACGAAGCGAAAGCGGGATGATAATGGACCCGATAACCCTTACTGCCGATAAAAAAATAAAGGATGCGCTGGAGATTCTTGCGCGATTCAGCATTTCGGGTATTCCTATTGTTGACGGGAAAAACAAATTGAAGGGAATTCTTACAAATCGCGATATGAGATTCGAGCCGAATGAAGACACACTTATATCGGAAATAATGACAAAGGAGAATCTTGTAACTGCTCCTGTGGGTACAACATTGGAAGAAGCTGAAAGAATTCTACAGAAATATAAAATTGAAAAACTCCCAGTAGTTGATAAAAAAACAGGAACGCTGAAGGGTTTAATTACTTTTAAGGATATTCAGAAGAGAAAGAAGTTTCCTCTTGCATGCAAAGATAAATTTGGAAGACTGAGAGCAGGCGCAGCCGTTGGTATTGCAGGAGATACTTTGGAAAGAGTAAAAGCGCTTGTTAAAAAAGGAGCAGATGTAATTATAGTTGATACTGCGCACGGACACTCGCGCGGAGTAATTGAAATGGTGAAGTCAATTAAAAAAGCTGTTGAGGTTGATTTAATTGCTGGCAATGTTGCAACGGGTGAAGCAGTATATGATTTAATACATGCGGGGGCAGATGGCATAAAAGTTGGAATTGGAGCAGGCTCTATCTGCACTACAAGAGTAATTGCAGGAGTTGGAGTTCCTCAGATTTCCGCTATTATTGACTGCGCAAAAATTGCACATCAATATAAAATCCCCTTGATTGCAGACGGCGGAGTAAAACAGACGGGCGATATTCCGAAAGCAATTGCAGCAGGAGCAGATTCCGTTATGGTCGGCGGAATGCTTGCTGGAACAGATGAAACGCCGGGTGAAAAAGTTTTGTATGAAGGGAGAAGTTACAAGGTTTACAGAGGAATGGGTTCACTGGAAGCAATGAAAGAGGGTTCCAAGGACAGGTATTTTCAGGATGCAGAGGATGACATTAAAAAATTAGTTCCTGAAGGAATAGAGGGGATTGTTCCCTATAAAGGCGCGCTTGGCGAAACGATTTACCAGCTTGTCGGCGGTTTGCGTTCTGCAATGGGTTATTGCGGCGCAAAGAGTATTCAGGAAATGAAAACCAAAACTAAATTTGTTCAGATAACAAATGCGGGCTTGAAAGAATCACATCCGCACGATGTGAAGATAACTAAGGAAGCGCCGAATTATAGTATTAAATAAATAGTGAACTGGTAAGATAGCGAAATAGTGAACTCAATTAATCACTATTTAACTATTTCACCATTTGACTTTTGCTTACTATCTCCCATTTCAAATCAAAGTGGTCAAAAGCAATTTCACATGAGACTCCTTGCTTTGGGCACTCAACAATATAATGGGTGATCTTTGACTGCCCTGAAGGTACCTGCCATTTATTTACCATCTTTGCTACGTTGTAAACCGTATTTCCCCATTTGAATTTTATCACAACCATTTTCATGTGATGTATATGCGCAATCACTTCAATAGGTTCTGAGATAAACTTTGCCGCTCCCATAAAATTTACCTTTTTTAATTTACCCTATAAATTTAGGGTATTTTCTCATAAAAAGCAATTATAAGTGTTTATCTTTAGGTTTACCAAATTTTTTATGGAAAAATTTTTGAGTAGAAATATTATAAAAATAGTAACTAAATTAGATTAATCTGTTCCCGCCGTTTTTTTGTAAAATAAACATTTTAGCTATGAAAAAATTTATTTTACTCATATTCATTTTTCTGCTTTCTTTAAGTGGTCAAAATTCATTCTCTCAAATTCCCAACTGGTCGCCATTAAAGAGACTAACATCAGGATATAAAGATACAAATCCTGACTTCAGTTCGCCTCACTATTACAGTTTCTATAGCTATCCATTCTGGGAGTTTATGGTATTTCAAAGAAAGATTGATACAGCATCTCAAATATGTGTGCTTCGATTTAATAAAGACAGCGCTATAGATGCTCCTAAATACCTTACATCAAATAACTTTTTAAAGAAAAATCCTTGTATTGCTTCCAAACAAATTGTATGGAATGATACAATACGATACTCTTTAGCATTGTGGGAATCCAATCAAAACGGAAAATGGGATATTTATGCTTCATATTATTCTCCCACAGGATGGTCATCTCCTTTTCCACTGGATTCAGGCACGGGAAATAAATTTAATCCCAAGGCAATTCAAATATCAGAAACTGAATTTGGAATAGTATATACCAAAGATGATGATATTATATATCGAAGGTATAATGCACAGACGAGGACAATTTTAAGCGAATCCAATCTTACGTCTTCCATTGCGACTCAATGCAGTAATTGTCTTATAGCAGTTACAAGTTCAACAGGATTAAGGGTAAATTTCCGTTCTAAAAAAGCGGATAATAATTTTTGTATTTACAAAGCAACTTCAGGCAACAATGGAGATACATGGACTTTACCGGATACGCTAGCATTCACGGGAAACAACTTAAATATTCAGCTTGCCAAAACTTATAGCACGCAGCAGATTTTTGAATCAGACAGAAGCGGAAAAAATGCTATTTATTGCTACAATACAAACTTCGGCAATAATTTGGAGACTGTGATAATATCTTCTTATTTCAATTATTACGGACTTAAAACATGGTTCTTTCCTATAATTACAGAGAGCATAAGCTCTGATATTTCCGCAGTTGTCAGAAAATCATCTGACTCTACTAAAATTCTTTTTAATTTCGCTTCTTCTTCCACATACGGGAGAGATAGCATTACGGTTGGAGATACTTCAAAAAATGTCAAGATAGCTTTAAACAACGGAATTAGATTTGAAAATAAATATGCACTTTTTGCTGTTTTCAATATCGATACTGCCGGCTATACATCTTTATATTTTAAATACAGATATTATGTACTTAACGGTATTATTAATACAAGTACATTTCCGGCTAAAGATTTTGCTTTATCTCAAAACTATCCTAACCCGTTCAACCCTACTACTAAAGTAAAATTTGACATTCCGAAATTATCGGATGTGAATATAACAATCTTCGATGCAGTCGGAAGAGAGGTAAAAAATATTTCTCAGAATAATTTATCGGCGGGAAGCTACGAATACGTATTCAGCGGGGAAAACTTGTCTTCGGGAATTTATTATTTCAAACTGCAAGCGGGAGAATTTTCTAAAACTGTAAAGATGCTTCTAGTGAAATAAAAAAATACAGCTATGAAAAAATTAATAATATTTCTTTTTGTTATTACAGCAGCTCAATTGAGTTATTCTCAAGTAACTCTGGAGTGGGCTGCAACTTACTCCAATTTCGGTGACTATGTAGCGATAGATGCTGCGCTTGATAGCTCCGGAAACATTTATGTGACAGGAATGGGAAATGGCTCTAATAATAAACCGGATTATGTAACTATAAAATATAATTCCTCCGGTGTAAGAGAATGGATTGCGAGATATACAGGGTTGCTATCTGCAAGTGACGACCGGCCATGCGGTATAGAAGTGGATAGTTTCGGGAATATTTATGTTTCGGGAACAAGTGGTATTTACGGCACCGCCGTTGATTTTGCAACTGTAAAGTATAATTCTTCCGGAGAGCAGCAATGGGCAATAAGATATGAAGGGCCTAGCCGTGGAAATATTGCAGTTTCGATGACAAGTGATTCTCAAGATAACCTGTATGTTTGCGGACAAAGTAATTCTTTAGTTCCTACTACGGATTATGTAGTTGTTAAATATAACTCTGCGGGAATTCAGCAATGGGAAGCGAGATACACAGGTGGCGGTATTTCAGATTACAATGTCCCTAAAGCTTTTACATTGGATCATGTTGGAAATATTTACATAGTAGGATACGGTGGGGGGAAATGCATAACCGTAAAAATTAACTCCTCTGGAAATTTTCAATGGGCAACAAGGTTTGGCATTAATAATAATAATGGTCCTGCAACTTCAATTATTACAGACGATTCCTCAAATGTTTATATAACCGGATGGTATGTTATAAAGTATAATACAATGGGAGTAGAACAATGGTCAACAAGGTTTGTCGATGCAGCAGCATCTTCGGTAATAGATGCATTCGGAAATTTAGTTGTTACAGGCTATGTAACCGGCGATGTTTTCCCTTGGGTAAATACAGACATATTAACAAGAAAATATAATACAGCGGGGGATTCTGTTTGGTCTGTTCGATATAGCAACCCATTATTCCGTGAGGATGACGGAGGGGGTGGTATTATAAAAGATAATTTTGGAAACTTTTATGTTTCAGGGACAAGTAGAAACAATGATCCCGGAGATTGTATCACAATAAAATATAATTCTTCAGGACAGCAACTTTGGACCGCCAGATACATTGATAACTTAAACAATACACGCGAATATCCTGTAAGTTTCTTTTTAGATCGTTTCCAAAACGTATTTATTTTGGGAAATACTGTATCTACTTTCTCATCGTATTTTTTAGTAAAGTATTCTCAGTCGGTAGGAATAAATAACCTTTCTAATAATATTCCTGCTAAATTTACTCTCTATCAAAACTATCCCAACCCCTTCAACCCTACTACTAAAGTAAAATTTGACATTCCGAAATTATCGGATGTGAATATAATAATCTTCGATGCTATTGGAAGGGAAATAAAAAATGTTTCTCAAAATAATTTGAACGCAGGAAGTTATGAGTATAAATTCAACGGGGAGAATCTGTCTTCGGGAATTTATTACTTAAAATTAAATGCGGGAGAGTTTTCTAAAACCGTGAAAATGATTTTGATGAAATAAAATGCTCTATACCTGACAGGATTAAAAACCTGTCAGGTTAACCGTTTCTTCACAAAATCTATCTTGAAACCACTTTCTATTTTACCTATTATTGAGAGACAAACTCACTTCATTTTATTAATCTAAACTATTCCGGAATATGTTCAGAAGCATACAAGATTTTGAAAATGAGTGGACTTACGAATACGAAGCCACTTTAAAGCTGTTTGGTAACCTAACCAATGAAACACTTAACACAGAAGTAAAACCCGGCGGACGCGATATTGGTTTTATTGCATGGCACTTAGTTGAAACCATTTCTGAAATGCTTAAGAGCGCAGGTTTAACAGATATAGACGAACTTCACGACTTAGATAAAAGCGTAAGGAATGTTCATAAAATAAAATCAGATTACGAGCGGCTCTCAAAGCAAGCTCTTGCCTCTGTAAAAGACCAGTGGACAGATGAAAAACTGCTCGATATAGTTCCTATGTATGGAGAACAATGGGCAAAAGGATTTGTCCTTCAATGCCTCATATTGCATCAGGCGCACCACAGAGGGCAGATGGAAGTTCTTATGCGCCAAGCCGGATTGAAGGTAACAGGAATCTACGGTCCCGCAGAAGAAGAATGGGCTGCAATGGGAATGGAACCTCAAAAATAATTTTTTGTTTAAATAGGAAATTTTAAAATATATGAATCAATTTAACCAGTCTTATAATAACGGCTCTGGTATAAGCCAATCAATGTCAGGCGCTGAGGCGCAAGCTAATGTAAGAGGTTTTTTACTTAGGGTTTATAACTGGATGGCTATGGGACTTGCCATAACCGGTTTAACGGCATATGCAATTTCAACTTCACAGGAATTAACAGCTTTAGTTCTGACTCCTTTTGTATTTTTTACAATAATCATCGGACAATTTTTACTTATACTGGGAATTAACAAAATTATTAGCAGTATGGGTTCAACAGCCGGGGTTGGCGCATTTTTCCTATATGCCTTTGCAACTGGAGTTTTATTTTCGACATTATTTTTAAGATACACACACGCCTCTATTTACTCAACATTTTTTGTATGCGCAATGATGTTTGGGGCAGTTAGCTTCCTTGGTTATATTACAAAAATAGACCTATCGAAGTTTAGCACATTTTTGTATATGGGTTTGTTTGGAATAATTATTTCTTCGCTGGTCAATTTGTTTTTACAAAGCTCTACAATGTATTGGATAATAAGTAATGTTGGCGTTTTAGTATTTTGTGGACTTACAGCTTACGATACGCAAAAGATAAAGCAAATGGCTTTCCGTTCGGAAGCCGATAGCGAATCAGGAAAAAGAGAAGCCATTTTTGGCGCATTGCAGCTTTATCTAGACTTCATCAATATGTTCTTATTCCTGCTTAGAATTCTTGGCAGCAGAAGATAAAATTACCAATACAACATTAAGAAAAAATATTGTTTTAGAGTCTAATTAGTATTGACTATACGGAATAAAATTGACATTATTACATCACGGGTTGAGAGTTTTTGTAAATTCTTACCCGCGATTAATTCATTTAAAATTCAGGAGGCACTATAAATTAATTTACGCATTTTTGTAAATTAATCGTTGAGATTATGAATTCCATCAAAAAAATCTTTACAGTCATAATACTTTTTGTATGCGTACAGTTTACATTTGCGCAGAATAAATACGCGGGAGAGTTTCTTGCTATAGGTGTCGGCGGAAGACCGCTTGGTATGGGAGGCGCTTATGTTGCGCTTGTGAACGATGTAACCTCCGGCTACTGGAACCCCGCTTCTCTTTCAAAACTGAACTACCCTCAGTTTTCATTGATGCACGATGAAAGATTCGGAAATCTTATTAACTATGACTACGGTTCAGTTGGTATTCCTTTCGGTAAAAGCGCTTCTTTGGGCTTTAGCATTATCAGAATGGGAGTTGATGATATTGCAGATACACGAAACGCATTGATTGATTTAAACGGCAACGGAATTCTTGACCCGGGCGAAAGATTAGACCCTGATAAAATTACTTACTTCAATTCTACAGACTACGCATTTTATGTAACCTATTCTAAAAAACAGTCGGATAAATTTTCATACGGCGCTAACTTAAAGATAATAAGAAGGAACATTGCAGAAGAATCTGCATGGGGACTCGGGTTTGACGTAGGCGTTAACTACAATCCTTTCGGAAGATTTTTCTTAGGAGCAAATCTTCAGGATTTGACAACAACATATCTTTCGTGGTCAACCGGAAAGAAAGAAACAATTTCACCAACTGCAAAAATCGGAACAGCATATTCTATCGAAGCCCTTGGCGGATTAATTACTCCCGCTGTAGATTTCGATGTGAGATTTGAAGGCAGAAAGCAATCTGCAAATGCTTATTTGGGACCGGTCAGCTTTGACCTACATTCAGGGCTTGAGTATTCTTTCAAAAATCTTATCAGTATCCGCACAGGATATAATGATTTAGGAAATCTTACCCTCGGAGCAGGCGTAAAATTACCAAAACTGAACATTGATTATTCTTTTGCAAAATTTGACGGCACCGAACAATTAGGAAACACACACAGAATTTCATTGGTGTTTACATTGGAAGAAGAAAAATTTCAGAGAAAATAATATAAAGATTTTTCCTTCGAAGTAGGAAATTCGGTCATTAAATTTTAAAAGGTTATCTGCAATTGCTGATAACCTTTTTTTCTCAACACTGATTACTCGATACATAATGCTATCAAAGCTTCATTAAAATCTTTTCCATAGGTCTTCCCTTTGCAAGCTCGTCAATCAGTTTATCCATATAGCGTATCTCCCGCATAAGAGGTTCTTCTATATCTTCAATTCTCACTCCGCAAATTACACCTTTAATAAGAGTACGTGATGGATTTAGCTTCGGTGCTTTATTAAAAAAAGTTTCCATATCTACACGCTTTTCAAGCTGACTCTCAAACTTTTTCTGAGTATATCCCGTTAGCCAGCGGATGATTTCATCCACCTCTGCTTTGCTGCGTCCTTTCTTTTCTGCTTTAGCAATGTAATGTGGATAAACACCTGCAAAGCTCATTTTATAAACTCGGTCATTTTTCGAAGCCGTATCTTTCATTTTCAAGAAAATTTGATTATGAAAAATTATTTTTAAGAAAAATAAATTACTTATTATTATAAATCAAAAAGGTTATCTATTAAAAACAGATAACCTTTTATACTTGCCACTTTATATTTACTACTTTCTACTTTTACAACTCCAGCTCTACAAAATCACCGAACTTCGTTTTTGTTAACTCTGTTAAAGCAATCTTGCCCTGCTCATTATTCGGCGGAACTCCGTGCCAGGTATATTTATCTTCCATAAACGAAACACCCTTACCCATAAAGGTCTGTGCTACTATGCAAGTGGGTTTTCCTTCTTTAGCTGCTTTTGCTTTATCAATGCCGTCAAGAATTGACTGCATATCATTTCCATTAACTTCTATTACTTCCCAGTTAAAAGCGCGGAACTTTTCGGGAATAGAATCCATATTCAAAACCTGTTGAACACGGTTATCAATTTGGCAGTCATTCTTATCAACAATCACTGTAAGATTATCGCATTGATGATGCGCAGCAGTCATAATACCTTCCCATATCTGCCCTTCCTGAAGTTCGCCGTCTCCGCAGATACAGTAAACATGATTTGATTTTTTAGAAAGTTTTAAGCCTAAAGCAGTACCCGCTGCAATAGATACTCCCTGACCGAGAGAACCTGATGCAATTTCAACACCGGGAACTCCGTGAGTCTTTGACGGCGCAGGATGCCCCTGAAGCCTGCCGTTAACTTTTCTTAATGTCTTCAGTTCGTCAATCGAAAAATATCCTCTTCGCGCAAGCGTCGCATACCACACCGGAGCAACGTGCCCTATAGATAAAAAGAAATAATCTCTTTCATCCCAGTTCGGATTTTCATTATCCAGTTTCATTTTATTAAAGTACAAAGCAGTAAAAATATCAGCCAGCCCAAGCGGACCGCCTGAATGCCCTGACTTGGAAATCAAAAGCATATTAATAATATCACGGCGGATTTGTCTCGCCATTTCATTCAAATCTTCTATTGATGTTAATTTCGGATTAGTACTCATTTTTTATGATTTGTTATTAATTCAAAAATCGGATTTATGTGTTTCAATAATATAATAATTACAATTGAGGAACTTAATGCAAATAATAAGGTAAATGTTATCTCTTTTCCAAATGTGCTATAGCCGTAAGTGAAGCGCACAATTAAATCCTGAGCAAAAATAATTATAAAAGGCAGAAGTATAAGTGCAATTGAAGTTGCAATATGAACATTATCTTTTATTTTTTTCACAACAAAGTAAAAAATAAGCCATAACACAACTAGCCAGAAATTTACTACAATAAAGATACCTGCGGAAGTTGCAAGTCCTCTGCCGCCTTTAAATTTTATGAAACACGAAAAATTATGTCCAAGCACTAAGAGCGCTAAAGGGAGAACTAAAAAATACAAACTAAAATTTAAAACGTAAATCAGAATTAAGGCAGGAATAATACCCTTCAAAAAATCCACTATGAAAACC
>JAFDZO010000031.1 GCA_018266845.1 Bacteroidota bacterium | reverse complement strand
AGCGCTTTTAAAATATATTCCAGCGCTTTAGCATTATCTTTTAAATCGCAATAAATTGAGCCGATGGTGGAAACAGTATTGCAGATTAAATCCTTGCGGTCAAGTTTCGTAAAAGTTTCCAGACACTTTTCGGCATACTCAAGCCCTTCGTGGAACTTGCCGAATGTTGCCAGCGTTACGCCGATATTCAGGTATGCTCTTCCTATTTCCAAGGGTCTTCTAAGTTCTTCAAAAATTTCTTTGCACTTTAAATAACACTCCATAGTTTTCTGAAAATCCCTCAGCTGCAAATAAATATTTCCCATATTTCCCGTTATACTTGCAAGCTCGCGCGTATTTCCGTTAGGCAAAATTAGTTCATAGGATTTATTCATGTATTCCAAAGCAAGCTCTGTTTCCCTGTTGGATAAATAAACCAAGCCGATTTGCATAAGAACTACTCTTTCACTTTCATTTTCATGCGCTTCTCTGCCGAGCTTCAGTGCCTGAAAAAAAGAATCCAAAGCTCTTGTATTATCACCCAATGAAAACTGAGACATTCCCGTATATGTCAAAGCGGATACAACATTCTTTTTATCGCCAAGCGCTTCATAAATATATGCAGCGTCGGCGAGGTTTTCTATAGCGCCTATAAAATCCAAGCTGAAATATCCGGCTTTCCCAAGACATAAAAGAGATTCTGCCTGTCCTTTCAGATCATTTGATTTTTGCGCTAACTGATTTGCCTCCGAAGAATATTGAATGGAAAGCCTGTTGTCTTTTTCAAGATAATGCGAGGCTATGGAGTTTAGCAGGTCTATTTTTTCCGCGCCTTCCGACGTTTCTAATTTTTTAAGAAGAGATGATATTTCCGAAGGTGAATGTTCCTGCACAGGTTAAAAATTTTATCAGGGCAAAGGAAGCAGTTACAGAGGCAGTTCGATAGTAAAGGTTGTTCCTTTGCCGTATTCGCTTTTGAAAAATATTCTGCCTCCTATAAGTTCGGTAAGTTTTTTCACAATTGAAAGTCCCAGCCCTGTAGAGTTTTCGCCGGCTGTGGGCTTGTTAGACATTCGGGCAAACTTTGTAAAGACCAAGTCCTTTTCGGACTCTTTTATACCTATTCCGCTATCTGTTACGCTTACGGAAACATTTTTTTCGTTTTTGAAAATTCCGATTTTTACTTCGCTTCCGGGCAAAGAGTACTTTACTGCGTTTGAAATCAGATTATCAAGTATGCTGTATATTGCATCTTCATCTGTTATAATTTTTATCTTTTCGGATTCATTAAGAACGATAACAATGTTTTTGCCGGAAGCCTGATGCTTAAAGTCTTCAGCGATATGTTTAACCAAAGCATTCAAATCCAATTCCTGCTTTTTGACATTGTATCTGCCTGTTTCGATTATGTTCGTGTTGATAAGATTGGTAACGATATTTTTCATTCTTGTTGCCGTCTTTTCTATCTTATCCAGATAGTTCTCAATTTTTTCTTTCGGAAATGAGTCAATGTATTTTTTGATTGTTGAAGCTGAAAGAGAAATAGAGTTCAGAGGATTTTTTAAATCGTGAGCTGCAATACCGAGAAATTCAGTCTTTTCATCATTAAGCAAAGTCAGTTTTTCGTTCAGCTCATTCAGCTTCGCATTTTTTTCTTCAAGTATTTCGGATTCTCTCTGAAGTATATCAACCCTGTGAGCAACGCTAAGGTATCTGGTATTGAATTCAGCAGTTTCCTTCAAACGCTTTTCTATAAGCGAATGCCCCTTCATGTAAAACTCATAGGCAGTTTTATAATCTCCGATGGCAGCAGCAGCTTCCGATTTTGAATTGTATATCTGCTCAAGCGTGGGAAACAATTTGTACATTTCACCTATTACTATAGCTTCATTATAATACTCAATGGCTTTTTCATATTTTTTCTGCGCTGCTTCGATATAACCGAGGATATAGACGCAGTTTGAAATCGGTTCTTTTTCCCCAATTGACAAAAAAATCTGCAAACCTTTATTTACATATTCAATACCTTCTTCGTATTTTCCCAGTTCCTGAAGACAGATGCCGATGTTCATACTTGCTCTGCCTATACCTGCTTTATTATCTACTTCTTCTAATATCTCTTTACATTTAATAAAATACCCAACTGCCTTTTCATATTGCTCAAGACCTAAATATGCGTTGCCGAAATTTCCTAAAGCGTATGCAATATCATTTTTAGAGCCTATCTCCAGCTTTATCTTGTAAGCAGCTTCAAGATATTCGAGCGCTGGATTTATTTCTTTGTTTCCAAGATAAGAAAGAGCAATAAGCATTTGAGATTCGCCTTCACCCTGTTTGAATCCGATTTTTCTGCAAAGGCTAAGTGATTTGAATTGAGAATCTAAAGCGCGCGAAAAGTCGCCTGCGAAATTCTGCGTCATTCCCAGCATACGCAAAGATTCGATTTCATTTTCCGTGTTCCTTAGGTTTTCTGCAATTCGGGCAGATTCAGAGAGGCATTCTATTGCAAGGAGCAGTTCGGTAAGGCGGTAGTAAAGCTTTCCAAGAATAAGAAAGGTTTTGCCGAGCCTCTCAATATCATTTTCATTTTGGGCAATTTTTTTTGCTTCTTCGGCGTACTCGGCAGCTAATCTGGGCTTGATATTAAAATAATACTTTGCCAGAGAAAAGAGCAGGTCGAACCGCTCTATTCCGGCAGCATTATCTAATTTAGCAGACGCTTTCTTTATTTCATCGGGTAAATTTTCTTCTGCCATTACAAAAATTATAAACTTTTAGAGACAGTAAAATGAAAAGATGTTCCTTTCCCGGGCGCGCTTTCAGCCCATATTTTTCCTTTATGCGCCTGAACAAACTCCTGACATAAAAGAAGCCCTATGCCGGTGCCTTTTTCCCCTGAAGTTCCGTCAGAGCTTTGCCTTGTTTCCCACTTAAACAAGCGTTCGATTTGAGAGCTGTTCATTCCAATTCCGGTATCTGAAACGGTTATTTCAATTTCATCCGGCTTATCAAAATGCCCTACGGTAATAGTTCCGCCGGAAGTAAATTTGTTTGCATTGGTAATGAGATTTCTGATAATAACTCTTATCATATTAATATCACCTTTGAAAACAAAATTTTCATCGCATGAATTTATTAGAGTGTTATTCTTTGATTTCAGCAGCAGGGAGAAGCCGTCCTGTTTGGCGTTAACCAAGTCCCGCAAATTTATTTCAGAAAAATCCGCAGCATTTTTTTTGCCCACCTGAGCCGTTCCCCATTGCAAAACATCCGTCAGCATTTCGAGGGCAGCTTTGGAGTTTTTATGAAGGTCCTGCAATACTTCACCGACCATGCTTTCATCAATAGTGTTTGAAGAATACATTTCGGTTACCTGCTGAATAATGCCGAGCGGATTTTTTAAATCGTGGGCAAGTATAGAAAGGATTTTAGAGTTAATTTTATTAATCCTTTCGATTTCAGCATTCTGCGAGTGGAGAGTATTCAGCGTATCGGATAATGTATTGTTCTTTGAATTAAGCTGCTGGTTTAGTTCGCTTAAAGCGGTATTCTTTTCGCTGAGATTTTCAGATTCATTCCTTAGCAAATCCATATCGTGCATTGCGTTCAGGTAATTTGTCTTTACTTCGGCAGCTTCTTTCAGCCTCCTGCTTACGGCTTCGTGGTGCTTTTTGGAAAAATTAAAAGCGGTTTTATAATCTCCCATTTTTTCAGCGCACTGATATTTGCTTTCGTAGAGATTTTCAAGCTTGTATTGCAGGTTGTATTCTTTGGAAATATCCAGCGCCTTATCGAAATAAATCTGCGCCGTTTCAAACTCCCCTTTATCTGTGTAGATAGAGCCTAAGACGGAATACGATTCGGCAATCACTTCTTTGTTATCGAGCCTTTCAAAAATAGTGAGGCATTTGTTTACGTATTCAAGCGCATCATCTAACTTATCTATGCCCCAAAGGGTAATGCCAATACTGATGTAAGTTTTGCCGATACCTTCTTCGCTGTTAAGCTCTTTAAATATATCAAGACATTTTTGGAAATATTTGTATGCGGTTTTGTAATCCTGCATACCGATATAAACATTCCCGATGTTTCCCGTAATAGCAGCCAGGTCGCCTTTGCTATTGCCTTCAGCCTGAAGCTCGTAAGCCTTGTTCAAATGCTCAAGGGCAAGCGCGCTGTCTTTATTAGCCCAGCATGAAAGCCCCATTTCCATATAGGCGCGGCTTTCTAATTTTTTATCACGGAGGCTTTGAGAAATTTTTAATGCTTTGAAATGGTTTTCCAGCCCGCGCGAGCTATCACCGAGCAAATCCTGACATCTTCCTATGCGCAGGAGGCAGTCGGCAATATTAAGCTCATCATCAAATTTCTCGAAGATAGAGGAAGCTATTGTAAGGTATTCCAGCGCATTTACAATATCATTGGAATTGTAGCGAGTCCTTCCGTGAAGAAGAAGAAATTTTGCAGTCCACAAATCTTCATTTAATTTGCGGGCAAGTTCAAGTCCTTCACCGGAATATTTTTCCGAAGTTTGCGGGTTAGTTTCCGCATAATGAACTGCGAGGGAGTGAAGAATTTCCATTCTTTCTGCTCCCTCGCTAGTATCTAATCTTGATTGCAGGTCTGAAATTTCAGGGGGTAAAATTTTTTGCAATATTAAAAATGATTTTCTTTATTAGTATATGCTTCCGGCTGAGAAAACAAATTACGAGTTTTTTTCCTTCCAGAGGGTAGTGAAAATTTTGTCAAGCTCAGGACCGAGAAGCTCTCTGTCATCTGTTTTTGACGGCATATTTTCAAATACGAAGAACGGAACATTAACTCCGTTAATGTTAATTCTGTTTGTAAAGCCTTTAGATACTTCTTCCCAGTCAACTTCTTTATAGAGCTTTTCCAGCTTTGCATCGGGAAGACCATGCTCTAATATGCTGTCGGGTTTGTTTGGGTTAAATCGTTTTCTGTTTTTTCTTAGCGATTCTTCATAAGGAACATTGATGTAAACAAGAACTGCATCTTTTAATATTTCCTGCGACAAGTGCTTGAACGCTTCTTTGTATCCGCCATGCTGCGTGCCGCGCGAAAATTCAATAAGAACGGTGGTATCATCGTGAATATTCGGATTGTCTCTCAAGAGCTTATCGTAGTTCATGCTGATTTTTTCAATGAGCAGATGCCATTGATATTCGTGTATAAAATCGTTATCCGGGGTTGACATCATTCTTGGCTTGCCGAGTTTTTTATCAAGGATTGCATCCTGCTCAAACCATTCCCATAAAATAGGGAAGTCATCCAGCTCAACTATTTTACCGACGTGAAATCTTTTTATTCTTTCTTCAAAAGGTGTTTTCTTTAAATAATCCATTGTTTCGGATTTGCCCGAGGCAGGTCTTCCAAGCAGAATGATTTTTTTGAATATATCTGACATAAGGTTAAATTTAATTTGGGAATATAGTTCGATTGCATTAGCGCAATAAAGATGCCTTCAAAACACTAATAGTGCAATTTAACGGCTTAAAACCGGTTTTGAAATGAAAATATTTTTATTGATATTTTCGCGGTAAACGTATAATACTTCGGGGGAAGTATCAATTTGCATTAATGAATAGTTAATAATTTTTCCGCGCGAATCATAAATGGGGAAGTTCTGGTTCCAGTATGAAATGAGCTTTATCCTTCCGTACTTCGAGCTTGTTACAAAGTTGAAAACATCCTCTATCCACTGGCTTTTATCGCCCTTTGCCTTATCTTCAGTAACTCCAAACTCAAATAAAGCAAGCGGTTTCTTCTCCGTAATTTTTGCCATATTGTCATAGATGTCATCGAAAGTATCTATTATCTCAAGCCACCTGTCGCCTATGCGCTGAGAGCCGTAAATGCTTACCCCTATCCAGTCAACATATTCATCGCCGGGATAATATTTTTTCATATTGTTCCATTCAGCGGAATTAAACGAGCCGCCGTTAGGGTGAAACGCCCACGTAATATTTTTAGCGCCTGCCTTGCGGAATATCTCTACAATATGCCTGTACGTATCGCGATACATTTTTCCCGCTGTCTTTATATTGCCGTCATAAAAGTTATACACACCGCTCCATGGAAACCAGTTGCCGTTCATCTCCGGGGCAAAGTCGAGCATCATGGGGATTCCTGAATTTTTTGCATCAAGCGCCCATTGAGTCAGCTCTTTATCAAAGTCGCCGTCTAAAATTCTTTCAAATGAAAATATGGAATCTATTTTATACTGCCTGTAACTTGAGCGGGGAAGAAGACTGATGAATGGAATTGCCCCTAATGAATAAATCTGCTGCGCCTGTAGAGAGGGAAATTTTATCCCATCGAACCAGTTCTGTCCGAAGTAAACAACGGCGACTTCCTTGCCGGAAGTGCGTACGAAATTTTTAACCCTATCGGCGTTTATGGAATCTCCGTTAATGCCCCAGCCTGCCATTGTACCGTGATAAATACCGTTGGAAGGAGGAAGAAGCTTTATTTCCTGAGAAACTGCTTTTCCTGAAAATAAACAAACAAATATGCCAAGAAAAAATAAAGAAGATAATTTCATTATTCCAATTAACAGAAAATAGAAAGAAAAAATTCAAAATAGGATGAATAAAGTAAAATAGAATCTATTAAAATATTGAATTAAAATCGTAATTATTTTACTTTCAAAGATTATGGAAAGAATAGGCAGAGCAGAAGGAAAAGAGATATATTACTTTCATTGGAATGATGAGAGAAGGGATTATTATTTAGAAAGACTTCCAAAGAAACAAAGGTGGGTGCTTTTTGTAATTGGAGATGAAAAATTAAATGATGATTACAGGCTACTTGCTGAAAAAAGCGCTGATGAATATCTTGTGGGAATGAATTCAACAGGAATTGAATGCGAATTGATACACGATATATTTGATGATGTTATTATTAAAAAAAGATACGACAAAGGCGGATTAACCGGCTCGCCTGATGATTATGAAGGGACAGCTTTAACTTCATGGTGGACTGATGAATTTGATTGGGGATATTGGATGTCATGCCGTGAAATGGAACACGATGAATATGATAGAGAAATTCGATTAATGATCTGTGTTGATTTTACTAAAAAAGGTGTAAAAAAATATTTAATGCATTGTACAAAATTAATAAGGAAAGGATGGATCCCACGTTCTGGACATAAAGGGGAGTTATTCAAAACAAAACCCATCTACGACGATGAAATAAAAAAGCCCTTAAGAAAATCTCAGAAGGGCTTTGAAAAAGATTAGTTACGTTACAACGCAGGAGCGTTGTAACGAGATTAATTTAAAACTATGCGTTCTGCTGCTGAACTGAAACGAAGGCAGATTTTTTGCTGAACGAGCTTAAGCCGTGAGTTGTTTTTTCCCAATAGAACGGCTTTGTAATAAGCTGCGCAAATCCCTTCCATGCACCTACACTAATCATAATCCAGTAAATCGGAATTGTAAGCGCAACAGGAATAGAGCCGTAGTTTCTCTTTAAAAGATACGGACCTATATGCAGTACAATGTAAATCAGGTTTCCGAGAATAAGATTAAACTCGCAGATAGTCTGTAGCTCCGGCGGGAAAAGATAATCCGATGCAGCGGGGAAGAACAAAGTTAAAATCGTTACAATCCATAACAATGGATTAATTAAAGGCAGAAGAATATTTCCGCCGAATGTAAACATAAAGAATGCAAACTTCTTCCAGCCGAGTCCGCGAATGAATTTAAGCGGGAATCTCATGTGAACTAAGAAGGTCTGCATATATCCTTTGAACCAGCGCGAGCGCTGACGAATCCAGTTCCACACTTCGAGGTTTGCCTCTTCAAGCGTGTATGAATTCAACATAGCCGTATTGTAGTTTCTGATTGAAATACGGATGCCAAGATCGGCATCTTCCGTAACGTTGTACGGATCCCAGCCGCCAAGCTGTTTAATAATCTTTGTTTTGAAGTGGTTGCTTGTGCCTCCGAGCGGAAGGGGAGCATCCACGAAGTCAAGTCCCTGAAGCCAGTAATCGAACCAGAAAGAATATTCAAGTGAGAACCACCTTGCAAGAAGATTTTCTTTCGGGTTGTAGAAGTTCAGGTGTCCCTGAAGGCAGATGTATGAATCGTCAACTTTACTGAATGCAATAATAGCTTTTTTAAGCTGGTCAATATCCGGTTCGTCCTCTGCGTCATAGATGCAAACATATTCGCCGCGCGCCCTGTACAATCCATAGTTGCAGGCTCTCGGTTTCGTTTTAATATCTGCATCGGGAACGATGAGAATTTCAAAAATCTTTGTATATTCCTGATACTCTTCGGCAGTCATATTGCCGAGCATAACTTCAGGTCTTCCGCCGATAAGTCCTAGGCGCTTTGCCTCGTTTAAAGTAATATCATCTTTCTCTTCTACAAGAACTTTAATATCGAGCTTATCTTTCGGATAGTCCATTCTGTTCATATTGATAATAATATCAGAAAGAACTTCCGCTTCTTTATAAACGGGAATAAGCACTGTATATATAGGAAGATTTTCCTCGTTGAGATTTCTTACCTCAGCTTCGGTAACGGTGATACCTTTACCGGAGTTTTCAAATCCCCGCAAAGAAATATACAGCTTGAAAGGATTTAAAAAGAAGTAAAGAAGATTTACAGCAAGGAATAATATGAACGTTGTTCCTTTAGGCGCAAGAACAAGACAGATAAGCAAAAATATTGCGCAGCAGATAATAAAAATTTTCTGCCATTTATATAAAACTGTGAAAGCCGATTCTTCGGGAGCGCGGTCTCTTAGTTCGCCAAGCGCTTTATAAGTGTGTATTTCTCGGTAACCGTGGTCGAGTGATTCTTCAATAGCATCTACAGTGGTTACGCAAATATCTATGTCTCTTTTGAAAATTTTTCCAAGCTCTTTGAACAGCTTGAAGTTGAACGGATTTGCTGTTGCAATCTTAACGCGTTTTGAGGTAACGCTAAGAATAAAAATCAGATTCTTTTTAATTACATTGAACGGAAGCCCCAGAGCAAGATTTGCTTTGCTTCTTATGATAGCCGGCTCTACATATTCGAGACTTAAATCTTTTGCAAGGTGTTTAAAAAATTCTTCATCCAGAAGAACTTTCTTATCGCGGAGTATATTGATGTAGTTCTGTTCATTGGAAGCCGAGCCTAAAAATTTCTCGTCATTTACTCCGTACTTTCTAAGCAGCTCTTTAAGATATTTAGCAAGTATGCCTCTGGTTTCTTCTGTGTACATTCAGTTTTTTTTAATTGTACAATTTGAGTGTCTAAATAAACTGCCGGTTTTAAGTATCAAGGTTGTTTAGCCTGTCTTCAATCCAATCGCTTACGCGGTCTTCATTAAGGCGCTCTTCTTTTTCCTGCTCGATTAACTTTTCTTCGATTACTTTGAGAAGATTTTCCGGGTTAACGGGCTTCATAATATAGGCATCTGCGCCTGAGTTTAAAGCAAGCACTGCGTTTTCAAGGCTTGCAAAGCCTGTAACCATTATCTTTTTCATCTTGGGCTTTTCTTTGTGAGCTTCTGCGAGCAGTTCTGTGCCGAGCATATCAGGAAGCATAATATCAAACAATGCGAGATTGTAATCGTTCCTTCTGATTTTTTCCAGCCCTTCCTTTGCAGTATCGGCTGTATCAGTATCGTAACCGGTCAATTCAAGGATTTCCTTGATTGTCTGGACGATGCTGGTATCATCGTCAACAATAATAATTCTAACATTTTCCATTAAATTGTTCTCCTTATTTTAAAGGTAGTTTTATAATTGCAGTAGCTCCCTTTTTGAGATTATTTTCAAGTGAAAGCTCGCCTCCGTGAGCTTCGACAATTCTTTTACAAACCGATAGTCCCATTCCCATTCCTTTAGCTTTTGATGTAACAAGAGGCTGGAACAGTTTTGCCTGCACGTTTTCGGGGATACCGGTTCCTTCATCTGAAATTCTAACAACAAATTTTCCGCCTTCTACATCGGCAGTGAGCCATATATCGCCGGATAATTTTTCCATTGCCTGTACGGCATTATTGAGAAGATTAGTAAGCACTCTCTTCATTAATCCCTGATCGAGCTTAACGTTCGGAAGAGACGGGCTTAATTTCAGATTCAGCTTTATATTATATGGGCGGGTTATTGAACCCATTATTTCTTCTATATATGGCTTGAAGTTTGTTTCACGCCATTCTACAACTATGTTTCTTGCTATATCCTGAAGGTCAGATACTATCTTATTCATATAGTCAACCTGCTCCTGAAAAACTCCAAGAGTGTGTGTAACTGTTTCCACAACGGAGTTTTTATTCTTCTCCATAAATTTCGGAGTGAGCTTCATCTTTGCGAGGAAGATTGTATTCACAAGCACCTGCAGGGGATTTCTCAAGTCGTGCCCTACCATTGTAGCCGTTTCTCCGATTGCAGCGAATCTCTTTGCTTCTTCCAGCTTCTTGGACTGTTCATCAACTTTTATTTCAAGACCCTGAGAATATTTTTTTAACTCTTCGGAATATTTCTTCAGCTCTTCGCGGATTTTTTTGTTTTCCGTAATATCTCTTGCAATACAAACGTAAGCAATGATGCTGTCTGAAAAGCTGTCCTTTATATGAGATACAGACAAAGAAATCGGGAAAGTCGTTCCGTCTTTACGGCAGTTTGTGAATTCGCCTTCAAATTTCTGGTGATGTTTTTCAGAATTCAGCAGATTTTTATAGGCAGAATACTCGCCGTCATTCCAAATGAAATGCGAATTCTTACCGATTACTTCCTGAAAGGAATATCCGTATATTTTCGTGAATGAATTATTTACGTAAATAAGATTATCATTCAAATCAGTTATGTAAACCGCATCGTTAATGCTCATTAAAGCGCGGGAGAGGATTCTTATTTTTTCCTCATTCTCCCTGTATTTAATGGCATTTTCTAAAGTAGGGGATAAAAGCTTCAGATGGTCTTTATTGGAGCTTTTTACGAAGTAATCGTATGCCCCTGCCTTCATAGCTTTTATGGCAGTTTCTTCGTCTCCTGCTCCTGTAATTACAATAATGGGAGTTGAAACCAGCATTTCAAATAAATCAAGCGCAATGCCGTCGCCGAGAAAATAGTCGGTGATGGCAACATCAAAACGCTCGTTTGAGAGCATAGTTTTTGCTTCGGCTACCGAGCCGGCAACTGAAAATTCATAAGGGAGCTTATGGAACTTCATATATTGCAGGAATACCTGCTGCTCCAGCTTATTATCTTCGACGAATAATACTTTTCTGCCTGCCAAATTATTTTATCAGATTAAATTTTATTTCTGTCTGAATATTTTTCTTCTGAATATAATCAGGAGCAATGCAAGTATAAGCACTGCGCCTACAAGGAAATACCATAGCTTAACGTTTGTAGTTTTCTCTACGTTCTTAAACATACTCTTGGCAGGGCTTACTTCAACTATTCTTCCGTCTTTTTTAACGAGGCACAGAGGACCATTGAGTTTCATGAATGATTCTCTGTTTGTTAAAATATTGTTTACAGTATTTACTGTATTGTCGTTATCAACCATTATAGAATAAACTACTCCCTTTGAATTCCATGGGTTAACGCAAGCCTGAAGAATCGCGCTTGAGGTAGTCAGCTCATTATTAATGGTATTAAAGTTTTTATCTACAGCATAGCCCTGACCTTGCGGAGTAACGGGCAGTTTATCTTTTAACTGTCCCCATCTGTTGCCTTCGTTTTGATAAGCAAGCATTACGATGGTAGAAGATTTCTTTAAGCTGTCATCAAGATTATCGCCTACAACTACTCTGTAGCCGGTTAACTGTTTGTTTGCCTGACCTGATTTTGCTGCAATTAATCCTGCTAAAGTTAAATGAGAATCGCTCATTTTTGAAGGAAGCCAGAAAACAATCGGGTCTGATGCAAGTCCGTTATCTGTAATTGCAAAAGGAATATTTTTTAATGAAGGCGGAGCATTATAGTTTCCTGGCGACATATAAATTTCAGATGTGCCTTCTACTACTGTCCATACTAAATCGTCATACCAGTGGTCGCAGTTAATATCTTTTATTCCGCCGATTTCATGATATGCGGAGAATTCAATTGACCATTCATTTTTATCAAGTTCGCTATCCGGGATTTTTACTGTGAATGAGCCTCCTTTAGCGTTCGTTTCGTTCAAAGCGGCAGAGCCGACAGGAACACCGTTGATGTAAACAACAAGGATTGACATTCTCGGATTCATTACTTCCGAGTGATAATAGTTAACTTTTATATAGGAATCGTTGCTGATGTCATAGTTAAGAGGTCTTCTGAAAATAAACGCTTTTCTTTGGTTGAAAATACCTGCCAAAACAATCTGGGGAAATCCCATCTGGTTTAAGGTAAACAAACCTGCTTTAGTAGATTTTTTGCTTGTGTTTGTTACGTTCGGGAATTTGGTAATGATGGAAACTGTTGAGTCCATTTGATTTACCATTCCTGTATTTGTTAATGCCGATACCGATTTGTTTAATCCGTCAGTTCCTTTTCCTGATACAAAAAGCACCGGGTCTCTTTCGGGACCGCCTTCTCTTTTAACAAGACCATTGCCCTCGCTGACACCCATTCCGTCAGTTCCTAATTTGGAAATATCACCAACCTTAATTTGCTTGCCGGGAACACCTGTAGCGTCTGTGCTGACTTTAAATAAAAAGTTTCCGAACGGTGAGCCGATACCCCAGTCGCTGATAAGCTTCAGGCAGTTTTCGATTTCGTTGGTAGAGGGTTTCTGCGGCAGAAATACCGATGCCTGAATCGGATTTTTTAAATATGTATCTATATAAGGATAAGGATAGTAATAAAGCGGGTAATTATTATTTACCATGGCTTCTATGTGCATCGTTGAGCTTTTCAAAATTCTCAGCCAGCAGGCGTTGTTGTATAAGTCTTTACAAGGGTCGTCTGATGTTCTTAGTATAGAGATAATTTTTACTTCATTGAAGCCCGGCAGCAATTTATCCTTCGGCACTGTTACTTTAAATGAAGCCGTATCAGGGTTTCTTGCATTCACCTCACGGCTGGCAAGAGGAATATTGTTAACTGCAATAGTGAGGAAGCTGACCCTCGGTAGAATAATCTCCGCATTTGAGTAGATAACATCAATTGTAATATTTGTATAATCTTCTACGTAAGGTTTAGAGTCAAAGAAAAAGACAGATGAGCTAACCGGACCTTTATTGTACTGGTCAGTTTCAAACATCTGAATATCATAAGTTTTAGGTGTACCGGAAAATGCACTCGATGCAGAAGAGACTACAACTAAGACGGCAGCTATTACCGCAAAAACGCTCCTGCTTAATAAAATGAAGAGATTTTTCATTTATGGTTTTTTAGTTAGAATTTTAAAATTTCCCCGCTAGTGAAATTTAAAGGAATATAACAGAATTTTTATTTTTATGGTATATATTAAGAAATCAAATTATTGTAAAATATTAAAAATATACTTGCGTTATATTTCAATATGTTATCGCCAATAATTAATAAGCAAATTTAAGACATATAATTGAAAAAAAATAGTATATAAACTATGAATTTTATTTTGCAGAAGTTTTTTTTTCTGTGCGCAAAATCCTTAAAATGATGCGAATCTAAGATATTGGAGAATCCTATTTTAGACGTTTTGATAGTTTGGCTCTCAAAATCTACCGCTTCAACTGGCTCAAAAAAGGCTAAAGCTAAAATCATAAGGTTCAGAACTTTTTGGAATTTGGTTACAATTTTTTTCCTCTTTATTTATTCAAAAGAGAAATGTAGTCTCAGGCTGCAAGCCAATTAAGGTTCAAAGTTAAAAAATAACAAAAATATGTTGCCGGATTTTTACTATCTTATGTTCACTCTATTAATATTGTTTCGTTTTTAAAAGACACATTGTATGTTAGCCTTGAGTGTATATAACCGGCTTCCAAAATTTTGCCCTCAATGCAATTGACTTAACGCCCGTATATAGAATTTGGGATATAATGCCAGGCAGGTATAGTACGCCTAATTTCATTTTTTAATTGCAAGTATATCCTTAAATTATTATGAATTAAACCACGGCTATGAAAAGAATACTTGTTCCGACTGATTTTTCATCCGATGCATCTAACGCCGTAAAATTTGCATATCTGATTTCTAAAGAAAACGGATATAAGTTTTCTTTATTGAATGTTTATAATTTTGCGGTCTATGACCCGAACATGCCGCCTGAAATTCTATCGGACGTAATAAAGCAGTCTTCAGAAAATTCTGCTGCGGGGCTTGAATTATTAGCAGATGAATTTGAAAACACTTATCCTGAATTCAAAAATTTTCTTGAAGATAAAATTACCGCTGAAGGTAATACAATTGAAGCTATTGAAAACGCTGCTGAAGAAGGGAAGTTTGATTTTATTGTTATGGGCACGAAAGGAGCAAGCGGACTTGAGGAAGTTCTCATAGGAAGCAATGCGTACTCCGTTCTGGCAAAATCAAAAATTCCTGTTCTGGTAATTCCTGAAAAAGCGGAATACAACGGCTTTCAAAATATTCTTTACGCAGTTGATTTAACCGGTTCTGAGCTTCCCGCTGTAAAAAAGGCGGAAGAGCTTCTTAATTTTGAAAAATCAGATTTGACTTTTCTTCATTTAAGCGGAGAGCTGGAGGATGATTTAACCAATGATGAGAAGGTATTTTTCGACGAGCTGCGGAATGAAATGAAAAACATAAGCTGTAAGTTTGAGTTTGCAAAATGTGTTGAAATTGCTCACTGCGTTGAGGAGCTTTTGAAAAAGCTGAAATCCGATTTGTTAATTGTTTCAAAAAAGAAAAGGGATTTTCTGGGAAATCTTTTTCACAAAAGCGTTTCAAAGAAGCTGGCATGCCACACAGATGTCCCTTTGCTTGCGCTGCACAAATAAAATTTGAAAGTTTATATTATCTATGCCTGAAAAACTGTTTTTGATTGACGCAATGGCGATGATTTACCGTTCGTATTTTGCGTTAATATCCAATCCTCTTATCAATTCCAAAGGCAAAAATGTTTCAGCCGTTTCGGGATTTTTAAGTTCACTTGTAAAAATACTCGAAGAAGAAAAACCCGACCACATAGCCGTATGCTGCGATACTGCAAAGCCGACATTCAGGCATAAAATGTTCCCTCAATATAAAGCACAGCGGCAGCAGATACCGGATGATATGCCGTGGCAGATAGAAATGACGAAGGAAGTTGTAAGGGCAATGAATATACCTTTGATAGAAGTTGACGGTTACGAGGCAGATGATATTATCGGGACTTTGGCAAGGCAGGCTGAAAAAGAAAAAGCCGAGACTTATATGGTAACGCCGGATAAGGATTATATGCAGCTTGTCTCTGCGAAAATTTTTGTTTACAGACCGGCAAGAAACGTTTACGGAAATAAAATTGCGGAAAAAGATATTATCGGAATAGAAGGGGTTGAAAAGAAATTTGGAGTTCATCCCGATAAAGTAATAGATGTGCTTGGTTTAATGGGCGATACTTCGGATAACGTTCCAGGAGTGAAAGGAGTCGGCGAAAAGACTGCGACAGCATTAATACAACAGTTTGGCTCGATAGAAAATATGTACAACAATATTGATGATGTTACAAAGCCAAAGCTTAAAGAAAACCTTCTCCTTAATAAAGAGATGGCGCTGCTTTCAAAGCATCTTGTTACCATTCACACGGATGTTCCGCTCCACATAAATTTTCATAATCTTAATAAAAAAGAAATTAATGTTGATAAAGTAGTTGAACTGATGGCAGAGCTTGAGTTCAAAACGCTTCTGAAAAAAATTGTAAAAGACAAGCTGCCGGGTACCGGAGCAGATATACTAAAGAGCGTAAAGGAAACTCAGGGTGAAGACAAGGAAGGCGCGAAAACTCAGGAAAAGGGAAACAGGCAGATTGAAAATTATGATTCGATAAAAGTTAATATTGAAGAAAAGCCCAAAGCAATAAGAACAATTAAAGATGTTGAACATAGTTATTATACAGTCAAAGATGAAAAGGAATTTAAAGATTTTCTCAAAAAACTGAAAGATGAAGTCTGTATTTCTTTTGATACTGAAACCGACGGCAAGGACAGTATGAATTGTAACATAGTGGGAATGTCATTTGCCTGGAGAGAAAAAGAAGCGTATTATATTCCGATATTACATAACGCGAAAGGGGAAAAATCTCTTTTTGATTCCGATAAAGCCAGCCAGTCAACAGTAGGTGTTGATTTGCAAACTGCCATAGAAGGTGTAAAGCCGTATCTCGAAAATAAAAAAATAAAAAAGGTAGGTCAGAATATAAAATACGATTATATGATAATGAAGAATTATGGAGTGGAGATGGAGAACTTATACTTTGATACGTTAATCGGCTCGTTTATATTTAGCCCGGACGGGCATCACGATATGGATACGCTTTCCGAGAAGTTTTTGAGCTATAGACCTATACCTATTAGCGCTTTAATCGGCGAGGGAAAAGACCAGATTTCTATGGATAAAGTGGATGTCGAAAAAGTTTCCGAATATGCGGCTGAAGATGCTGATGTTACGCTTGGGCTTTTTCACAAAATAAAATACGAGCTTCAAAAGATAAATATGTATAAGCTTTGCGAAGAGATTGAATTCCCTTTAATAAAGGTTCTTGCGGAGATGGAGTTTGAGGGAGTAAAGATTGACCCGAAAATTTTGAAAGAGCTTGATAAAAAAGCTGATAAAATGATAAAGGAACTTGAAGCGGGTATATATAAAGAAGCAGGAGTAAATTTTAATATTAATTCGACAAAGCAGCTTCAAAGTGTTTTATTTGAGAAGCTAAAGCTTTCCGCAGGAAGAAAAACGAAGACAGGCTACTCAACAGACAGCAAGGTTCTTGAAGATTTAAAGTATCAGCACGCTATTATCCCGATGATACTTGACTACAGAATGGTAACGAAGATAAAATCAACTTATTTGCTTGGTTTAATGGCAGCAGTTAATACGAAGACCGGAAGAGTGCATACGAGCTTTAATCAGTGCGTTGCTGTAACGGGAAGGCTATCGAGCTTAAATCCTAACTTGCAGAATATTCCCATAAGAACTGAAATGGGCAGAAGCATAAGAAAGGCATTTGTTCCTAAGGACAGCACGTTTAAAATTTTATCGGCGGATTATTCACAGATAGAGTTAAGAATTATGGCTCATTATGCTAATGATGAAAACATGATAAGGGCGTTTAAGAATAATCACGATATACATACTGAAACAGCGATGAGAATATTCAAGCTGAAGCATAAAGATGAAATGACTCCGAACCATAGAAGAAAAGCAAAAGAGGTAAACTTCGGCATTATATACGGCATCGGAGCATTCGGTCTTGCAAACAGGCTGGAGATAAAAAACACGGAAGCTAAAGAAATTATAGACAGGTATTTTACGGAGTATCCGAAGGTAAAAGACTATATGGAAAGCACAAAGGAGTTTGCAAGAACTAACGGATATGTGGAAACTTTAAAAGGCAGAAGAAGATATTTAAAGCAGATAAATAATCAGAATGCTTCTGCGCGCGCGGAAGATGAGAGAGCGGCTATAAATATGCCTATACAGGGCACGGCTGCCGATATGATAAAAATAGCGATGATAGATATTCAAAATGAATTTGAAAAGAAAAAATTGAAATCGAGAATGATGCTTCAGGTGCACGACGAGCTTGTTTTTGAGGTTAAGAAAGATGAGCTTGAAACGGTGAAAAAAATAGTAGCAGATAAAATGAAAAATGCGATAAAACTGAACGTGCCTATTGAAGTGGAAATCGGCATTGGCGATACATGGTTCGATGCGCATTGATTTCAGCCTTATCATAAATTTCAAAATTAATCATGGCTGAAATATTATCGAGATTTATTGAGTGTATAGTTTTTATCAGGCAAGGTGTGGATTTCAAATTTTTATGCCTGAAACGAAGCGGTGAGGCAAAAGTCCATCCCGGCATCTGGCAGATTGTTACTGCAAAAATAGATGAAGGGGAGAAGGCGTATGAGACAGCAAAAAGAGAAGTAACTGAAGAAACCGGTCTGAAACCGGTGAATTTTTATGTAGCGCCTTTTGTAAATCAGTTTTACAATTTCATTGATGATTCTGTAAATCTTATTCCTGTTTTTATTGCCGAGACGGATTCGGAAGATGTAAAAATTTCCTATGAACATTCAGAATATAAATGGCTGAATTTTGAAGATGCGCGCGGGAAAATCTACTGGCAGAGCCAGAAAAAAATTTTAGCAGAAGTATATAACCACTTAAAGAATAAAGAACTTTTTAATACCTTAAGAAAAATAAAATAAATTATGATAATTGTTACAGGCGGAGCGGGATTTATAGGCAGCGCTCTTGTATGGAGGTTAAATCAGCTTGGAGTTGATGATATTTTTATTGTTGATGAATTCGGCAAGGATGATAAATATAAAAATCTTCTTAATCTCAAATTTTACGATCTGATTGATAAAGAAGAATTCGGTCATATCATTTCTCAGAGTGATGATTTTCTAAAGCAAAACAGGGTAGATACTATTTTCCACCTTGGCGCATGCAGCGCAACAACCGAACAGGACTTGCGTTATCTACTTATCAACAATTACGAATACACTAAATATCTTTGCGGAATTTCTGCCGCTAATGGCATTCGCTTTATCTATGCTTCGTCTGCCGCAACTTACGGAGACGGCAGCATGGGGTATGATGATGATGAGAAAAAACTTTATACGTTAAGACCGCTCAATAAATATGGTTACTCAAAACATCTTTTTGATTTATGGGCGTTGAAGAACGGTTATTTGAATTCGGCTGTAGGCTTAAAATATTTTAATGTGTATGGTCCTAATGAGTATCACAAAGATGATATGCGCAGTATGGCAAATAAAGCATTTGACCAGATAAAATCTTCGGGTAAAGTCAGGTTATTCAAATCGGATAAACCGGAAGAGTATTCCGACGGCGAACAAAAGAGGGATTTTATTTATATAAAAGATGCCGTTGAGATGACTCTTCACTTCTGGCATAATAAAATTTATAGCGGAATATATAATATAGGAACGGGTAATGCGAGCAGCTTTAACGCATTAATAAAGCCTGTTTTCAAAGCAATGAATCTTGCGGAAAATATTGAGTATTTTGATATGCCGGATATTTTAAAAGGGCGCTATCAGGATTTTACTCAGGCAAATATCAACAAGCTAAGGCAAACAGGGTATGATAAGGAAATAACAAATATAGAAAATGCCGTTATTGACTATACGGCTAACTATATGTATACCGATGACCCCTATTTAAAGTGAAGCAATAAAAATCTTATATCATTATTTCTAAGATTTTTATAATTTAAAACACCATTATTAATTTTATGAAAAAACTCTTCCTTTCGCTTTTTGCGTTTCTGCTGATTTCAGCCGGTTCATTTGCTCAAGATCTTCCGCACTATATGACGGCAGATGAGCAGACAAGAATGAAAAACTACATTCCTTACACTTCAAATACTGACGATGTTAATCCTCCGCCTTCTCCTTTGAGAACTATGGCAGAGTGGGAAGAATGCCAGGGCACAATAATTGCGTGGACATCGTTTCAATCAATACTAAGGCAGATTGTTGATTACGCTCAGGAAGAGGGATTAGTTTATATTGTTTGTTCAGATTCAAACTCGGTAAAAACTTATCTTACTTCCGGCGGAGTTCCGCTTGTTAATTTAAAATTTGTTATCGCTTCTTTTAACTCTATCTGGTGCCGCGATTACGGTCCTTGGGCAGCATACTCCAATACTGCCGATAGTTTAAAACTTGTTGACTGGATTTATAACCGTCCTCGACCTTTAGATGATGCAGTGCCGACAGCATTTGCAAATTACATTGGAGTGCCGCTATATCAAACTACAACTGCGCCAAACAACTTAATTCACACCGGCGGTAATTTTATGGTTGATGGAAACGGAACAGGGTTTTCTTCAAAGCTAATTTTAAATGAAAATCCTTCTCTTACAGAGGCGCAAGTTGATACCATAATGAGAAGGTACATGGGTATTAAAAGATATATAAAAATGGAGACTCTGCCCTATGACCAAATACATCACATTGATATGCACATTAAACTGCTTGATGAAGAAACTTTGCTTGTTTCTCAATATCCTGCCGGAGTAGCAGATGGTCCCCAGATAGAAGCAAACCTTCAATACATCTTAAATAACTTTCAAACCTGTTACGGAAAACCTTACAAAGTTGTGAGAATACCTGCTCCTCCCGGACCAAGCGGACAGTATCCGAATAACGGAGGCGATTACAGAACTTATACTAACTCGCTTATCATAAATAAAACAGTTATCGTTCCAACCTATGCGCAGCAATATGATACGACGGCTTTAAGAATTTACAGGCAGTCTATGCCCGGTTACAAAATTTATGGAATTGACTGCAACTCAATCATTACCCAGCTTGGAGCAATCCATTGTATTACTAAGGAAATCGGAGTTAATGAGCCGGTATTTATTTCGCACTCAGCAATAAGAGATAACTCACTAACAACAACGCAGCAGGTGAAAGCATACATAAAATCGAAATCAGGTATCGCTTCAGCAAAGGTTTATTGGACTAATGATACTCTTTCAGGCTTTAGTCAAATTCCAATGACTGCATCTGCCGGAGATACTTTCACGGCAAATATTCCTGCGCAGATTGCTCCTAAGACAGTTTACTATTACATTTCCGCCTCATCGAATAGCGGAAGAACAGTAACAAAACCTTTAACAGCTCCCGGAGGATACAATAAGTTCAGAGTAACGCCGCCAGTTAATGTGTCGAATGGAAGTGAACTTCCTATCCTTTTTAGCTTAAAGCAAAATTATCCCAATCCGTTCAACCCGGAAACGGTTATAGATTATTCCATCCCGAAAAGTGAATTTGTTTCATTAAAAGTATTTGATGTAAATGGAAAAGAAGTATCTTCTTTGGTAAACTCATTTCAGACTGAAGGAAACTACAGCGTTACTTTCTACGGAGGCGCGTTATCTTCCGGCGTGTATTTTTATAAGCTTCAGGCTGGAAGCTTTTCAGAGTTGAAGACAATGCTATTAATAAAGTAAAAAATTGCTCCTCCTAAAAAAAAGGGGGACGCTATTCTTTTAAGGAATATTTTTTTGTTATCCCCAGACATCGAAAAAATACAGAATTTAATCTCACAAATTTCAGCATCTAAAGATGCCTCGCCGCAGACTACTTTAGTAAAAGCAGAAGAGATTATTAAGCTCTCAACAGAGAACAACTATGATATTGGATTGACGGCAGGACATTTTTTTAAGGGCTACGCCAATTACAAAATGTCACTGTATGTCTCTGCCCGTTATTCGTTGTTTGAGTCGGTTTCAGTAGCTGAGAAAAGTAATGATGAAATCGGAATTGCGAGGGCTGAAAACATCATAGGGCAAACCTACTACTTTGAAGGACAATTTGAAAAAGCTTTGGAGCATAATTCACGCAGTCTGGAGCTGCGGGCAAAACACAACGACAAAGAAGGAATTGCGCACAACTATAACAATTTTGCAAATATCTATATTTCCTTAGGTGATAATCCTGCTGCGGTTGACTATTATCAGAGGGCATTAACTATTTTTCAGGAACTGAATGATGTTTATGCAACAGGAATGGTGTATAATAATATGGGCGCAATGTATTTCAGGCTCGAAGACCATGAGAAAGCTCTCGATTTATTCAATAAAACGCTTGAGATAGCGAGTAAGATTAATCACAGGCATTTGTATTCTACTTCGTTGAACAATGTTTCAAGTGTTTATCATTCACAAGGTAAATCTATGGAAAGCATCGAGATGGATTTAGAAGCTCTCGAAATCCAGCGGGAAATAGGAGATAAGTATGGGGAGGCGTTAAGTATGGGAAACCTTGGAAGCACATATAACTCTTTGAACATAAACGATAAAGCAATTGACTGCCTGACCGAAAGCATTTCAATAAGACAGACTATCGGAGATAAGACAGGCGAGTCAGAGGCAAGCCTGGAACTCGGAAAGTTGTACATGAAACTTAAAAAACCTGCCCGCGCAAAATCATTCATTAAAAATGCGATAGAAATAGCGGAGGAGTTAAAGCTATATAATCAGCTTTCAACCTGTCATTCGGTTTATTCCGAGCTTTTGGAGCAAACAGGAGAATTTGAAAAATCGCTTAAGCATTATAAATTGTTTTACGAATATTGGAAGCAAGTCTTTAGTGATGAATCAGATAAAAAAATGAAAAACCTTCAAGTTCTGTTTGAAGTTGATAAGCAAAAAAAAGAGACGGAGATTTACAGGTTGAAAAATATTGAGCTAGCTCAGTTGAATACTGAGAAAAATGAGTTTCTTGGGATTGCGGCTCATGATTTAAAAAATCCGTTAACCGGAATTATTCTTACAACTTCAATTATAAGAAGAAATATTGATAAGTTTTCTAAAGACGAATTTTTGAAAAGAATAAGTAAAATTGAACTGACGGCGGAAAGAATGCAGCTAATAATCAAAAATATGCTGGATATTAACGCTATAGAGCAAGGCAAGCTGAATCTTCATATAGAAGAATTTGATATTATATTATTGGTGAAAAAAATAGCGGATGAATACTCTCATGCTGCATCGGAAAAAAATATTAAGATAAATTTTGAAAGCCCGGAAGAAAAAGTTCTTTTGAAAACCGACGGCAGCTCACTAACTGAGATTCTAGAAAATCTTTTGTCGAATGCTTTAAAGTATTCGGTTCAGGGAAAAAGTGTTTTTGTAAAAGTTGTTAAAGAAGAGGGTAAGGCAGTTATTGAGATAAAGGACGAAGGGCTGGGATTTTCTGAAGAAGATAAGAAAAACGTGTTCCAGAAGTTTGCCCGTTTGAGCGCTAAACCGACCGGAGGGGAGCATTCAACCGGTCTTGGACTTTCTATTGTAAAAAAACTTACCGACATACTTGGCGGCGAAATTACATTTTCCTCAGAGCAAGGTAAAGGAACTACATTCAAACTTACTTTTTAAGCTCAGTTATTTGTGTATTCATCTTCGTCAAACTCTTCTTCATCTTCAAACTCTTTTGTCAAAAATATTTCCACTAAAACGCTGTCATCGGAAAAAACAAAATTCCTGTCTTCCACAACAAATTCTTCCATATTTATTTCAACAGTATCGTTTATATCCGGCAGGGGAATATTGTTTTCCATAGTGATGCTTTTCACAATTCCCATCTCGCCGTGAAAGTCTATCTGAATTTTCATAAATTGATTTGATTGGTTTTCGTAAAATAGTGAATTACAGAATTAATATACATACAATCAATAGGGAATTGACAGCATATCTATACCAAAGTCTCATTTAATTTTCCCATTCTTCTCAGCATAAAAATTTGTCCTCTATGATGAGCTTCATGTTCCAAAAGATGATATAGAATCCACTTTTTAGTTAATGTTTCTCCGTTTCGAAATGTCCCTGCGGCTTCATCTAATTCTTCATCGTTCATTTTGTCCATATACTCAAACAAAATTCTCCGTGCTTCAGACATACAGTACAGGTATTCTTCAACCTCAATAATTTCTTTAGGAGGATTATAGTTTTCTTTAGGACAGTCAAACCAGCAATTATCGTAACATCTTTTTTTCAGATCATTAGGCATTTGGATGCCTGTAAGTCTCCAATACCAATATGCATCAACTTCTGCAAAGTGCATCAGGTAAGCGCCAACTGGATATTCGCCTTCTACCGGAGGCTGAAACAATTTTTCTTTTGTAAGTCCTTTAACTCCGCTAAGGGTTACTTTTCTTACATCTTCCAGCATCCATTTTATAAGCTTAACAGTATTGTTCATTAAGTAATTTTATTAGTGAAGATAATATCTTATGCCAATTGCTCCATTAAAAGTAAAATCAGTTTTTGGAGTGAAATCGAGCACGGGGGCTACTTCTAAAAACAATTCAAGCGGCTCGCTTGTAAAATTGTAATCTATACCCAAAGGGATTCTTGCCCCAATTCTTGCATCATCCGAACTGTTATTGCTTTTTGCTTTGAGTCTCCCGCCGATTCCATAGTGAAAGTTCAGTTCACCTCCGCTCGTGCTTTCCAGATTTGAATGCCTGAGATAATCTGCGTGAACATGGAAAGAGCCGTTGTTTACAAACGACCACGCGGCAGCGCCGTCAATAGCGCTTTTAGAATCAAGCCAGCTCTTAAATGAAACACCTGTCGGCTCGCCGATAATTATTCCTATTCCGAAGCCGCTCTTGCTTTGCGCATTTGAGAAATTGGAAGTAAGAGCTACCGCAAATAAAGCTAGAAAAAATATTTTTTTCATTCTGTATTTCTTTGTTTTCTATTTTAGTTGTTGTAATAAACTGTTCCAAAAAGCATTAAATATATTATAAATTCAATGCTAATTTCATTTTCTGATAGAGTGCGTTTTCAAAATCTTTTACATTTTAGTTTAGACTTTTATCCACTTTTCTCTGATTTTTTCTTTTACGCTTTCATCCTTAAAGTCCTTATCGTTAACATATTCCTCAAATTTCCCGCAGTTAAGGCACAGATAAATATCTATGTACATCCATTTATTGAATCCGCCTGCAATTAACTGCCCTCTTTCTCCGCGTGCTTTACTTTTTTTGTTTGTGTAAACTTCCTTTGCTCCGCAATTAGTACATACCCCATCTTTTAAGCTCATATGTTGTAATTTAGTTTTGCTACAGAGGATTTGTAAGATACTCTCCGAAATGAACAATATTTCCATCCGGGTCTTCTACAGTGAAGAACTTCATAAACCCCGGGGCTTCGACTATATCATTAAGAAGAGTTACCCCTTTTCCGGTTATAAACTCTTTGGCTTTTTGAACATCCTCTACTGCCAGTATAATTCCCATTCCCGCAGCATCATCGGCAATCGGATATTTTTTAGCTCCCGGGAAAAAAGAAAATCTAATGTTTCCCAATTTAGCAGCAAAAAAATGTTCATTTCCGTTTATTAATTCCAAGCCAAGTTTATCAATATAAAACTCTCTTGAGGCGTTTAAATCGGAAACATTGTAGGATAGGTGTTTTAATTCAAAATTCATTTTGAACTCCTTTCTTTTATAAATCTGAGGGGCGGACTTGCAAAAATATTCTAAATAAAAAATTAAAACAATTTAATTGCGACTTAATTACTTTGTCTGCGTCTAATTCTAAAAATAAATATAAAAAATGAAATATTTTGCTTTATTAACTATTCTCTCTCTTTTAACACTGATTACTCATCCGGTTTATGCAGATAATGTGCCGGAGAAGCTCGATGAAATGATTTCTAAATATAACGATAAAGAGCTTTTCTCAGGGGTTGTGATGCTTGCAAAAGACGGAGAAGTTATTTATAAAAAGACTGCCGGTTATGCCGATTGGGAAAACAAAACTCCTGTGAATTTACAAACTCTATTCAACATCGCTTCAATAGGCAAAATGTTCACAGCCACTTTGATAATGCAGTTGGAAAAAGAGGGGAAGCTCAATATGAATGATGCCCTTAGTAAGTATTTGCATATTTTCCCTGATGAAATTGGCAGCAAAATAACAATTAAGCTTCTGCTTGAAATGAAAGCAGGATTGGGCGACTATTTCGCAAGTCCTTATTACAGAAGAAATTTCGAGAAGTTTACCACTGTGGACGCATATTTGAATTTAATCAAAGACGAACCTTTACTGTATGAGCCGGGACAAGGACAGGAATATTCCAATTCCGGTTATGCTGTTCTCGGCGGAGTGATAGAAAAAATCACAGGCAAATCTTATGAGCAAAATTTAAAAGAAAGAATCTTTGAACCTCTCGGAATGAAAAATTCTTATTATAAGCAATTTAAAGATAAACTTGAAAACAGAGCTTTTGCAACCAATATAAATTTTGCCGGTAATAAACGAAACATGCGCGAAGAGGCTTCGCCCTCTCCGGCGGGTGGAATTTATACAAATGCAGAAGATTTGTTAAAGATGGATGCGTATCTGAAATCGTCAAAGCTTTTAGGAGATGGTATAAGGGCAGGAGGAACGCCTGGGTGGAATTCTATATTCGGACAATATAAAAACGGTTATACACTGATAATTCTTTCTAATTTTGGACGGGTTGCAGATGAAATTGAAATGAAATTTGAAAAGATTTTGAAAAACGAACCCTTTGGAGAACCTGCTATGCCTCTTCAAATGATTTTATATAAAACATTTAAAGAAAAAGGCAGTACCGGCTTATCAAAAAATTTGAAAAGTATTCTTGAACAAAAAGATATGGAATATAGCGACATGCCGTTGAATGATTTTGGCTATCAGCTTATGGAAGCAGGAGAATTGGATATGGCAATTGAGATATTTAAACTGAATACAGAACTTTTCCCGGATATTGCTAATACGTATGATAGTCTTGCCGAAGCTTACATGAATAAAGGCAATAAGGAACTGGCTATTTTAAATTACAAAAAAGTTCTCGAGATGAGACCTCAGAATGAAAATGCTAAGAAAATGCTGGAGCAGCTTTCTAAGTAAAAAGTATTGAGTATTGGGCAATGAGTATTATCTTGTTATGATTAGCTTTTAATAAAAATTTTCGCACTACTCAAGACCCACTACTCAATACATAAGGAACTTCCTCCAAGGAAAAATACACCGGTAAGCCCTTGCTTAAAATCAAATCCCTCTCCTTGTTTGCGCCGGGACTTTCGCCAATCATTAGCAGTGCATCACATTTGTCAATTACCGCTAATGAAATTTCCATAGTTGCTTTGTATCTATCTTCGATATTTGCAATGGAAACAATTGGAAGAGCAGCATTCATTCCGATAATTGGAATATGTCCTTTCTCAAGAACTCTCGCTGCTGCTTCATTCATTGCATTAAGATTTTTTTGTCTCTGTTCCTCAGTAGGAGCAGAGTAAGGTCCGGCTACGCCTATAATCATTTTATTTTTTTTTGGAAAATAGAATGATAATCTTTTTTATTCGATATAAAAAAACAGGCAGGGAGTTATCCCTGCCTTATTAAATTTAAAATAATCCCGGTACATAATTGTTTACCAAAACATCATTGCTTGCATCATTCGCTTTTATTGCCATGATTAAATTCGTGTCATCGGCTCCTGCTATCGCCGGGGCGGCAGATGTGGTGGTACTCTCTATTGAAGGGAAATGATGTCCCCAGGTTAAACCGTCTGGTGATGAGCCGTAGTAAATTTTATTATTAGCATTACTGGCTTTCCATGCAATATATATTCGGTTTTTAAATCCGGCAAGAGCGGGTGAAGCAGAAGTGCTTTGCCCGGGAATGTGATTATCAAATGCGGGCCAAGACCAAGTTGTTCCATTAGTTGAGTATGCGTAGTAAATTCTATTGCTATCATCATTTGCCTTCCATGCTAAAAATAGCCTGTCCTTAAATGCTGCTAAGGCAGGTGCTGCTGATGTCGCTTGGTCAGGAACTGAGCTATAGGAACTTGCCCATGAAGTGCCGTTTAGTGATGACCCATAAAAAATTCTATTGCTGGGATCATTTGCTTTCCACGCAATATAAATTTTACCATTGTAACCTGCTAAAGCAGGCGCGGCAGATGTACTTTGCCCGGGAAGGTAATTATTTTGCGAGGGCCAAGTCCAATTCACGCCGTTTGTTGACATAGCATAATAAATTTTGTTGCTACTATCATTTGCTTTCCATGCTAAGAAGAGAGTATCGTTAAACACTGCTAATGCCGGAGCATCTGAAGTTGATTGCTGTGATAAGCTATAAAAATTCCCCCAAATTCCTTTTGATGATGAACCTATTATAATTTGGTTATTAGCATTGTTCGACTTAAAGGCTATATACATTTTTCCTTTAAAATAAGCTAACGCCGGAGATGCTGAAGTGCTTTGAAAACTAGCTCCGCCGGTACCGGGCATTGTTCTAAAGGGTAAATTCCAATATCCCCAGCCAATTTGTCCGCGTGACCAGTTGCATAGGCTTAACTCATTTGCGTCCATTAGACAGCCGACTTTTGGAGCATAGGCACAATTAGCGCAGTTATTATTGGGAACTCTGTAAAAGCCGGATTCGTGGCAGTTACAATAGCCCACTTCTAAAGAGTATTCATCTGCCGCGCCGAATACATGACATGTTTCATGCGCAAAAACTTTATCTATTTGGTAAGGTCCCCATCCGTCATTACTATACTGCATGAAAACATTTACATCATACTGGTAAGCAAAGTGATACAGTGGATATTTTGTAAAAAAGGTAATGTAAGCCCAGTTTGCATTATTGCTTCTTTGTAAATCCTGAGTAAGTTGTACGCATCCTTCATTTCCCGCGGGGTAACCTAAAGCTTGCAGCGTAGGGTTTACAAACACCTGTTCACAACTTTCATAACTGTTGCAGGTATTGTTCGGAGGAGCGTCTATTTGCATGTTATATGGTATTGTTATGAATGTGATATTTGCTTCATAACATGCTCCTGCGAGGTAATCCAGCGCATCCAATACTTCGGACATTACAAGGTAAAATTCTTCTGAAGAGAATGTTAAGTTATAGTTTGCAGGACCCGATACAACTAATATTCCCACTGCTATCCGCCCGTTCATTGTTTGACTTGTTAGGGCAGGAGTAAGTTCTGCAATTCCTTTTTTTCTTAGAATCTCCCGTAGTTCGGGGTCATTCTTAGGGTTTCTCGGATAATCATGCTCTTTATCATTCCAGCTTAAGGAAGAAGGTTTTTCTCCTGATATTTGTTTGCTTATAACTTTCTTTCGCATGTCTTCCCAGGCGTTTGCGAGTATAGAAGAATTTTCGTCTAAGTCTGATGGTTTCTCTTGCGAAGAGAATTTTAAATTCGTAACGTCAAAATTCTCAAGGAATGTTGCTGCAAAAGCTCTTTGGGATAACTGGATAGGAACGAAACCGCCCAAAGCAGTTACTTCGTCAATTGCTTCAACAATGCTTGAGGTATATAATAGAATTTTTTGAGCCATAAAATAAAAATTGGTTTAATTTTAAAAAGATGTAACCAAAGTTTTAGAAATCTATTTTCCCCTAAGGGGAATTGATTCTATACTCCGGTTTATGTACAATAAAAAATCGGTAATCACATTTGTTTGAGTATCCAAACCAAACGCTTGTTACCGCATTGTCTTTATTTCATAAGGGATTTCTCAAAAAGACTCAGCATATTTTTCAATAAAAAACAATGCTTCTTTTTTTTAGCTGCTGTTGAGAATTCCCTTTCTTGAAAAATTAAAAAAGTCCCGGCAGAAAATTATCAGTTAAGATTTCATTACCGGTACCGGAAGCTTTGAGCGCCATATTTAAGTATTTTGTGCCAAACCCGGCGATTGCCGGTGCGGCAGAAGTGCTTGTGGAATCTATTTTTGGGAATTGCTGTCCCCAATTAATGCCGTCTGTTGAAGAACCATAATAGATTGAAGTCGTATCATTTGCATCTGCGGCTTTCCAAGCTAAGTACAATCTATTATTAAATGAAGCTATAGCCGGAGATGCTGATGTAGTCTGATTAGGAATTGTCATGCCGGTACCAGCAGAATCTTTTACCCATCCTTTTCCATCGGTAGAATACGCTTTATATATTTTATTTTGAGTGTCGTTTGATTTCCAGAAAACAAAAAGTTTACTTCCTAATACTGCAGCAGCAGGGGCAGCTAAAGTTGAATTCCCTGCCAAGGATGTGGAAGTACTGGGCCAAGTGGTGCCGTCGGAAGAAGCCATATAGTAAATGGTATTTGCAGCAATATTAGCTCTCCAGAAAACATACAACTTTCCATTGAATGAAGCCGCTGCGGGAGCAGCCGAGGTGCTTTGTCCCGGCAAAGTATTATTTGTTGGGATTGTCCAATTAATGCCATCAGGAGAATATGCGAACTTTATCTGATTATTTGAATCATTTGTTCTCCAGAAAAGATAGAGCTTATTGTTAAATACAGCCAGTGCAGGAGAATCGCATGTACTTACCTTGGTGTCATCGAGGTGATGTGAAACGGGCCATGTTATTCCATCGCTTGAGATTAACACTCTTATACCATTGCCTGGGTTATCTCTTCTTACTGCCATAAACATTTTGCCGCTAAGATAAGCTAAAGCAGGAGCAGAAGAAGTTTTTCTCGGTTCACCATCATCAATAATGTTTTTGAAAGGTAAATTCCAATATCCCCACCCAAGCTGACCTCTTGTCCAGTTACATAATGTAAGGTCATTTTGATTCATTAGGCATATTACCTTTGGTGTATAAGCGCAATTTGCGCAGTTATTGTTTGGAACTTTATAGGTGCCGCTAACATCACAAGTACATCCGCTTGAAGCATATTCATCGTCAGCTCCGAACACATGCGCCGTTTCATGGGCAAATACCTGATTAATTTTATCAGGTCCCCATCCATTATTACTATACTGCATAAAAATATTTACACTATATTGATATGCAAAATTATACATAGGATATTTAGCAAAAAAAGAAATGTAAGCCCATTTTGCTTTGAAGGTTGATTGGAGGCTTTTAGTCAACTGCACACAGCCGTCATTGCCTGAAGGATAGCCTAGATAGGCTAAAGCAGGGTCCCTAAAAACGGCTTCACATTTTTCAGCATTAGTTCCTTGGCATCCGTTGTTGTCATCGCAAATTGGTGTGCTGCTTATAGGAATATTATAAGTAACAGTAACGAAATTTAAGCTTGCTTCGTAGCATGAAGCTGCAAGAAAGAAAAGTCCTTCAAGAACCTCTGAAACAACTTGTGTATATTCGGTTGATGTAAATTGTAAGTTTGCTTTTGGACCGGATACAATTAGTATCCCTACGGCAACTTTTCCATTTAAAGTTTGGCTTGTGGATTCAGGTGTTATTTCAACTATTCCGTTTTTTTTTAAGTGTTCCCTGAGAATCGGGTCATTTTTAGGATTTCTAGGGTATTGGTGGTCTTTATCATCCCATTTTAAAGGAATCTCCTTTGTTTCTAAAATTTGCTTTTCGTTAATTCTTTTTTCAGCTTCCTCCCAGGCACTTGCGAGAATTGAAGTATTTTCATCGAGGTCTTCCGGTTTTTCCACGGACGAAAGCTTCAAATTACTAATATCAAAATCATCCGGGAATGTTGCGATAAAAGCTCTATCAGATAACTGAATAGGCACAAAACCACCTGCTGTTGTAACTTCGCTCATTGCATCAGCAATGCTGGAAGAATACAGTAAGTATTTCTGAATCATAAAATTAAAATTGGTTTAATTAAAAAAGATGTGGTTTAAAAGCTATAGAAATTCATTCTTCCGAAAACGGAATTGAATCTATGCCTTGGTTTATGCCTGAAGAAAAATTAGAAAAGTTTTTGCCGGAGAAAGGATATTAAAATTATAAGACCAATTTACTTTTTTCCTTTTCTAAAATCAAGGGGCAGGTTTCTTGGGAAGAAAATTTTATTGAAGGAGAATGAACTTTTTATACACTCTAATCTTTCGTATTTTTCAGTATGACAAGAAATATAAAATTTATTTTAAATAACGAATTCATAAATGCCGATGTTAATCCGGCAGGAGTAATTCTTGATTTCATCCGCGACAATCAATTGACCGGAACTAAAGAGGGCTGTAAAGAAGGCGATTGCGGTGCATGCACTGTGTTAATCGGTGAGTTAAAAAATGATGAAGTTGTTTACAAATCAATTAATTCCTGCTTATTTCCGTTGGGAAATGTACACGGCAAACATGTCGTAACAATTGAAGGAATAAATCAGTCCGGCAAAGAGCTTACTCCCATTCAGCAGGCATTCGTTGAAGAGGGGGCATCACAATGCGGATTTTGCACTCCCGGATTTATTATTTCGCTTACAGGTTATCTGCTTTCCGCTGAAAGTCTGGATGCAAAGGATGCGTTATATTCTATGGACGGAAATATCTGCAGATGCACGGGGCATAATTCAATTATCAGGGCTGCAGAGAGAATTACATCAAAGTTTAATAAGCTGACCGGGCAATCCGAAAATAAAATTCAGGTGCTTGCCGATTACGGATTTGTACCTGATTATTTCTTGCATATAAAAGAAAGACTTTCCAAAATTGATAAAGCAGAGTTTCATAGGGAAGTAAACGGGGATTCTACTTATTTTGTATCAGGCGGCTCGGATTTGTTTGTTCAGATTCCTGATGTTATGATGAAGTCAACAATAAAATTCCTCTATGATAATCCTGAAATAAAATTTATTCGGGAAGAGAACGGGCATATTTTAATAGGCAGTACTTCAACGGTAAACGAAGTACTGAATTCAAAAATCATGCTTACTTATTTTCCTTCGCTTTTTAATTTTATTGAATTATTCGGTTCGCTACCTATAAGAAACAGCGCAACTATCGGGGGAAATTTAAACAATGCTTCTCCGATTGGCGATATGACTTCTTTCTTTCTAGGACTAAATTCTACAATTGTTCTCGCAGATCGCGACGATAATCTGCGCGAAATACCTATGAGAGATTATTATCTTTCCTATAAAAAAACTGCACGCAACGGCGATGAATATATGAAGTACCTTTATTTTAAGATTCCTACAAAACCCTATTATTTTAATTTTGAAAAAGTGTCAAAGCGTACTTATCTTGATATTGCCAGTGTGAACTCGACTATTCTTATAGAAACCAGCGATGATATTATCAGTGATGTCCATATTTCCGCAGGCGGAGTTTCTGCAATCCCTTTGTATCTGCGCAAGACAAGAGATTTTTTATTAAATAAAACTCTTTCAGTTGATTTGATAAAAGATGCTGTAGAGATGGCAGGTAATGAAGCTGCTCCGATTTCAGATGCAAGAGGCGCGGCAGATTATAAAAAACTTCTTTTGAAGAGATTGCTATTTTCACATTTTATAAAACTGTTTCCTGAAATTATTTCCATTAAAGATACAGTCATAGATTAAAAATTTTATATGAAAAATTACGATATAATAAATCACGTAAGAGGCGAATCGCAGTTCATAGACGATTTAAATGTTCCGCAGGGAACATTATTCGCAACTGTTTATGGCTCGCCAAGCGCTCACGGTAAAATTCTTAATCTTGACTTATCAGAGGCTCGCGCAATCAAAGGCGTAAAAGATATTATAACTTATGTTGATATTCCCGGTCAAAATCAAATCGGCGGAATTATCAAGGATGAAGAACTACTGGCAGAGCATGAAGTTCATTTTATGCAGATGCCTATAGCGTTGGTTGTAGCCGAATCGGAATTTATAGCAAGGGAAGCAGCAAGAAAAATAAAAATTGAAATAGAGCAGTACGAAGTTATAACGGAGCCGCGTGAAGCATTTGCAAAAAATAAATTAATTGCTCCACCAAGAGTTTTTGAAGGAGGAAATGTAGATGCAGCATGGGCTCAGTGTGATTATATTATAGAAGGTGATTGTGATTCAGGCGGTCAGGAACATTTGTATCTTGAGACTCAGGGTGCTTTTGCCATTCCGCTTGAAGGCGGCACATTCAAAGTAATTTCTTCTACTCAGGGTCCGACTGCTGTGCAGAGAGTTGCTTCTAATGTGCTTGGCATTCCGATGAATAAAATTGAAGTTGAAGTCCTTCGTCTCGGCGGCGGCTTCGGAGGAAAAGAGGATCAAGCTTCTCCATGGGCAGGTATGGCTGCGCTGTGCGCTTATAAACTTAAACGACCGGTAAAATTAATTTTACCGCGTCATGATGATATGAGAATGACAGGCAAACGCCATCCGTACTCTTCGGATTATAAGCTCGGCTTAAAAGCAGACGGAACAATTTTAGCTCTTGAAGCAACTTATTTTCAGAACTCAGGGGCTTCGGCAGATTTATCTCCTGCAGTATTGGATAGAACATTATTTCACGCTGCAAATGCTTACCATATTCCTAACGTAAGAGTTACAGGTGTAATGTGCAAAACAAATCTTCCTTCAAATACTGCATTCAGAGGCTTTGGAGGACCACAGGGAAAATTTGTAATTGAAGCTGCAATATTCAAAGCATCGGAAGTTATGGGTATGCCTGCATATGAAATTCAGAAGAAAAATCTTCTGAAAGAGAACGATGAGTTTCATTTCGGACAAAAGGCAAAACACTGCCGCGCAAGACTTTCATGGGAAAAGATGGAAGAAGAGTTTAAGGTTTACGATAGAATTTCTGCTATAGAAAAATATAATTCTGAAAATGATTTGATGAAAAAAGGTTATGCCTTTATGCCGATTTGTTTCGGAATTTCTTTCACGAATACACTAATGAACCAGGCAAGCGCGCTTGTAAATATTTACACTGATGGTAGTGTTACATTCACAACCGCCGCTGTTGAAATGGGGCAGGGAGTAAATGCTAAAATCAAAGAAATAATTTCTCGCATGCTTGGAATTTCCCACGATTCAATAAAAACCGAACCGACTAACACATCACGAAATGCAAACACTTCACCTACTGCAGCAAGCTCTGGCGCTGATTTGAACGGCAACGCTGCAAAAATTGCGAGCAGTATTTTAAGGGATAGACTTCTCCGCTCTGCAGCCGAAGAGTTAAAACTTCCGCTTTATGAAATTTCAATCAAAGATGAGGTTGTTTGCCACAAGGGAGAGCCGACGGAATTAAAATGGCATGAACTAATTCTAAGAACTTATAACAAAAGAATAAGTTTGCAGGCGCAGGCATTTTATGCAACGCCTAATATATTTTTTGACAGAGTTACTAATAAAGGCGATGCGTTTTTCTATCATGTTTATGGAACTGCCTATATTGAAGTAACAGTAGATTGTCTGAAAGGCACATACCAGTTTAACGCAGTAAAAGTTATGCATGATTTCGGTGAAAGCTTAAATGAAGTTATCGACAGGGGACAGGCAGAAGGTGCTATTATTCAGGGATTAGGTTGGATGACGCTTGAAGAAGTAATTTACAATAAAGACGGCAGACTGCTTTCAGATTTGCTTTCAACATACAAGGTACCGGATATTCATTTTGCTCCCGAAGATATGGACGTAAGATTTTTAGGGCTTCCGAATCCTGTAGGCATAATGGGAACAAAGGCAATAGGCGAGCCGCCTTTGATGTACGGCATAGGAGGATACTTTGCAATTATGAATGCAGTAAAAGCATTCAGACCCGGAGCTTCTTTTAAAATTTCTTCGCCTTACACTGCGGAAAAAGTATTAATGAATTTGTATTCTAATGTAAACATTGACGAAAAAATTTCTTCTTTATCTGTTACGGAGGAAAAATAATTGTGAAAAATTATGAAAGAAATAATTTTATGGCAGTTTGTACAAAATGAATTAGAGGGCAAAAATAATGTAGTACTTGCATCGGTTGTTTCTCATCAAAAGGGTTCTCCCGGCAAGCAAGGATTTAAAATGGCAGTATCTTCATCCGGCAAAGCTTATGGTTCTATAGGAGGCGGAGTGATGGAGAAAAATTTTATAGAGTACTGCGCGGAAAACTTCAGAAGTAAAAAAGATATTTACGAGCTTAAAACTCTTCATCATAAAACAAACACTGAGTTTGAAAAATCGGGACTAATTTGTTCAGGCTCTGAGACAATTTATCTTCATACATTTAAAGAAAAAGATATACCGCTCATTAATAAAATTTTAAAATCTTATGATAAGCCGTCTTCAAATTATATAAAAATGAAGAACGGAAAGATACAGATTTTAAACAGAAAAGATTTTAACGAGAATTATTTTTTTGAGTATTCAGAAGAAGATAAACAGTGGGAGTATTACGAAAAGGCAGGATATAAAAATTATGCTTATATCTTCGGTGCAGGACATATAGGATTTGAGCTTAGCAAGATTTTGCATTCTCTGGATTTTCATATTTCAATATTTGATGACAGAAAAAATTTTCCGTTCCTTGAAAATAATTTTTTTGCAAATGAGAAATATAATATTTCATATACTAAAACCGGAAAATATGTTAAGGATTCACCTTACTCGTATATTTTTGTAGTTACTACAGGATATATTTCCGATAAGGAATCTATAAAGCAGATAGTAAATAAAAATTGCAGATATATAGGTCTGATGGGAACACAAAGAAAGATTAAAAAAATATTTAACGAGTGTGTAAAAGAAGGTGTTGATAAAAATTTATTGAAAAAGGTTAAGGCTCCAATAGGATTGGATATAAACAGCGATACACCCGAAGAAATTGCTGTAAGTATAGCAGCCGAAGTAATAAAAATAAAAAATGAAGTTTAATTATTATGAAAAATAATCTTAACATTAATGGAAAAATGAATATAACTTCAAAAATTACTTCAGTAGAAGATAGTATTATAAGTAATTTGATTGAAGAAGTAAAGAATGGAGAGAAATATTCGTATGAAGAGGCTATAAAATACTATACTTTTTTATTAAAACAATATGGAAAATAATTTTCTTACAATATCTGAAATAAATATTTATCCTGTAAAATCTCTCGGAGGCATTTCATTAAACGAGTCCAAAGTTGAAAAGCGCGGACTTCAATTTGACAGACGATGGCTGCTCGTAGATAAAGAAAATATGTTTATCACTCAAAGAGAAATAAATGAACTTTGCTTATTTAAGATAAATTTCACCAATGAAGGATTTATAATTTCCAATGATAAAGCCTCAGAAGATTTGATAATTCCGTTCGGCATTGATACAGGAGAAAAATCTGAGGTTACTATCTGGGATGATACATGTGAGGCAATACACTATTCTGACGGAGCAAATAAATGGTTCGCGGATATTGTTAATTATGACTGCCGCCTTGTTTATATGCCCGATACAACGCTAAGGGAAGCGAATAAAGATTTTGCAATTGCCGATGACATCGTGAGTTTTGCAGACGGCTATCCGATTTTGATTATAGGGCAGTCTTCTTTAGATAACTATAATAATATTTCCGGAAATAATTTTAAGATGAACCGCTTCAGACCGAACTTAGTTTTTACAGGCGGAGAAGCACATGTTGAAGATACTTTAAGAAAGTTTAATATAAACGGAACCGATTTTTACGGAGTGAAAACCTGCGGAAGATGTGTGATTACCACGATAGAGCAGGAAACCGCAGTCTCCGGTAAAGAGCCATTGAAAACACTTGCCGAATATCGCACAGTAAACAACAGCATAAAATTCGGAATGAATGTTATTCCCGGTCCATTAAGTGAGAACAGCATAGTCAGGATTGGCGATGAAATTAATGTAATGGAAACAATTTGAGTAATATTTCTCATCAGATTATCTCTCCTGCGGCGATTTACAGAATTACGGCATTGTGGGCATTCAGCGAAGCATTCCTCGGTGGACTGCTGCATGGGCTTAGTATTCCTTTTAAAGGTCTTATACTCTGCTCCATCTCAGTATTTTGCATTTGCCTGATAGGGTATTACGGGAACGGTAGAAGCGATATATTGAAGGCAATGATTCTTGTGATGCTTGTGAAAGCAGCATTAAGTCCGCATACGCCTCCTATGGCATACATTGCAGTTGCGTTTCAGGGATTAACGGGTTATTTGTTTTTTCTTTCGAAAAGATTTTTTAAACTTTCATGTGTGTTAGTATTTGTATTATCGCTATTGGAAACCAGCCTGCAGAAGCTTATCACCGTTACGCTTATATTCGGAACTGCTTTATGGAAGGCAGTAAATGAATTTCTGAAAAATGCCGCTGCCGAGCTAAACTGGAACGATGACAACATTCTTTACACTATTGGAACAGTTTACCTGAGTATCTATGCTTTGGCAGGAATTATTTTCGGACTCTTCGTTTCTACTTTACCTAAGGCGATGGATAAGTATCACGACGCTCATCCTGATTTCAAGATAAATCTCGAAACTGAATTTGAAGTTGAAAAGCCGAAGTGGAAGAAGAAAGGATTGAAGCCGTTCAAGCTTTTAATCTTAGCTTTAATAGCTTTTTTCTTTTTGAATTATCTATTTGATATTTTCCCGCAGTTTATTCCTAAAGATAAATCACTTCAGATTGTAATACGCGCAGTGTTGTTTATTTTATTCTGGCTATTCATTTTCTCACCGTTTATGAAATTCCTTTTAAAGAAATGGCTGCACAAAGCAGAGCATAAATATGCATTGGAGATAAAAGAGTTAATAAATTTTCTTCCCGAAACAAGAAAAATTCTTATTCTTTCCTTTAAAAAAATAAAACAGGAACACGGTAAGCTCCGCATCCCTGCCTTTGTAAAATTGCTTACGGCTAATCTTATCTATGATTAGTTTTTGATTATTATTTTAACAGAACCAATCTGCTTGTCAACGTATTTCCATTTACAGTAAGTCTGGCAAAGTAAATTCCGCTTGGTAAATTTTCCCCGCTGAAATTGACTTTATACCGTCCTGCGTTTTTAAATCCGTTATCTATTTCTTTTAATTCATTTCCGAGGGCATCGTAAATTTTTAATGATATATTCTCTGCTTTCTTTAATTCGTATACGATAGTGGTTGCAGGATTAAACGGATTCGGGTAGTTTTGATACAAGGTAATATATTCAGGCAAGGTTTGAGCTATTGCATCATTAATATTTGTAAGCAAGTCTGTCGAATGAATTCCCCAAGGTGAACTTGAAAGAGTATTAACAAATATTTTATTGTTAGCAATAATTGCAGTTGTATTCCAGTATGTGTAATTCAAGTTAGTCCAGTTTGTCCCGTTGTTTGAGCTTTTGTAAACCCCGGAAAAACATCCGACGAAGATTTCATTTCCTGACGGGGATAGAATTACCTCTCTGGCAGAGGCAGGTGTACTCCCTAATGCTATCCAGGTTAAACCTTTGTCGGTTGATTTGTAGAGGTTTTCAGCAACATCAGGCAAAGATGTCAGCTTATATAAATCTCCCTGATTACTCTGATACAATTTATCACAATTAATATTAGGATGGAGGTTGTCGCTGAAAGTTGCTCCGCCGTCAGTTGAACGATACACGCCTCCGGCTTGCGAAACACCAAAAAAGGAAGTTGCGCCTATATAAATAAAATTGGAGTTGCTTCTGTCGAGAACAAGATTATCTATAGAAATATCAGGGAGCATGCGCTGAAATGAGCTTCCGTTATTTGTGCTTCTGAAATAGCCTTTGTTTGTTCCCACATGAATTATGCCGCTTTTTGTAGAGGCTGCTCTCAGTGGAAAAGCGCCGGAAAAAAAACTTGTATCAATTAAAGACCAACTCAACCCGGCATTAGATGATTTTACTAAACCGAATCTGTAATGCACCGCGTAAATATTTCCTGCTATCCCCAAGGTATCAAAACATATGCTAAGGATGTTCCCATTTGGTCCTCTGTATAGAGTATCCCAGCTTACACCTGAATTTGTGCTTCTAAAAATTGCTCCAAGTGTAGAACCTGTATAAATATATCCGGCTTTATCAATAGCAGTTGCTGAAATAACTCTTCCCTGAAGCCCGACATTCCATGTTTGCGAAAAGCACATGGATGTAAAAAAAGTAAGGGAAAGGAATATAATTGTCCTCATCTGATTTTTTTTTTATTTTAAAAAATTTTTCTTTTATAAAATCTTAGAGGATTTAGATTCTAATGGTATCTTGAAAAGAGCTAATTGGTTTATTTATAGAGTCAGGAACTACCTTAACAAAATCACACTTTTGGTAAACAAATTATCGCCGATTTTTAATCTGGCAAAATAGATGCCGCTTGAGAGGTTCTCCCCGCTAAATGTTACTTCATAGGTCCCTTCTTTCTTAAATCCGTTTTCAATTTGTTTTACTTCATTTCCAAGCATATCATATATTCCCAAAGAAACTGACGAGGATTTGTCGAGCCTAAACACAATTTTTGTTACGGGGTTGAATGGATTAGGGTATATTCTATATAAATCAAAACCATCTGCAACGGGAGTGTCTGTGTTAGAGATGAGTACCGGATTCAGGCTAGTAACAATAAGTCCGGTAATAACTGAATTTGCGCCCGCAAAAAGTTTATTACCGACTATAAATAAAGATAGAATTGAATTATTCATATTATAATTGACCCAATTCATTCCACCATTAGTAGTTCTAAAAATACCATTAAATCCTGCTGCAAAAAATTCGTTTGTTGATGAGGATTCAATAATTGCTCTTGTTGAAGAAGGGGTGCTATCGAAGGTTATCCAAGTGACACCCTTATCTGTGGATTTATCAATTTCATCGGGCGCAGACGCATTTATTTTATATAAGTTACCATTATGAGCCTGGCTCAATCTGTAGCAGTTTAATCCCGGAGAAAGATTTTCACTAAATGTAGCGCCCCCATTTGTAGATCTGTAAAATCCTCTTAATGATGCTTTCCCTGAGCTTGAGCCTATATAAATTATAGTTTGGTTGTCTTTATCTACCAGAACAGAAGTAAATACTATATCGCTCAAAAGTAACTCAAACGAGTTTCCGGCATTAGTGCTTCGCATGTATCCTTTGTTTGTGGCGAGATGAAGTATTCCGTTTTTGCTGCATGCGATAGAAATTACGGAGCTGCCAAAAAGTCGCGAAGTGTCTATAATAGACCAGTTTTGACCTCCATTTGAAGATTTAACTAACCCTACATTACCTGCTGCGCCGTACAGGTTTCCGGCTGTTCCTATTGTGTCAAAAGCAAATTGCGTTATAGGGCTGCTCAGGGTTAAAGGTAGCTCTGCCCAGTTAGAACCATCGTTTGTAGATTTGAAAGCCTTTCTGCTGTTTGTGGAAACATACAAATTGTTTTGTTTATCGGCGGAAATTGTCTGAATGGATTGCCCGGGAAGAACGGTCGTCCAATTTTGAGAAAAGCATGGTGTGTGAAGGGAAATGCAGATTAAAAATAAAAATACCCTCATAAGTTTATTTGTTAAATTTAAAGAAGAAATCCAACAAAAAATCTTAGAGGGTTACATCAAACAAAATAAATAAATCTATTTAAACTACAAATGAAATCAAAACTTACCTGCGAATCTTTATAAATACTCTTTTACTATTTAATGCAGTACTAATATTACGGCGCTAACAAAAACAAGTTTCATTAATATTACTTCACCAGGATTAAGGATATTCTGGTTATCTTATCTGTTGTTTTCAGGACTGCAAAATAAATTCCGCTTGATAAATTTTCCCCGTTAAAATTCACCTCATACCGTCCTGCATTTTTAAATCCGTTATCTATTTCCTTTAATTCATTTCCTATAGCGTTGTAAATTTTTAATGAAATATTTTCAGCTTTCTTCAGCTCATAAACAATAGTTGTGCTTGGATTAAACGGATTCGGATAATTCTGATGTAAAGCAAAATCTTCCGCCGTGAGAACTGTTTCGCTGCTATTTATTCCCGTTGGTATCGTATAATAAAAAGCCCCTCCGCTTGCTCCAGATATACCTGACCAGACACGATTGTTGTGATACATTATCGGAGTAGGATTTCCGGCGAGATTCATTGTGGTCCAATTCGCGCCTTCATTGGTTGAAACGTATGCTCCGCCGTTTCCGCAAATATAAATATCACCGTTTAATTGAGCAGATACTCCGCGCATTGCATTAGGCATGTTTCCCATTGTTGTCCATGTAAGTCCGCGGTCGGTTGATTTATCGAAATTATATGGGGAAGTAGTTGTTATCATGTATAAATTTCCGTTGGGCTTCTGCCAGAGATTGTATCCGTTTTTTCCGGGATTCAAATTCTGGCTGAACGTCGCTCCTCCGTCTGTCGAGCGGTAAAACCCTATGCCCGACCCTCCGGCAGAAGTTACACCGACATACACCAGATTTTGATTATCCTTGTCAACTAAAACGGGAAGACAGTTTAATCCTGTGAGTGCTGTATCGAAAGAAACTCCTCCGTTAGTGCTTCTGAAAAATCCTGTTGCAGTCGTAACAAAAATATTACCGTTCTTACCGCATGCCACTCCCTGAGGATTTTTACTTAGAAAAGCCGTAGTAGGAATTACAGTAAAGTTTGCGCCTCCGTTAGTTGATTTCAAAAGTCCGTTGGAAAAATTTGCAACGTACATATTGCCGTAAGTTCCTATCGTATCAAATCCGAATGCCCACATTGTTTGTCCTGTGCCGACAAAAATTGTATCCCATCCTGCGCCGTTAAATCTCCATATCCTTGAGTTTGAACTTGTCAGCCCGCCGGCATATAACCTGTTTTGTTTGTCAGCGCCGAACGACCACACGCTTCTTCCGTCAATGGTCTGAGTCCATTGCGAAAACGCATTTGAAAAAAATAATACAAAGAAAATTAAAATTAATTTCTTCATAATTCTATTTTTAAATTTTAAACAAATATCTCAAACTGAAAAGAAGAGCGTTAGGTCTTTTTATTCCCTGCACATCTACTGAATATTCGTTTGAGTGAACCGGAAGTTTATAGGATAGCTCTGCCATTATAGAAGAAAAGAAAATTGTTTGCAGTCCGAAATACGTATCCATTCTAAATCCGCCGGAGTTCGGGTTTTCTACTCCTTTGTATTTATTCTTGAAAAAGTAGTATGCCTTGTTTTCTATATACAGGTTAATATTTATGTCATTATAGCCGGAATACTCCGCCGGGTATGCAAGATAACCGAATGCCAGAGTCCAATCAAAAAAATTACCGAATTTAAAATCATTCTCCGGTATGTTCATATTCCATCCCATTTCACCTGTAGCGGCAAACTTATGAATGAGAAGGGTTGTGATTAAATCGTTTCTATAAGTAAGATTATCCGAGCTATGAAAATCAATCACAGGCACAGATACTTGCGAGGCATTATTCTGTCCGCTATAATTAACAAAAGTAACAGTATGTCCCGGATGTAATTCATATGTTACAACGTCGTCTTTTATCACAGTTGGATTAAGCGGAATGTTGATTCCGGTCTGCCATGCGCTTCTTAAATGATAATTGGTTTTATCATGCTGGAAAAATCTGTAACGGAAAGCAATATCATAATTGCCAAGCAGCTTATAGTTGCTGTTTGTTGTATAAAAAACTGTATTGTACATTGTGAGGTTTCCCAATATACCATAGTTAACTTCAAGGCTGTTATGAAAATACTTGAAGTCATCATAACCCATTAAATTATTCCGAAGCTCAACTCTGTTTTTTGCGAGATTCGCCGCAGGGTGAGACATTATGTATAACTCCTGCGAAAAAGATGCCTGCCCAAGCACTAATAAACAAAATATTATTAACTTTTTCATATTGTAATTTAAGCTAATTACATCTTAAAAAAAATTAATTTCGATTCAAATAGAAAGCGGGTAGATATTTCTTGCGAGGCAAAAGTACATCCTGCTTTTTCGTTTTGACCTGACAGGATTGAAAACATGCCGGGTCTATCATCTCTTAACAAAAAATGAACTTCAAATTTGCTGTTATTAAAATTTTAGGAGCGCATTTCGCCGGCTGTCATAAAAAGTAACATTTTAGTAGCATTCTTCGTTTTTGAGCTATTTCAACGGTTTGTTAAATTTTCTACACTTGACTGAAAAGTAACATTATTGTAACATTTTGAATTTTAAATATTGATTATTCAGCATTTCCTTTTTTCTGAAATGTTACTTTATCAAATTTTTGTAACATTTCTGCAAAATAATAATAATCCGAAATTATGATGGAAAAATCATGGTCGCACTAATTCTTAGGGCGTGAAAGATTCCCTCCGAATTAATAACCATAAAAAAATATGGCATTTTATCGAATATATAAAGTCATTAATTAATGCCATATTCTAAAACTCAGCAGCAGCGAAGTATTTTGTTATGCTTTGACCAGACATGATTAAAAACCTGTCAGGACTAATTGCAATAACTTCCTGTATAAATTATGGCACTGCAATTTGTTCTGCAAAATTATACATTAATTGTTTATCACTTTTTAGCATGGCAAAAAAAACAGTTAAGAAAAATAATAAGTCGCTGAACGGATTACCTGACCCCAAGAAATTTATAATCATCCGCGGTAATAAAGTTAACAATCTTAAAAATATAGATATTGATATTCCCAAGTATAAGCTTGCAGTTGTAACTGGTGTTAGCGGCTCGGGAAAAACATCTCTCGTATTTGATACAATTTATGCTGAAGGGCAGAGGCGTTATGTAGAAAGTCTTTCTTCCTATGCACGGCAGTTTCTTGAAAGAATGAATAAACCCGATGTGGAATACATTTCGGGACTTGCGCCTTCGATGGCAATTGAGCAGCGAACCGGCGCTAAGACTGCGCGCTCGACTGTCGGCACTTCCACTGAAGTTTACGATTATCTTCGCCTTCTTTATGCGCGAATCGGAAAAATTTATTCGCCCGTAAGCGGAAAGCTTGTTTATAAAGATTCTGCAGATTCCATTATTAAAGAAGTTTCGGGTATTATCGGTGAAAAAAAATCTACCCGTATATATGTTTTTTATGAAATTCATATTACGAAAGACATAGATGTAAATCTTTTAATTGAATCTCTGAAATCGAAAGGATTTTATAAAATTCTTGAAGATGCCGAAACGCTTGACTTGAACGAAATGGATAACAAGCAGATACATAAAATTTTCAAGAAGGATAAAACTGTTAAAGTTTTAATCGACAGGTTCAGATTTACAGAGGGAGATACGGAAGCTGTATCGCGTCTGAACGATTCCATAGAAACTTCTTTCCGTGAAAGCGAAGGCTATGTTGTAATAAGAATTTATCACGATGATGATTTTGACGACTATCCTTTTAACCGCTATCTTGAAAAAGACGGGATGAGATTTATTGAGCCGGAGCCGAGATTATTTTCTTTTAACAATCCTTACGGCGCCTGCGAAAAATGTCAGGGATTTTCCCGCACGATGGATATTGATATGGACCTTGTGATTCCCAATAAAAAGCTTACAATTTTTAATGGAGCTATTGCGCCGTTCTCTACTCCAAAACATTCGTTTAATCTTACACAGTTGTTAAGAGTTGCTTCAAAGGCAGGACTCGATACACATAAGCCGTTTTATCTTTTAACGGAAGAAGAAAAGAATATTGTGTTTAAGGGCTACGGAGATTACGTAGGTATTCATAAATTTTTTAAACAGATAGAAAAAGAAGCGGCGTATAAAATTCATTACAGGATTTTATTAAACAGGTACAGGAATTATACGATATGTTCGGCTTGCGGAGGCTCGCGTCTTCGTCCCGAAGCATTGTACGTGAAGATTGCAGGCAAAACAATTTTTGACATTGTAAGGATGAAGATAAGCGATGCATATAAATTTTTTGCAGAGCTTCAGCTTGATGAATATGACAGGAAAATTTCTGAAAGAATTATGAGCGAGATTGTTTCGCGTTTGAAATACCTCAATGACGTAGGACTTACTTATCTTACGCTTGATAGATTATCTAATACGCTTTCCGGGGGTGAATCTCAGAGAATAAATTTATCAACTTCGCTTGGCTCTTCATTGGTAGGCTCTATTTACGTTCTCGATGAACCTTCGATTGGCTTGCATGCCAGAGATAATGAAAAGCTGATTAATATAATGAAGTCGCTGCGTGATATAGGAAATACAGTGCTTGTTGTTGAGCACGATTCCGATATGATGAAGGAGGCAGACCATATAATAGATGTAGGTCCGCTGGCAGGGGAGAACGGCGGAGAAATAATTTTTACAGGAGATTATGAAAGCATACTGAAGGATAAAAACTCTCTGACGGGAAAATATTTATCGGGAAGGATGAATATAAATATTCCTGTTCACAGAAGGCAGATTACAAAAGAAACGAAGTTCATTGATATTAGAGGAGCGAGGGAAAATAATCTAAAAGATGTAAATGCTGCGATACCGCTGAATATGTTTACCGTTATTTCGGGAGTGAGCGGCTCGGGAAAATCGACTTTGATAAATGATATTTTGTACGGCGGACTGAAGAAAAAACTTGAAGGCAGCTACAATGAAAAAATAGGCGATCATGACCATCTGTACGGCTCGGAACAGATTGATGCTGTTGAGCTTGTTGACCAGTCGGCAATAGGAAAGACATCACGAAGCAATCCCGTTACGTATATAAAAGCGTTTGATGTAATAAGAGAGACTTTTGCAAAAACAACTACGGCTGAAAGAAAAAATCTGCCTTCGGGGTATTTTTCATTCAACGTTCCGGGAGGAAGATGCGAAACCTGTGAAGGCACGGGGCAGATAAAAATTGAAATGCAGTTCATGGCAGATATTGTGCTTGAGTGCGAAGTGTGCAGAGGAAAAAGATATAAGCAGGAGGCGCAGGATATAACACTGAAGGGAAACAATAACGTTCATAAAAATATCAGCGAAGTTTTGGAAATGACGGTGAGTGAGGCGATAAGTTTCTTTAAGCCGTTTCCAAAAGTTGCAAAGAAGCTGAAGGTGCTGGATGATGTGGGATTAGGATATTTGAGATTAGGGCAATCAGGTGCGACGCTTTCCGGCGGGGAGTCGCAGAGAGTGAAGCTGGCGTATCATCTTACGTTTCAGGAAAAAGGAGTGAATACGCTGTTTATTTTTGACGAGCCGACAACAGGTTTGCACTTTCATGATGTGGCGAAACTGTTGAAGGCGTTTGATGAGTTGATACATAAAGGGAATTCGATAGTTGTGATAGAGCATAATTTAGACGTGATAAAATGTGCTGATTATGTGATAGATTTGGGACCGGAATCAGGCGATGAAGGCGGCGAGGTAATTGCGATGGGAACTCCTGAAGAAGTTGCCAAGGTAGAGAAGAGCTACACGGGGAAATTTTTGAAAAAGATATTGTAATTTTTTAATTTTAATTGAATTTTTTGTTTAACCTGAATTGAATATTTTATAAAATTCTCTAAATATAAATATACTAAAATATAAATGGAAAATTTACAAGACTGGTTAAAGGGGCTTGGGAAAACGATTGATTCAATGGACCCTGAAGGATTCGCTGCTTATATTAAAGAAGATGGTATGTTCAGATTCGGAAATATGGAACCTGTTATAGGCAGAAAAGCTATCGAAGATGCAGTAAGATATTTCTGGACTACAATCAAAGGCTCACAGCATAAAGTTGTTAACGCCTGGCAGCAGGGGGAATATATTATCTGGCAAGGTGAAGTTTTATATACGAGACATGATGAAAAGCAAGTTACAGTAAAATTTGTAAACATCTTCAAAATGGAAGGTGATTTAATTTCAGAATACCTTATCTATATAGATAACGGACCTGTTTACGCTTAACTTTCGCGCCGGGTAAAACCGGCGCGAGAGATTTCCTGCGCATCACAACATATAATAAAAGCGCTATCTAATTTTCTTCCCCGCAAGTAAAAAAGTGAAAAATCGTCTAATTACATAGCTCGTAATTAGCCCTTGATTTTATTTTCATTAATTGTAATATTGTTGTCGAACTTCGACGGCAATATTATTTATGAATGAAGTAATTTCAAAATTGGAAAGATTAAACTTCAAGGAGTATGAAGCTAAAATCCTGCTTGAATTAATAAAAGCCGGGATACTCTCTGCTTCTAAAATTTCCGAAAAAACTAAGGTGAAAAGAAGTACAGTTTATGATGCTCTAAAAAAGTTTACTTCAAAAGGGTATTGCAATGAAGTTGAAACCAATTCTATAACTCAGTTTCAGATAATTCCTCCGGAGATTATCGGTGATAAAATTGAGAAAGAAATAATCAAATCTCATAAGGAATCATTAAACGCTATTAATGATGTAACAAAGGAACTCTCAAAAATTTATAAGGCGGAAGAGTCGGATGAAAGCAAGTTTGTAAAAGTTGAGCTAATAAGAGGGCATAATAAACATAGGGATCAAAAATTTATTGAGTTGTTAAAGAAGGCGAAATCAACAGTTCATTTTATGGTAAGGTTAGAGCATCTTGTTTCGGATGAACTTGAAGACTATGCGAAAAGATTTTTAAAAAATGGAGGAGTCATTAAGTCAATTTATGAAATAGGCGAAGAGTTTAGAGTACAAAAAGATAATGTTTCTAAAAAAATGAACGTTAAGGAGATAGTAAAATCCTTGGAAAACTTTGAAAGACAAGGGGAGAAAATAAAAGTTTCAGAAATGCAATTATCCAATACAACCATTATAGACAGAGAGATAGTGTATATGAATATAGCAGACAAGTCAATTCCCAGACATAATAATTCAGATATTATCATAAAGAATAAAGATACGGCAAAAAACTTAATTGACCTGTTCAATTTTTATTGGGAAAAATCCCACACTCTATTTGAATATAAAAAGAATTTTTTAAGATGAAACAGTGCATAAATATAATTCTTTCGGTTTTGTTGATTCAATTTCTATTCACTCATATTGCGGGTGAAAAAGCTTTTAGTCAACCTGAGAAAAATTATATTGGAAGAGGGCATGAAGGTGATGAGAACATCATTACGGGGAGAGTTAAATATATAATTGCAAGCACTCCTCCCGAAACTACCCATGCTGTGCAGGGAAAAGTCAAGTTATTCAGAGTAAATCCTCCGGGTTTTGATGTCGCGCTTGTAGATTCAGCTTCAATTAACTCATTGGGGTATTATAGTGTATATGGATTTCCACCCGGGGCTTATTATATAGTAGCTTATCCAAATGATAAAGTGGAAGATTTTATTATTTCTTTCTATCCTTCTGGGCAGCTTTGGACGAGCGCGGTGAGGGTTAATGTTTCCCCCGGGCAGGTGAGAACTTGTAATATTATATCGCAGGAAATGTTTCAAACCCCCGGCGCTACTCCGGTGTCAGGCGAGGTTGCTGACTCGACAAACCACAATATTAAATTGAGAAATTCAATTATTACTGCAAAATCTGGGGAGCAATACAGGGGATTTGCGATTACGGATAATCAAGGGAGGTATATTGTCAATTCTATATTGCCCGGAAACTACAACTTGACAGTAACAAGGTTTGGTTTCAAAAATCAAACTCAAAATGTTAATATAGGAACTTCCTCTGCGACTGTTAATTTTTATTTGCCAAAGGATACTTCGTATTCCATTGGTATAGAAAATAATGCAGCAGCAATAAAAAACTTTAGACTTTTTCAGAATTATCCGAACCCTTTTAATCCCTCGACGGAAATTTCATTTACATTGGAAAAAGGAATGAATGTCAGGTTATCTGTATATTCGGTAGAAGGAAAACTAATAAAGGAACTACTAAGTGAGTACAAAAATCCCGGCGATTATAGGGTCAATTTTGCAGCCGAGAATTTGAACTCAGGTATATATTCCTATATTCTTGAAGGGGAGGGCGGTCAAAGAGAATCAAAATTTATGGTATTCATAAAATAATTTTATAACTAAAAAAACGAAATAAGCATTACGATTCACCATTAAATCTTTTATTAATGGTTTCATTGTTAAATACGTTTTTGCTTTGTTTTCAAGCAGCTTTGAAACCCTTAATAGAAGATTACCAAATTACATAATACCCATTCTTTTAAAATTCTCACCTCCTAATGCAGTACAGCCGTTTTCCCTCTCCCGGAAGGAGGGATTCGGCTGTTTCCTTTTTCAGCACATCTAAAATATTGAATTTTATTTAAATTTCGCCATTGAAAAAATTGCAGAATTTTGTTAAATTGTAGTTTATATTAATTTCGGTCCCATCGACTAGGGGTTAGGTCGTCACTCTTTCACAGTGAAAACACGGGTTCGAATCCCGTTGGGACCGCGTAAGTCCCTGTAATATATGATAGTTACAGGGACGTTTTTTT
>JAFDZO010000030.1:23384-27507 GCA_018266845.1 Bacteroidota bacterium | reverse complement strand
CCGGGCATTTGATACTGCAAGAGTAAAAGGAATACACGTCATAAGCTGCAGTTGGGATGCGAATGTCAGCTCAACATTGACTACAGCTATAAACAGCTGCGCAACAAGCGGACGCGGAGGTCTTGGAGCAATCATATTTTTTGCTTCCGGTAATGAAGGGCAAAATGTTCCTGCCTATCCGGCTTATCTGCCGAATGTAGTTGGTGTAGGTTCATCAACGCCTTTTGACCAGATGAAAGCGCCCGGCACAGGTAATCAATATTCTTTCGGAAGCAACTATGGCGAGGATGCAAATGGAGATATAGACTGCGTTACTCCTACAATTGCTCCGACAGTTGATATTCAAAGTACGGGAGGCGATAATGATTCAAGTGGTACAGCCGGTGATTACAGTATGGTTTTTGGAGGCACTTCGGCTTCCTGCGCAAGCGCGGCAGGCGTAGGCGCGCTTGTCTTATCAATAAATCTTTCTCAGACAAGAACTCAGGTTATTGGAAATTTACTTAGGGGATGTGATAAAATCGAAAACGTTGATTACTCTGCGAATAAGACTTACGGAAAATGGAGCAGTTATCTTGGCTATGGAAGACTGAACGCTTACAATTCAGTCCGCCTTGCTGCGGGGGTAGATGTAACTCCGCCCTCAATTAATCATCTGAATATTGAGTCGCATTCATCCACATATCCTACTTTCTTAAATGCTGAAATTATTGACCACGATGGTTCAACTCTTGATACTTCGGTCAGCAAGCCCAAAATTTTTTACAGAACTAATAAAAATAATGCCGGATGGTCTTCGTTTGATTCATCAGTGTTTGTATCAAGAGCTTCTGATGTTTACTCTTTTGAAATTCCGGGAATGGGATGGGAGACACAAATCCAATATTACTTCAGAGCAAAAGATAACTCAGGCAGCACGGCGTATTTTCCTATACATGCGCCTGATACAACAAACCTTTGCTATTTTTCTGTAGCAAGTCTTCAAAGCGTAACGCAGCAGATTCCTTCATTTTCAATGCCTGCATCAGGGACGGCAGCTTCATCTTCTGTTTCGTTTTCTTCTTTTAAAATTTTAAAAACAAAATTAAGAATTAATGTAAGGCATCAGGCGAATCTTGTTTATAAATTAACACTGGTAAGCCCTAATTCAAATTCGTCATTCAATAGAAAATGTATTTTTGCGAATAACGGTCCTTTTGCTTTTACCACAGGAATTTCGAACACAGTCTGCATGGACTCAGCTTCGCAATTCTGGAGTCAGGGAAGCGACCCTTTTACAAGCGGTTTGTTTAAGCCGGATTACCTCTTTAGAGGATTTAACGGTCTTGATGCCGGAGGTAACTGGAATATTTTCTACCATAATACTTACAATGTATATTCCGGCACTGCCGATAGCATTTTTATTACTCTTTACAAATCAGCTGGAACAACCAGCCCTTGCGCGAGACTGGATACGCAAGCAGATTCAATTTTATTTTTCTCCTCAACCAGTAACGTAGATACGCTGAGTTTTTATTTAAGGAATAAAGGCAATGCAAACTTAACGGTTTCAGGAGCGTCTTTCAGCGGAACTTATGCCGGAAAATATTCTTTAGTTTCCTCTTTACCAAGCCCGATTGCGCCTAATGACAGCGGATTGTTTAAGGTGAGATGTAATCCTCTTGCAAAACCGCCCAGAGGAAACCAGCCGCTGCTTGATAATGTAGAAAATGCAACTATGGATATTACAACTAATGACCCTTCAAAATCTACTTTCAAGGTTTCGCTTCAAAGCGATTCGCCGCTGCCGGTTGAGCTAATCTCTTTTACGAATCTTGTCAATAGAAATGATGTTAAGTTAAGCTGGAGTACTTCGCATGAGTTAAACAATGAAGGGTTTGAATTACAAAGGGCGAAAGAAAATTCAGACTGGGTGAAGGTATCTTATGTAATTGGCAACGGCACTTCAAATTATGTTAATAATTACTCATGTGAAGATAAAAATTTAAGTGCAGGGAAATACAAATACCGTTTGAAACAAGTTGATTACAACGGGAATTTTAACATCTATAATCTATCTCATGAAGTAAATATCGGAATACCTCAAAAATTTGAACTTTATCAGAATTATCCGAATCCGTTTAATCCGGTTACGACAATTAATTTCGATTTGCCGGTTGATGCAAAAGTAAATTTATTGATTTATGATGTAACAGGCAAACTGGTAAGCGAATTATTAAATTCTGAATTCAAAGCCGGATACAATTCTGTGAAATTTAACGCATCAAATTTTGCAAGCGGAATTTATTTTTATTCGCTCAAAGTATCCGGTGAGACGCGAAATTTTATTGATACAAAACGAATGGTACTTGTTAAGTAAATTATCTATTGAAATTTTTTATTTGCCTATGATACAATCGGTGAAATACAGATTAGAATTAATTAATAGAGATGCAAGTTTAGATTTAAGGACAAAATCTAAAGAAATTGAAAACGCTGTTAGAATTACTAAATCTGAAAAAATTGGCGGAGTCGGCAGCTGTAGAATAGTTCAGCCGATTGAACAATATGCTATTACTCTACAAGTAACAGAAACGAAGACTTTTTGGCACACTAGATTTTGCAGTCATTTGGCAAATGAACCCTCAATGAGAGTTTATTGTAAAGAAGGGGATAGCTCAAAAATGTTTAAAAGTTGGAAAAAAATTTGAAGCGATAATAATTTCAAAAAATTAATAGTTGAAATACAAAAGGGGCTTTATGCCCCTTTTTTTTCTTGCAATCTTTCTCTTCGCTTCTTTTCTTTTAGTGAGCGGTAAAAAAAGTAGCCGACAATTAAAAATGTTATCGCGGGAGAAACCCATTCGGGAATATGTATTTTAAAGCTGTCAATAATCATTATTATTCCAAGAAAAAATACCGAATAGAGCGCTCCGTTTTTTAAGTAAAGATATTCTTTAATCCTCTCTATATTTCCAACTGTCAGCTGTCTCAAAACAACTGCGCCTAAACCATTTCCTGCTAAAATTAGAGGCACAGAAAGAGTAAATGCAAATGCGCCTAAAACTCCGTCTATAGAAAACGTAGCATCTATTAACTCCAGATAGATAATTTTGCTGACATCGGACATACCTTTTCGCATCAATTTTTTTTCCTGTTCTTCAGCATTCGTTTTAAAGCCTGATGTAATAAAAAAAGCCGAAGCGCCGAGCGCTGCTCCAAATGCCATAACGGGATTAATTTTTATTGAATACCAGATAAGCCCGGAAAGAATTACTGAACAAACAGCATAAAACCAAATGCCATGCTTTGTAAAAAATTTCTCTGCTTTAAAGGCGTAGTGCTTATCTTCCTGAAAGAGCCAGAATAAAAATAGAAAAACCAAAAATGTTCCTCCGCCCATAAGCAAAATTGGTGAAGCATCATCAACGGCTTTATGTACCTGAGGGTCGCTGCTGAAAGCGGCGGTTATCGAACCCCACAAGCCGAGTTCAGGAACGGTAAAATAAATAATCACTAATGGAAGGAGTCCCCGTACCAAAAAAACTGCAAATAGAAGTCCCCAAAACAAGAACCACCTTCTTGCCTTTTCCGACATTGTAGAAAGAACTTCCGCATTGATTATTGCATTATCAACACTGCTGATTATTTCAAACAGGCTTAAGCCTAAAACTGTAAGTACAATTGTAAAAATATCCAACTAAGAATTTTAAACTTTTTTATAAATTGAGATGATTTTTTCGGCGGCTTCTTCAATACTATCCGAGCTTACAATCGCAGACGGTTTTTTCGGCTTTACTTTATATCTTTTATCATAATAAAGCCTCATCATTTCTTCCGTGAATTTACTCACTTCTTCGTTTTCTAAATAGTCTAATAATCTTCCGTAAGTTTCATTGCTTAGCTGCGCCCTGAAAAATTTTTCCTTCTCAACGAAAATTTTTTTCATTGGAGTTATGCCTCTTTTATCCTCTCCGAAATAATCTTTTACAATTCTGTTAATCCTGTTTTCAAAGGAGCATGTGATTTCTACACACGGCGCTGATTCCACCGCTTCGTACAAGCTATCGGGAACCGAAAAATCTCCGACTCTTTTGCTCTCACTTTCAATCAAAAACAAAGGAAGATTTTCCAAATCGTATTC
>JAFDZO010000030.1:0-23342 GCA_018266845.1 Bacteroidota bacterium | reverse complement strand
GGGTAATTATTTATATCATAGGGAACGTTGCCGAATAAGCTGGAATAATGTCTCGCCGCAAATTCTAAATCAATTACAGGGAGATTTTTCTTTAGCGCATTAAGTATTTCTGTTTTTCCTGAGCCGGTCATTCCCCGCAGCTCAAGGAAATTAAATTTCCTGTTTTTCCCGGTAAAAAAATCAACAGCTTTTTTTCTGTAAGCTTTTTGTCCTCCGGCTAAAAATTTTGGTTTGTATCCGGCATCCGTAATCATTTTTGCAAGATACTTGCTTCTTCCGCCTCCCCGCCAGCAATAGACAATTATTTCTTTTTTGCCTGCATCATTTTCGGTTAGAAAATTATTTAATTTTGTGGCTTTTGGATTAGCATATTCAATAGCAAGCCATACGGCGGATTTTTGTGAATACTTTTTATAAAGCAGTCCCACGTTGTGCCGTTCTTTATTGTTCAGCACAGCGAAATTTTTTGCAAAAGGAAGATGTGAATCGTTAAATTCGCTTTCACTTCTCGCGTCTAAAATAAGAAGATTTTCTTTTTCGCTTATTTTTTTTAAAAGCGAGTTTATCTCAATTGAGCCGGTAGAATATTGAGAGAAAATGTCCTTTAAAGATATTTCTTCCTTTACACCGGAGTTTTTAATAAACTCAAATAATTCTTTATCTGTATTTAACTCGGGAATCATCAATATTCTAAGATTATTGCGCCTTTCTCATAATCATTTATCACGTCAGCATATCCAACAATCTCAGCTCTTTCATCTCCGTTATTTCTAATCTCTCTTACGAGTTCCTCCGCATTTTTTTCGTTTATGGAAATTAATAGACCTCCCGATGTCTGTGGGTCGAAAATCAAGTGCTCAATGGTTTTATTTACTAAGCCCTTAGCTATGTAAAAATTTTTCGTATATTCTCTGTTTGATTTATCTCCTCTGGTGAGAAAATTATTTTCAACTGCGTTAATTGCTCCTTCAAGCACCGGGAGTTTATTTGCATCAACAACCAAATTTACTCCGCTGGCTTTTGCGAGCTGCATACTGTGCCCTGCAAATCCGAAGCCTGTAATATCCGTGCACGCATTTGCGTTTAATCTTACCATTTGCTCGGAAGCGTTTTTATTGAGCCGTGTCATTGAAGCAATTAAACCACTGTAAATATTTTCGGAAAGCTCGGAAAATTTTACCATATTATTCAGCACGCCTGTTCCAAGACCTTTTGTAAGAATTAGAGCGTCGCCTTGTTTAGCGCAGTCATTCCCCTTTATGTTTTGCGGATGAATCGTTCCGGTTACTGCCAGCCCGTACAAAATATTTGAAACATCAACTGAATGCCCTCCGATAATAACGCAGTTTGCTTCTTTCACCTTATCTGCTCCTCCCGAGAGAATATCTTTAATTATGCTGATGTCTTCCTTCTGCGGAAATGCGAGGATGTTCAGGGCATTTATCGGAGTTCCGCCCATAGCATAAACATCACTGAGAGCATTTGTAGCGGCTATTTGCCCGTAGGTATATGGGTCATCAACTACCGGAGTGAAGAAATCCGTTGTGTGTATAAGCGCGAGGTCATCACTAACTTTATAAACTCCCGCATCATCCTTTCCGTCGAAACCTACCAGAACGTTTTCATTTGTTTCCCATTTTACACCTTTCAGCGCATCTGAAAGTATATGCGGAAAAATTTTTGCAGCGCATCCTGCCGAAGTAACCATTTGGGTTAATCTTACTGTATCTTTTGATGTGTTTGACATTTTTGTTTTTAATTTGAAAATACTGCGTTAACTCTTCGTGAGATGAGAATATATGCAGATAAAACTACTGAAAAATAAATTAACTCGTTCCATTGGCTGAATACAATGTAAATTATTTCAGTGTTTGGTTCAATAACTTGAGTTACGAAAAAATATTTCAGCCCTTCGGTAAGAATGGCTGCGATAGTATATGCAATAATCGAAAACCTGAATATTCTTTTTCTCTTAAAAAGAAAAAAGATATTAAAGAGCGAAAATATGATTTTAAATGTACTCGTTATGACTATAAAATAAATCAGCGTTTTCCACCATAACTGTAAACCGGGCTGTTCAAGTGAGCTTAGAAAAAAATCAACCTTGCCGTAAAACAAAAATTTATACGAATATAAATGATAAAAATTTTTTATTAATTCAAAAATTATTACCGGAACAACAAGCAAAAGAAGCCCTGAAAATTTTTTCAGCTTAGCAGGATATTCATCCGGGTCATAGTGCTTATAGCTTACTTTTCTTTTACTGAGCTTTAGAAAAACAAAAGTGAAAATTGCGGCAGCGAGAATGGAAGAAATTATTAATCCAAAATTCAGCTTTTCTGCTCCTGAATCATTTGTAACTTTATTAATAAAGCTAACAAGAAATTGAGCGAAGCTGTCAGAGAAAATAAAGCTCATTAATTATAAAACTTTCTGTTCAGGTTTTGAAATTTGAAAAAAAATATTTATTTTTGAATACAAAAGTTCTTTGCTTTTCACTCCCAAAAGCTATTCCAATCTAAACTGGGCTTAGTAGATTACTAAACCGGGTCGTAATCTCTCCCGTTTCAAGGGAGACAAATATTATTATGTAATATGGTAAAGTTTGCTCTAAATTTTTAATTAAAATAAAATTTAATTGAAAATTAATCTATTTAGAAAAATTTATCGTATTTAAAAAATCAAAGCTATGAGCATAAACATTTACAAAAATTGGGACCCGTCAAAAGGCGACTATGTTGACGAAAATTTGGAACTTGAAAGGGTTCAAAGAAAAAAAGACAAGCTGAAGGCAAAAGTTCAGACGATTATTTTCTCCGTAATTTTCTTTGGATTAATAGTTTTCTCAGTGTGGTACGCGCTAAGAGCAAAAAGATAAAAGTGGCATTTTAATTTGATTTGAAATGCTTGTATTATTAAAGTATTTTTATATTTTATTAATATTCGAATCAAATCAAAATGTCCTTTAACCTTGATAACCCTGAATTGAAAGAAACAAGACAGGGCTTTGCAGATGCTTTAATGGTTCTCGGAAAAGAGAATCCAAATATTGTTGTATTAGGCGGCGATGTTTCCGGCTCAGTAAAGACTAATATCTTCCGCGATGCTTTTCCTGACAGATTTTTTTCTGTAGGTATTGCAGAGCAGGATATGATGGGAGTTGCGGCGGGCTTAGCCGTTACGGGCAAAATTCCTTTTGCTTCCACGTATGGTGAATTTGCTACGGGAAGACCTTTCGACCAAATAAGACAATCCATTGCTTACAGTGAAATGAACGTAAAAATTTGCGCCTCTCACTGCGGCATTTCTGTCGGTCCTGACGGGGCTACACACCAATCGCTCGAAGATGTCGGGATTATGAGAATACTTCCTCATATGACTGTCGTTACACCATGCGATTATAATCAAACATACAGAGCAGTCTTGGAGTGCGCCAAGTATGACAAACCTTTTTACATCCGTTTCTACAGAGATAAAACGCCAAACTACACCGATATGAATGCGCCGTTTGAATTCGGTAAGGCGGACACTTTAATAGATGGTTCTGATGTTACATTAATAGCAAACGGTCTTTTAGTTTGGGAAGCAATTATTGCTGCCGATAAACTTAAAAAAGAAGGTATAAGCGCCCGTGTTGTAAACATGCACACTATAAAACCGATTGATGAAGAAACTATTGTAAAATGCGCCGAAGAAACCGGATTAATCATCACATGCGAAGACCATCAGAAAAATTGCGGGCTTTACAGCGCAGTTGCAGAAGTGCTTTCCTTACGCAGACCGACTCAAATGGATTACATAGCAGTGGAGGATACATTCGGAGAAAGCGGAACTATGGAGCAGTTGATGGCGAAGTATAAAATCAATAACGAAGAAATTATAAGAAAAGTAAAAAAACATTTGAAGAAGTAATCCGTATATTAAAAATATTTATTAATCAAAAAGAAGAATGCAAAGTAATTCATTAACAAGCCCTGCTCTTAATCACATGTCTAAATCAAAAATATTTTTAGTATCAGCTCTGGCAATATTAGTTCTCTCAAGCGGAGTTATTCTGGGAAAAATTTTCTTCTCAAATAATAAGCCGGATAGCAATGTAAGATTAGTTTCAAACACTGAAAGACAGGATAATCAGAAAATAAGTGATTCCCGTCAGACAGCTATAACGCGCGCAGTTGCGAAAGTATCTCCAAGTATTGTAGGCATCAATGTTGAGGAAGTAAGAGAAATTCAAGACCCGTTTGCAAATTTCTGGGGCAATGACCCGTTCTTTCGCCAGTTCTTTGGCGATAGGGGACAAAGCGGACCGCAGAAGCAGATAGTTAGAGGTCTCGGCTCAGGATATATTATTTCTGCCGATGGTTATATTCTCACTAATGACCACGTAGCAGGCAATGCGACAAAAATATCAGTAACTCTCACCACCGGGGAAACTGTTTCCGCAAAGCTCATTGGCTCTGACCCTAATTCAGATGTTGCTCTTTTAAAAATAGATAAATCAAATTTACCTTTTCTGAACTTAGGAAATTCCGATGATGTAATTATCGGCGAGTGGGCTATAGCATTAGGAAATCCGTTCGGACTTTTTGAAATAAACGATAAGCCTACGGTTACAGTCGGAGTTATCAGCGCTACCAATATGAAAGTAGCGGCAGATAACAGACGCGCTTATAAAGATATGATACAAACTGATGCTTCCATTAACTCGGGTAACTCGGGCGGACCTTTAGTCAATGCAGACGGCGATGTGATAGGAATGAATACTATTATTTACACCGGCGGAAACGGAAGCAACGGAAGTATAGGCGTGGGTTTTGCTATCTCAATAAACCGCGTTAAGAAAATAATGGAAGAACTAAAAGCTAATGGAAAAATTGACAGAAGCTTTAATGTAGGATTTAATATTCAGGGAATTGATGAAAGAATTGCAAAGTATTATAACTTAGAAGATACCAAAGGCGTAATTGTTAATCAGGTTGCAAGAGGCGGCGCAGCAGATGATGCGGGATTAAAAACCGAAGATATTATCGTTCAGGCAAACGGCGAACCGATTAGGAATGAACAGGATATACTTGCAGTAGTTAATGATTTGAGAGCGGGTGAAACATTAAAGCTGAAAGTGATGAGAAACAAATCTGAAAAGGAAATAGAAATAAAATTGAAATCTGAAAAGAAGTAAATTTCTTTATGAGTTATACAGAATATCAAAAATACATTAGCATCAATCCCGAAATAAGATTTGGTAAGCCATGTATCAATGGCACACGAATTTCAGTATATGATGTATTAGGTTGGTTAGCTTCAGGAATGAGTCATGAAGAAATAATCGAGGATTTTCCTGAGGTTAAAGAAGAGGATATAATGGCTTGTCTTAACTATGCGGCTGAAAAGGAAAGACGTGTAAAATACGTAGTATGAAACTCTTGTTCGATGCAAATATATCTTATAGAATTGTAAAAAAAGTTATTGATGTTTTTCCGGCTTCAGAACACGTAAATAAAGCGGAATTAGAAAATAAAAAGGATATAACGATTTGGAATTATGCTAAACATAATGGCTTTTCGATTGTAACGTTTGATGAGGATTTTAACGAGCTTAGTATCTTAAAGGGGTACCCTCCGAAAATTGTCTGGCTAAGATGTGGTAATGTTAGTACGGATGAATTAAGTGAAAAGCTAAGAATTAATTATAATGCAATAAAGAGTTTTTTGGGCGAAGATATTTCAGATACCGGCTGCCTTGAAATTTATTAAGACTTTTTTCATTTCTATCCCGCTTCGGCGGGATTTTTTTATGGATATTAAAGAATTTATTAACTCCCTTCCCGAAGCTGAAAAGCAAATTACAACTGCTCTTAGAAAAATTGTGTTAGATGTTAACCCTTCTTTTGAAGAAAAATTCACGTATGGTGTTCCGTATTTTTATACCGGAAAAAGAGTCTGCTTTATATGGCCCTCGTCAGTTCCCAGAAGCGGTTTTAAAACCGGTGTTATGTTCGGATTATGCAATGGTGTGATTTTAAAAAAGAAGTTCGATATTATTTCATGCGGAAGCTGTAAAGTTATCGGCTGGCTGCGGTTTCATAAGCTTTCGGAAATAAAACCCAAAATAATAAAAGATATTTTACTGGAAGCAATCATATTTCAGGAAATGCAAAATTTACTTAAATGAAAATAAAAAATCCCGATACAATTGTAATTCATTCAGGTGATGAATATAATACAACGGGGGCGATAGTTCCTCCGGTTTGGCAGTCAGTAAATTACAAGGCGAAAGATTTGCTTACCATGGCAAAAATTTCCGTTGAAGACAGACCACTCGGATTTTATGCCCGTTATGCAACACCGACATTAAAGCAGCTTTCTCAGGTTTGCGCCGAGCTGGAGAAAACTGAAGACTCTGTAGTCTTCGGTTCGGGCATGGCAGCAATAAGCTCTGCAATTGCCTACACCTTAAAATCGGGGGACCATATTGTTGCGCAGAGCACACTGTATGCAACAACTATAAAATACCTTCGTGATGTATTACCGCAGTTTGGAGTATCAGTTAGTTTTGTTGACCAAACTGACAACAAAGCTTTTGAAAAGGCGATAAGAAAAAATACCAGATTAATTTATATTGAAACGCCGTCAAATCCGCTAATGAAAATTACCGATTTGGAATTTATAGGAAAGCTTTGCAGAAAACGAAAAATAATTTCTTTAATTGATAACACTTTTGCATCACCCATCAATCAAAATCCGGCTGATTTCGGAATAGATGTTATGCTTCACAGCGCAACAAAATATCTTGGCGGGCATAGCGATGTTCTTGCAGGGGTTGTTTGCGGAAGCAAAGACTTTGTTCACAAATGCTGGGATTACGGACACGTTGTCGGACATGTTCTTGCTCCTAATGATGCTTCGCTTCTCCTGAGGAGCATAAAAACACTTCCGATGAGAGTGAAGAAGCAAAATGAGAGCGCTTTGCTTATTGCTCAATATCTTGAAGAGCATAAAAAGGTAAAAAAAGTTTATCATCCGGGATTGATTTCACATCTTCAATACGGATTAGCAGCTTCACAGATGAGAGGGTTCGGAGGCTGCTTTAGCTTTGAGTTGGATTGCGCCTATCCAAAAGCAGTTAAATTTGTCGAAGCTTTAAAATTGTGTAAACTGGCAGTAAGCTTAGGGGGAGTTGAAACCGTAGTAACTCTTCCGGCGGCGCAGTGGAAACCCTTCTACAATAAAGAGCAGCTTGCGGCAACAGGAATATCAGAATCTCTTATCAGGCTGGCAGTTGGAATAGAAAACCCCGAAGATATTATAAGAGATTTAGAATCGGCTTTCAGGAAAATTTAATACACTGAAACAGATATTAGCTGTAACAAAAAAGGCGGATTAATTCCGCCTTTTTTACACTGTTTGGGATAAAAATTACTTTTCAGCAAGGTAGGAAAAAGTTCCGTCGCCGTTTATCTGAAGTTTTATTAACTTACAAGCATCAATCCCTGTAAAAGTAATGTGTCCGCCTGCTCCATCAGTAATTTTCATATCAAACATACATGTTTGACCGTAGTCAGCCGGAATATTGACGGTTACAGTTGAACCATTGTCAAATAAGTCATTTGGGAGAATGTCATTTCCCCAGTTACTTGACTCAGCCGGAGTAACAAAAATGTCAACAAGCGTAACACCTGTATTGTTAACTACGTCAAATGTTAAAGCTTGAGCTGAAGAATTTTTGGGACTGAAGAATGAAAGCCCTGCAGCAATTACAACGAGAAAAAGTAATTTTTTCATTGAGAGATTTGTTTAATTTGGTTTGAAATATAAATAATTGAAAGCGAAAATTAAATACTTATTACTTTCATATTTCCTTTTACTACAAAAAATAGATGTTGTTCCCCGTAAAATTCTATATATTGACTTTTCTACAAAAAACAGATTTTGTTCCATGTAAAATCTACTTTTGGGGATTAACTTTAGTAAAAATTTTTATTAAATTGACCAAAAACCTCACACTTTGATAAATAATGTTCCTACAGAATTACTAAGTTGTGTCTTAAATAATATTAACGAGGGTTTTTTAGTTCAGGACAAAGACAACTCTATAGTTTTTTTTAATAAGAAAGCGGAGCAATTACTCGGCTTATCGGGAGAACAGTTACTAGGGAAAACACCATTTGACCCGCACTGGAAAGTATTTTGGAAAAATGGAACTGAATGCCTTCCTGAAGAGCGTCCCGCTGTAATTACAAACAAAACCGGAAATTCTTTCAATAATGTCATATTAGGAGTTCAAAGAGTTGATGACTCTATAGTTTGGTTATCAGTTTGTACTCAAAAATTAGTTTTAGGAAACGAAAACTATATTCTTTTAACTTTCCATGAAGTAAAAGAGATGGTTGAGCTGAGCAGGGAAGTTGAGAAAAGCAACAATCAGCTTGAACTTCTTATAAGTACATTTGATGATGTGATTTTAGAGGTTAAGTCGGGAAAAATAGTAAACGGCTGGAAGTCGCATGTTGAATTTGAGTTCCCGGAAATTGAAAATATTCTCGGCAAGCAGTTAAAAGAAGTTTTTCATGAAAGATGGGTTACGTTATTGGAGGAAACATTTGCAAAGGCAGCAGAGACAAATTCAAAGCAATATGCAGAGTATAGAAAATCTCCTAAACCTGATGAAGGCGGGGTGTGGTACGGAGCAAAAGTTTTTCCTATACCAAATACTGAAAATGCTTTTTCAGTAATCATATCGGATATTTCCAGACAGAAGCATGTCGAGGAAAAATTGCGAAGAAGCCAAATCAGGTGGCAGTTTGCGCTACAAGGCAGCGGCGACGGAGTGTGGTATTGGAATACGGCAGCGAATAAGGAATATTACTCCCCAAGATGTGTTGAAATGTTTGGATATAAATCAAAAGATATTTTAGAAGATTTAGCAGCGATGCTTGATATAGTAATTCACCCTGATGATAAAAAAATTGTAAAAAAATCTTTCTTTGACTATGTGGAGGGACGCGCTGAAAAATTTCTCGAAGAGTTTAGAATAAAATGCAAAGACGGAAGTTACAGGTGGATTTTAGGCAGATGCATGATTGTAGAAAGAGATAAGAATGGAAAACCCTTAATAGTTGTTGGAACAAATACAGATATTCAAACCATAAAAGACAAAGAGAATGACTTAATATTAAGTGAACAAAAATTTTCGAATGCTTTTAAGTATTCAGGAATCGGCAAAGCATTGGTTTCTCCTGAAGGCAGATGGATTGAAGTAAACGATGCAGTATGCGAATTTTTAGGATATGCAAAGGAGGAGTTTATTAATCTCACTTTTCAAGATTTGACGCATCCCGATGATTTAGAGAAAGATTTGGAGTATGTTAGAAAAATGCTTAATAAAGAAATTGTCTCTTATCAAATGGAAAAACGCTACATACATAAGGATAATTATTATGTATGGGGGTTGATTACAGTCTCATTAGTCTGGAACACGGATGGAACTCCTAAATTTTTCATATCACAAATACAGGATATTTCTGAAATGAAAAAATTAATTTCAGATTTAGAGCTGAAAAACAAGCAGCTTGAAATGACGGGGCTTGATTTGCAGCAAAAATTAAAACAGCTTGAGGAATTTAACAGGATTGTAGCTCATAATATAAGAGGTCCTGCAGGTAATATCAAAACTCTTTTAAATGAATGCTTAGAGACAGAGGATGAAGAAGAAAAGAAAATATATTTTAATTATTTGAAGCAAAGTTCGGAGCAGCTGCTGCAAACTTTAACCGAACTTATGGAGATACTCGAGGTTAAAACTAATAAGAAAGTAAATTTTGAAGACTGCAATCTTGAGAGCATAATATCCAATGTCAAAAACCAGCTTGACTCGGTAATTGCGGGGGAAAACGCTAAGATAAATCTCGATTTAAAAATTGAAAAAGTTCATTATCCCAAAGTTTATCTTGAGAGCGTTTTATTTAATCTTATCAGTAATGCTTTGAGGTATCGAAAGAAAGATGTTGCTCCTCAAATTAATATTTCTACCCGTAAAAACCATACAGGGGATGTTATAATGGAAATAGAGGATAACGGGCTTGGTATTGATTTGACAAAATATGGCAATCAGGTTTTTAAGCTCCACAAGATTTTTCATCCCGGGTACGATAGCAAAGGTGTTGGACTTTTTATGACAAAAAATCAAATTGAGACGTTCGGCGGCTCGATTGATATTGAAAGCGCAAAGGATAAAGGAACAAAATTTATTATTAAATTTTAATAAAAAAAGTATTGTGAAAACTATTACTGCGGCATTGGTTGACGACGATAAAATTTTTCAATTTATTACGGGAAAGATTTTAAAAACTTTGCCTGAGATAAGTAAAACGCTTCAGTTCGGTAATGGTCAGGAATTTTACGATTACATCTGCAAAAACTACAATGAAGCAGATGCCCTCCCTGATGTTGTTTTTTTGGATATTCAGATGCCGTTTATGGACGGATGGCAGTTTATGCAGGAGTTCACTAATTTAGATTTTAAATTAGCAAAGGACATTAATATTAATATTCTTTCTTCGTCAATAAGTCTTTATGATAAAGAAAAAGCTAAAATTTATAAGGATATAAAAAATTATTTCGTGAAACCGATTGCGAAAGAAGAATTCCCCAAAATAATCAGCGCTTTTTTGTAAAATACTCTATCTCAAAAACGGCGGGTCGCTCCAGTCCCACATCCTTTCAGGGTGCTGGTCAACGTCTTGCGGTTTTCCGTTCCACTCTACCCACACTTTCCCGTCGAGCGCGCCTTTTGAATGTATAAGAAAACTTATTATCACCAGAAAGCTGAACACAAAGAAGATAATCTTTCTTTTCCTGAAAAAATGCGGGTGCATAAAATAAGGAATGATAAAGAAAATTAATATCGGCACTGCATCTGAAATATATCTTGGACCGTAAGACCAGCCGTCCCACCATTTAGTAACAAAACAGATTGCCAGATAATAGAGCGCAAAAATTAATAGCAGGCAAAAATCAAGCTTGGAAAACTCTTTGTTCTTTATCTTAATCCAAATTCCTATTCCTGAAAAAATTAAGAACGATGAAAAAAAAAGCAGACCTTTACCAGGGCTGACTAAATTCCCTAATACTGCCTGAAAGAAATTAGGATGTCCCGAGCCGGAAACAATATTTACGTAGTATTGATAGTAGGGAGAAAAAACTGTTCCGTATATAGAGTAATTTAGCATAAAAAATCCTCCAAAGATTATTATGCCTCCAAGAGAATATATCAAAGCAGATTTTTTATCCGTTAACATAAAATACAGCAAGATTCCGGCGAAAAAAATTAATCCCGTTGGTCTGATGATAAATGAAAAAGCAAGAATCACTCCGAGCCAGAATATTTTTGGAATACTCAACTTATCGGATGTAAGAAAATAAATTGCCGTAAGTATGCAAAGCATCATTGGTCCGTGCATCCAAAGAGCCCTGCCTGCAACAGACCAGAGAGAAGTGCAGAATGCAAAAGCGAACGTGAGAACAAGTGCATGCCTTAACCCTATAAATCTTCTTGCAATCAAAAAACAAAGTCCCGCGCACAATGAAACTATAACTGAAGCTATAAAATACTCAATAACATAGTAGTAGTTAGTAACATTTATTAAGGTAAATCCCCGCTGTTCTAACTGCCCTTTCAGGTCAGGTTTTATAAAAAGCAGAAGCTCAAAAACGTATTCGCCCGCAAAAACGAATGGCAAAGCAATGATAGATACTCCGATAGGGAAATAATTGTAAACGTGTTCGGAAGTTTTCCATATTCCGTAATTTTCTTTTTGCTTGATAACATTCGAGTATTCATCAAGGTCGAGATTTCTTTCATAAATCAAGCTATAGGCAGTGTGAATTGTCCATCGCGAATCCCATGCGGTAATATTCGTGTTCAGAATGTTAGCAGTGAAAACGATGAATAGTATTATATAGAATGGCTTTTTGTTTGACAAGTTAATCTTTTTCCCAAGTTAGTTTTATATCACTTAAAATGAAATTCATTTGAAACGGATTCGTGTGGAGGCAACATTGCAATTTTCGTAATATTTTTATAGTTTATAGTACCCTCAAAGCCAGTACACAAAATTTTCTCATAACTTAAACGGAGAATGATATGAGAAACCTTTTCATCACTTTCATTTTACTTTTTTCAGTTATTGTAAATGCTCAACCTTTACGTTGGGTGAAATTAAATACTTATCCGAATCAAACGAGCAGAGGAGAAGATTTATGTTTTATCAATAGCCAAACTGGGTGGGTAGTAACTAGCAGCGGTAATATGTATAAGACGATTAACGGAGGTTATACGTGGACAACAAAAGGTATCGGAGCTTTTTTAAGATGTATTAGTTTTTCAGATAGTTTAAGAGGTTTCATAGGAATCTATGACACTGCATTTGGAGGGTTTCCTCTTTTAAGAACAAGCGATGGTGGAAGCACATGGGTAGGGGCATCAGGTTTACCAACTCCAAAAGCTAAAGGATTTTGCGGAATACAGTGTGTTGACGCAAATACGATTTATGCAGTCGGCAGAATAGAAAGTCCTGCCCGAATTATTAAATCTACTAACGGGGGAAGTAGCTGGTTCTATCTAAACATTGATACCTCTCTTGCAACCAGATTAGTGGATATAAAATTTTTCACGCCTGATTCAGGATTTGTTACTGGCGGTAAAGGTCCTTCTAATCTTTCTACCCCCGTGATTTTGTTTACATCCGATGGAGGAACCACTTGGATTAGTAAATTTACAGGCTCAAATCTTACAACTAATCAGGCAATTTGGAAAATATCTTTTTCTAGCAGAAATTATGCGGTGGGTTCATTTAATCAACAAGCGGCAAATCTTCAATTTGTAAAATCAACTGATGGCGGGATGACATGGAATATGTTTTCACAGGCAGTAAGCCCTTCTGTGTTCACTCAAGGGATAGCTTTTATCAATGAGAACACCGGATGGGTTGGAGGCGGAGCATCTACGTATCTTACAACAAATGGAGGAGTAAACTGGACAAATAATACGTTTGGAACGGGAATAAATAGAATAAGATTTTACTCCGATACTTTAGGTTATGCAAGTGGAATAGGATTTTATAAATACACGGCTGATGTAAATATTAAAATTGACGAAAACAATTCGGCAATATCAGATAATTTTAAGCTATATCAAAATTATCCGAATCCGTTTAATCCGACTACTTCAATTAATTATGAAGTCAAACGTACTTCTTTTGTAAGATTAATAATTTATAATTCGATAGGGGAGGAAGTACGAGTATTGAAGGAATCCCCGGAATCTATCGGAACATATGAGATAACATGGGATGGAAGAAATAATAGCGGCGCAGAAGCTCCTTCTGGAATATATTATCTGATTTTTACTGCAGGAGATTATAAAGAAACAAGAAAAATGGTATTGGTAAGATAATGAGATTTGCTCACATTCGGCAAAGGGTGTGAACTTTGCATTAGAGAAAACTTATTTCCCATTAAGTTTATTTTAGTTTCGGTATTTTTGTAAATGTTTAATAAAGTTACGCCGGATATTGTTTCCAGTCTTAAAGAAATTGCGGGCAATGAAAATGTATTCATTGACGCAGATTCAATTCAAAATTATTCGCACGATTACACAGAAGATTTTTCATTTCCTCCTGAAGTGGTAGTGAAGCCTTCCAATACTGATGAAGTCTCTTCAATTTTAAAATTAGCAAACGAATATAAAATTCCTGTCGTTCCTCGCGGCGGAGGAACCGGGCTTTCCGGAGGCGCGCTTCCTTTGTATGGGGGCATTTGTCTTTCTATGGAGCGGTTTAAAAAAATTATTGAAATAGATGAAGAAAATTTTCAGGCAGTTGTTGAGCCGGGAGTTATCACACAAGTTTTTCAAGAGGAGTGTGAGAAAAGAAATTTATTCTATCCGCCTGACCCTGCATCACGCGGAAGCTGTTTCCTCGGAGGAAATCTAGCCGAGTGCTCCGGCGGACCGAAAGCTGTTAAGTATGGAGTTACGAAAGATTATGTGCTTGGGCTTGAATTTGTTACGGTTTCAGGCGAGATAATTAATACAGGCGCGCGCGTATTGAAAAACTCTACAGGTTATAATCTTACTCAATTAATTATAGGAAGTGAAGGCACGCTCGGCATAATCACGAAAATTTATTTTAAGCTGCTGCCTTTACCTGCAAAGAAAAAAGTGATACTTGTTGCATATAACTCAATAGATGAATGCGCATCATCAGTTGCAAAAATTTTTCAGGCAGGGATAATTCCTTCTGCGCTTGAAATGATGGAACGCTCTGCTATTGATGCAGCAAGAAAGCAGCTTGGCAAAGAGTTTCCAAACTCGGAGGCAGAGGCGCAGCTTTTAATAGAGGTTGACGGGAATTACGAGGACGCATTGGATAAAGATATTGAGCGGATTGCAGAGGTTGTTTCAGATGCCGGAGCGTTTGATATAGTTATGGCTGAAGATAATAATAAAATGGCGGAGCTATGGGCATTAAGAAGATGTATCGGGGAAGCAGTGAAATCCATTTCAATTTATAAAGAAGAAGATACAGTTGTGCCAAGAGCAAACATGCCTGCATTGATAAAAGGTGTAAAAGAGATTTGCGCGGAGTATGGTATAACTTCCATTTGTTATGGTCATGCAGGCGATGGAAATGTTCACGTTAATATTTTAAAAGATAAAACCGATAATGAAACATGGGAAAAAAATATTGACCCTGCTATAAGAAAAATATTTGAATTAACTGTCTCGCTCGGTGGCACAATTTCAGGAGAGCATGGCATAGGGTATTCGCAAAAAAATTATCTTGATATTGCAATTAAGGAGAGTGAATTATCCTTGATGAAAGAAATAAAAAAAGTATTTGACCCGAACGGGATAATGAATCCCGGGAAAATTTTTAAAGATTAAAAAATATGAAAAATTATTTTGTAGTTTTTTTTCTTTTTCTTGTGCCGGCATTTCTTTTTGCTCAAGAAAAAGAATATTATTCCTTTGAGGTAGATATAGCGCCAACGCCTACTAATTTTGCTGAAATGAGGAGATCAATCGTTTATCCCGATTCCGCAAAAAATAATAATATTGAGGGGGCAGTAGTTGTTCAAGTCTTAGTAAACGAAACGGGAGATATTAGAGAAATTGGAAAATATTCAGGGGACTCTGTCTTTTACAATGTAGTTTTAGACGCAGTTTCTATTTTGAAATTTAAACCTGCTAAATATAAAGGTCAAACTGTAAGGTGCTGGATGAATATACCGTTTAAGTTTGCGTTAGGTAATAAAAACAGAAGTGAGGAATCAGAGAATAACGAAAGCAAATAATATGGTATCAGCAGAAACAACACTACGCGTTTTATATGCCCAGACAGATGTAATGGGTATAATGAATAACGTCCGCTACTTTGAATTTTTTGAAGCGGGAAGAAACAATCTTATGCGGGAAATGGGCTATGCATATACTGAGCTTGAAAAAGAGGGTTATGGACTTTCAGTTGTTGAATCATATTGCAAATATATTTCCACTGCTAAGTATGATGACGTTGTAAGAATAAAAGCGTTTATGGATGAAGTGCCGGGTGTGAAAGTAAAAATCCATTATGAACTTTTTGTAGAAGAAAGATTAATCGCGAAAGGATATACGATACTTGGTTTTATAAATCTTAAGACGATAAGACCAACAAGACCGCCGGAAAAATTTGTAGAGCTGGTTAAATCTCATATTAAAAAATAATTTTTATGGAAAAATTTGTCGAATACGTACTCTGTCCCTCAGATAAAGGCAGATTACGGAATGAAAAAGATTTTTATGAGTGCGAAAAGTGCGGAACGAAATATAAAGTTACGAATGGAATTCCGAATCTCATCCCTGATGAAGCGGAAAATTTGCATCATAAAAATACTAATATTAACAGGAAATGAATTATTACAAAAATTTTGATTGGAACGAGGCTTGCCGTTTAATTAAAATGGCTTTAAAGGAAGATATTGGCTCGGGCGATATTACAACAGATAATCTGATCCCGGCAAAAAATATTTCTTCTGCAAAAATATTGCTTAAAGAAGACGGAATAATTTCAGGATTAAAAATATTTAAGTTTGTTTTCGACAGTTTAGATAAAAATGTAAAAGTAAAATTTTTTGTAAAAGAAGGGGTAAGGTTAAAAAAAGGAACGCTTATCGGCGAAGTAACGGGCAGGACACGAATACTTCTAAAAGGAGAACGAACCGCTCTGAATATATTGCAAAGAATGAGCGGGATTTCGACTTTGACTGATGAGTTTATAAAAAGACTTAACAATCCGAAAATAAAAATTCTCGATACCAGAAAAACTACCCCTAACTTCAGATTGTTTGAGAAGCTCGCAGTAAAAATCGGCGGAGGAACAAACCACCGGACCGGATTATATGATATGATGCTTATAAAGGATAATCACATTGAGGCAAACGGAGGAATCGAGAAAACGCTTGAGAGATTAACTTTGGTGAAGAAGTCATTTAAAATTGAAATAGAAGTGAAATCTCTTTTTGAACTTATGGTTGTATGCTCTTTGGGGCAGAGAATTGTAGATATTATAATGCTCGATAACTTTAATATTGATGAGGTAAAGGAAGCGGTAAAAATAGCAGATAAGAAATTCAAAATCGAAATTTCGGGAGGGATAAACCATGATTCAATATCAAAGTATTCCCGCATAAAAGGAGTGGATTATATCTCCGCCGGCGCGCTAACGCACTCCGTTAAATCTCTTGATATTTCCTTAGATTTTGAAAATTAGGAGTTTAAAAAACTGCTTATACCTTGAAATATAAAGCGTATAAGCGTATTTTAAGGCAATATTTAACCTAAATATTTTTTATATGAAAAATACTTTATACACTTTAAAATTTGTTCTGGCAATCGTAGTAAGTTTCACTCTTTTAACGGCATGCAGCAAAGTAAAAGAAATGGCTGATAAAGAAAAAGAGAAGACGGAAAAAACCGACAAGAAAGAAGAAACAAAGAAGGAAGATACAAAAACAGAATCATCAGGCAAAGAAGAAACTACAGGCAACAAATTGTATTTTTGTGAAGATTATAAAAACGGAAAAGAAATCGGCGTCAGCGAGAGATTTACAACCGGATGGCTTACTGTGATGGTAAGAACAGAAAAACCGATTGGCGTTGGCAAAGTTGAGCTAAGGTTAACAAAAATCAAAAATTCAGAAGGGGAGAAAATCAGCGAAAAAATAATTGATACAGTTCCTTTTGATATTCAGTCAGACTGGACTTATACTTACTTCCAGGATAAATCAAGATTAAAATTCTCATCACCGGGCACTTATAAAGTAACTATGCAAAAAGTTGACGGAACACCTATTTGCAGCGGTGAAGTGGAAGTTACCTCCAGATAAAAAAAATCGGGAACTTTTTTTTATTCCGTGAATTAAATAAATAAATTTTTTCTATTAACCAAACTGAAAGGTAAAATGTCAAAACTTAAACTTTTTTTCTGCTTAGTAGCAGTAGTAATTTTATTTGGCGCAGCTAGCAACAAAACTTATGCTCAAAATGGACCGGTTATGTATTTCTGTTCAAGCTATGGTTCATCAGGTGAAGTTGATATCAGCGACAGATTTACAACCGGTTATTTAACCGTTATGGTAAAGTGCGATTACGCTTTGGGCTTAAAAAACGTAAATATCCAATTTGATAAATTAAACATGAGCACGGGAAAATTTGCGTACTACAAAAAATTCCCTTATACAGTTAATCCTGATATGAAATATATCTATTTCTCCGGTGATGATTTAAGCTTTGACTCTCCGGGAGTTTACAGAGTTTTCTTATTGGATAAAAACGATCAGACAGTTGCATCTGCATTAATCGAAATTATCAAATAATAATTCTGTCATTAGAATTTTTCCAAAGCCGCCGCGGATTTTTCTGCTGCGGCTTTTTTATTTTCAATTTATTCATTTTAAAAGAGTGTCTATTTGAGTATTTTTGTTTGCGATGCTTGATAAGATAAAATCACTTTCTAAAGATACTCTTATATACGGTACCAGTACGGTCATTCAAAGATTTCTTGCTTTCATTTTACTTCCTCTCTATACAAATGTTTTCAAGGCAGGTGAGTACGGAATTGTTTCCAATCTTTTTGCATATATAGCTATTCTCAATGTATTTTTTTCAATAGGATTAGAATCAGGTTATTTCAAATTCGCTTCTTCGCTTGAAGCAGGCGATAAGAAGCAAAATTTTTCTCATCCGTATTTTTTGGTTTTCATTAATTCTCTTATCCTCTGCTCAATTTTATTTTTCTTTCCAGTTCAGTTAGCCCCTGTTTTTCAGCTTGAACCTAAACATGCTTCGTTGCTTCAATACTCGGCATTCATTTTATTTTTTGATGCAGTGGTTTTGATTCCCTTTGCGTATTTGAGATTGCATAGGAGAGCAAAAGTTTTTGGCACGTTAAAGGTTTTAAGCATCTCTATAAATCTTGCCTTAAATCTAATATTAATCTTAGGTTTTCACTGGGGAATTGAAGCCGCATTTTTAAGTAATGCAATTGCTTCGGGTGTAACGTTTTTAATTTTCATTCCATTAATATTAAAGAATTTTACTTTCACGGTTAATAAGCAGCTTTATAAAGAACTAATAAAATTTTCGCTCCCGCTGATTCCTGCGGGGATTGGAGCAAACTTCGTTCAGACAATTGACAGACCGATTTTACTTTACCTTACAAATTCCGATACCGTTGGTATTTATCAGGCAAATTACCGGCTCGGAATTTTGATGATGTTATTTGTTTCGATTTATGAATTTGCATGGAGACCGTTTTTCTTGCAGACAGTAAAAGATTCACCCAATGCAAAACAGATTTTTTCAAAGATAATGACATTATTTATTTTTGCTGCAAGTGTGTTGTTTTTATTTTTCAGCTTTTATATAGAGAACATTGCAAAAATTCCTTTTCCGTTTCGCGGGTATGTACTTGGTAAAGACTATTGGTCAGGATTATATATAGTGCCGATTGTTCTTGCCGGATATTTGTTTTATGGAATTTATATCAATCTCATTGTCGGTATTTATATTGAAAAGAAAACAAAATACCTGGCAATGATTACCGGTATAGGCGCGGCAGTAAATGTAATTGCAAATTTTTCGCTCATCCCAAAGTTTGGTATTACAGGCGCGGCATATGCAACTTTGATTAGCTATTTTATTATGATGCTTTCGATTTATTACGTATCTACGAAGCTTTATAAAATAGATTATGAATTCAGTAAAATTTATTTAATTTTGTTTTCAACTGCCGCTTCATTTGCTATGTATTATTTTACCGCAGGGACTTTTCTGCATGAGTGGTATCTGAAAATAATTTTCATAATTGTATTTTTCGTTTTGATATTTACTTTCAAAATTGTAAAGTTAAGTGATATAAAAAATCTCAGGTCTTTGAGAAAATGAGTTTCAATAAATACATATCGGAATATCTAAGCTATCTCAAGGTAAATTTAAAATACTCGCCGAATACCATTATCTCCTATGAGAATGATTTAAAGCAGTTCGATGAGTTCCTCGCGAAAACTTTCAGCAATGAATTCTCTTTAGATGATATTGAGCTTTCATTGTTGAAATCTTTCGTTGCTGATTTATTTGATGAAGATTATTCTAAACGAAGCATATCGCGAAAAATTTCCCTGCTGAAATCTTTTTTCAAATTTCTTGCGAAGAAAAAATATATTAAAAAGAACATTGCTTCTGCTTTGATTTTTCCTAAGCTCGATAAAAAGCTTCCTTCTTATCTTACCGAATCGGAGACGGAAAAACTTTTTAACTCGAAAGAGTCGGAAGAAAGAAAACCGCTTGATGCAGCAATTCTTGAGCTTTTTTACTCTACCGGAATCCGTCTCTCGGAGCTTATCAATCTTAAAATCAGCAATGTCAATTTTGCCAATAAGACGATTAAGGTGTTTGGCAAAGGCTCGAAGGAGCGAATCGTCCCGTTCGGGAAAAATGCCGAAGAAGCCATTAACAATTATCTCAAAATCCGTACTGTTCCGGCTGAAGGCAACCGTGATATTTTATTTCTCACTCAAAGCGGCAATAAGCTTTATCCGATGCAGGTGAACCGCATCACAAAAAAATCTCTTGAGGGAGTTACGGAGCTGAAGAAAAAATCACCCCACGTTCTGCGCCATACTTTTGCTTCGCATCTGCTTGATAAGGGGGCTGATATAAGAGCCGTAAAAGATTTGCTCGGGCACGAGTCGCTTTCTACTACTCAGGTTTATACCCACATTTCGCCGGAAAAACTTAAGAAGGTTTATAAGCAGGCGCATCCGAGAGGATAGTTGAAAAGCTCTAAATCGTTGTTAAAACACATAGTGAAACTTACGCCCCCTCGTAAGTTTTGAGGTTAAATGATTGTCTTAACAATGTTGAGTGTTTCAAAAATTTGGAGTGTTTTAGTGGAAAATTTCTGCGTCACTTTCTTGTCAAAGAACAACTCTTTTTAAATATAACAATTTCATTTTATTAAATTCACCTTTTTTTACCTATTAGTACTAATAGGTGAAAATATTTTTTTTATAGTTGACAGATATTTCTGTTACGACGCAGGAGCGTCGTAACAAGAAGAAAAAGCAGTGCATTGCTGGCGTAGAGACGCAATGTATTGTGTCTCTACAGATGCTCCTTTACAATTATATTGCCGTTCCAAACGGGGGTTTGGGGCGGAGTAATTTAGAATATTTTATTTTTAATTGACAGATATTTCTGTTACGCGCAGGAGCGTCGTAACAAGAGAAAAGAGCAGTGCATTGCTGGCGTAGAGACGCAATGTATTGCGTCTCTACAGATACCCCTTTGAATGCCATGACAAACTTTTTATCTAAGCAAGCGTAAAGACGCAATGTATTGCATCTCTACAGATGCCCCTTTGAATGGTTTTTATCTAAGCAAGCGTAAAGACGCAATGTATTGCGTCTCTACAGATACCTCTTTACGATTATATTGCCGTCCCAAACGGGGTTTGGGACGGAGGAATTTAGAATATTTTATTTTTAATTGACAGATATTTTTGTTACGACGCAGGGGTATCGTAACAAGAGGAAAGAGCATTGCATTGCAGGTTTAGAGACGCAATGTATTGCGTCTCTACAGATGCCCCTTTGAATGGTATGACAAACTTTTTATCTATGCTGGCGTAGAGACGCAATGTATTGCGTCTCTACAGATGCCCCTTTGAATGGTATGACAAACTTTTTATCTATGCTGGCTTAGAGACGCAATGTGTTGCGCCTCTACAGATGCCTCTTTGAATGCCATGACAAACTTTTTATCTAAGCAAGCGTAAAGACGCAATGTATTGCGTCTCTACAGATGCCCCTTTGAATGCCATGACAAACTTTTTATCTAAGCAAGCGTAAAGACGCAATGTATTGCGTCTCTACAGATGCCTCTTTGAATGGCATGACAAACTTTTTATCTAACTATAGAGAGGCGTATCAAATTTTGTATCCTTTTGATAATTTATTATCTATGAAAAAAATCTTTGCCGTGTGATGAGAAAAAGTCCGTGCATATTTTTTCTACATTTAAAATGCTTCCTTATCTCTTTATATTGATAACTTTACATATTCATAACAAGCAGCAGAGTGCATATAATAGACGGCAATAATTTAACTGTAGAAAATTCAGTTAACATAATTAAAAAGGGCTTGAAGCTGAAGCTTAGTCCTGCTTCGGCAAAAAAAATAAAGGCATCAAGAAAATTAGTTGATGAGTGGATTTCAAAAGACGAAATCATTTACGGCATTACAACAGGTTTTGGCGAATTTAAGAATGTAAAAATTTCAAAAAAAGATTCCGGCATTTTACAGCATAACTTAATTACTTCTCACACGGCAGGTGTCGGTGAATTTATTCCCGATGACATTGTGCGTTTAATGCTGCTGTTCAGAATCAACTCGCTTGCAAAAGGATTTTCCGGCGTGCGCCTTGAGCTTATTGAGTTTCTTATAAAATTTTTCAACTCCTGTATCACTCCCCTTATTCATTCGCAGGGTTCGGTGGGAAGCTCCGGCGATTTATCTCCGCTTTCCGAACTTGCTCTTGCTTACATAGGAGAAGGGAAGTGCAGACTGAACGGAAAAATTTATTCCGCTAAAGACGCTTTAAAAAAATGCGGAATGCAGCCGATTCAGCTTTGGTCAAAAGAAGGTCTTGCCCTGATAAACGGAACGCAGATGATGGCTGCATACACTTGCTTTGCATTATACGATGCAATAAATCTTTGCAAGCTGGCAGATATTGCCGGGGCGATGTCGCTTGATGCAATGAAAGGAATTGAAAATGCTTTCGATGAAAAAATTCATAAAGCAAGACCGCACAAAGGACAGATAAAATGCGCAGCAAATTTCCGCGCCTTGCTAAAGGGAAGCGCGATTATGAAATCGCATGACCATAAAATAAAAATTCAGGATGCCTATTCTCTGCGTTGTATGCCTCAGGTGCACGGAGCAGTGCGCGATACGATAATATACTGCAAAGGAATTTTGGAAACAGAAATTAATTCTGCTACGGATAATCCATTAATTTTTTCAGAGACAGGCGAGTATATCAGTGGAGGAAATTTCCACGGTGAGCCGATTGCTTTGATTGCGGACTTTCTTTCAATCGCAATTTCAGAGCTTGCAAATATTTCAGAGAGAAGAACTGCGCGGATTGTTGACGGAAGCTTAAGCGGTCTGCCGAGATTTTTAACAAATAACGGCGGGTTGCATTCAGGTCTTATGATTGCTCAATATACTTCCGCAGCATTGGTAAGTGAAAATAAAGTATTGTGCCACCCGGCATCGGTTGATTCAATTCCCACGAGCGCAAATCAGGAAGACCATAATTCAATGGGTTCAATCGGCGCAAGAAAATTTTATAAAGTTACAGAGAACGTAAAGAATGTAATTGCAATTGAGATGCTATGCGCAGCGCAGGGACTCGATTTTCACCTTCCCCTAAAAAGCGGTGCGGGTATTAACGCCGCCTATAACTATATCAGAAAAAAAATAAAACACATTTCTAAAGACGGAATTTTAAATCTTGAAATTGAGAAGATGAACAAGCTGATAATGGAAGAGAGTTTTTTACAAACTGTGGAAAAAACTACCGGGAAATTATAAGTGATAAGATATAACTAATGCAAAATTCTCCCCTTGAGGGGAGGGCTGTTAAGTTCTAATTTGTAAATGTAAACTCTTGGTGCTCATTCCCAAACTCTGTTTGGGAATGCATTGTTTGCGAAACTCTGTTTCGCAGTGAAACGGAGT
>JAFDZO010000002.1:130635-167062 GCA_018266845.1 Bacteroidota bacterium | reverse complement strand
GGCGCAGTTACATGGGAAGAAGGAATGCAGATTAGGGACGATGTGAACGGCGACGGCATACAGGATGTAGTGTTCGGCTGCGCAGGCGGTAATGAAATGGTTTATACAGTTTCGGGCAGAACGGGAAAGCAAATCTGGGCTTGGGGTGATTCAGTATCCTTCCAAGATGGCGATATTGAAGCTGTGCGCGCTGATAAGGACTTTAATGGTGATGGCGTAAAAGATGTTCTGGTTTCTGCAAGCGGAACCGGTACGGGTACGGGCGGAAGGCATGCATTGGTATGTCTTGACGGATTGACAGGAAATCAAATTTTCTTTGTAACTCAGCCGTCCGATTTCACGGGTGATATTATAAGCACTCAATACGGCGGCGCTATCGGAAACGGAAGCAATGCCGGAACATATTCCGTAAAAGGATTTAATAATTCCGGTGGACAAATCTGGAGCTATTCAACTACAGGCAAAATATGGACAATGAAGGAGTTCCCGACAATTAATGCAGATACGGCAAGAGAAATAATCGGTAATTTCGGATTTACGGGAAGTTTATTTTGCATCACTGCAAACTCAGGTACTGTAAACTGGACAAAGACTCTCGGCTCAAGTAACAACGGAAGAATACAGCTTCTTGACGATTTGGATTCAAACGGATATATAGATTTTACTTTATATGGTCCGCAGGTAGCATACAGGCTTGATTCTAAGACAGGAAATGTTATCTGGCAAAATGCACTTGCAAGCTCATATTTAAGAGGCGCAGACTTTTTAACTGATTTAAACGGAGACGGAATTAGAGAAGTTTTAATTTCTACTCAACAGCCGGGAAAAGTTCTCATTTTAAACGGAGCTAACGGAAATATACTTTTCACTCACACATGGGGAACAAGCTTAACTCAAAGAGGAGACCGCTGCGCAGTGCTGCAAAGCATTGACGGCAACTCGACTTCAGAGTTTATCGGCGGATGCAGAGACGGAAGAATATTCTGCTTCAGCGGCGGACAAAATCTACCTATAGGAATTTCTCCAAGCAGCACAAATGTACCGGATAAATTTTCATTGGAGCAGAATTTTCCAAATCCCTTTAATCCGACAACAAACATAAATTATTCTATACCTTTTGATAGTAAAGTTTTGATTAAAATTTTTGATATGACCGGAAAAGAGATTAAGGAAATCGTGAATGAATTGCAGAAAGCAGGAAGTTATTCTATAAACTTCAATGCGTCAGAGTTTGCAAGCGGAACATACTTTTATAAGATAACTGCGCTTAACTCAAAAGAAAATTTCACATCAACGAAGAAAATGATTTTGGTGAAGTAAAATTCTTTCACCTCTTCTTCTTCGGAGGAAGAGGTGATTATTTTCCGATACAGAAGTTTGCAAAAATATTGTTAAGTATTTCGTCGTTTGTAACTTCTCCCGTAATTTCACCCAGATATTTCATGGCATTTCTGAAGTCAACAGAGATAAACTCCCCCGTCATTCCATCCTCAATAGTTTTTACGGAGTTTTCTAAAGATGCCACAACGTTTTCCAGGCAAACTTTATGGCGAAGATTGGTAAGAATTATATCGGACGAACCTGAACTAATCCCTTTTCCTGTAACTTTTTCAGTCATCAGTTTTTTAAGGCTCTCTATAGAATCATCTTTTAATAAAGATATTGCCGGTTCGTTTTGTTTCTCAATTTCAGCTTTATCAATTTTTGTATAAACCAAAATTGATTTTTCTTTTTCGATATGGTGGTTGTAATATGCTAAACTTTCATTTATTTTTTCTTCTTTATCTGAGGCATCAATGAGATACAAAATCAAATCCGCTTCCGTAATTTTTTCATAGCTGCGTTTTATTCCTTCGCTTTCAATTTCATCTTCGGAAAACCGCAGTCCCGCCGTATCAATTAAATTAAACAGCACGCCGTTGATAATTAAATTTTCCTGAATATAATCACGTGTTGTGCCCTCTACATTGCTTACAATTGCGCGATTTGTTTTGAGCAGGTAATTAAACAAAGAAGATTTTCCGCTATTGGGCTGTCCAGCAATAACAAGATTCACCCCTTCACGGATAACTTTACCCGATATATATGTAGCAATAATTCCTTCAATTCTTTTTATCAGGGAAAGTATTTTTTCCTTCAGCTCATCCTTTTTTACAAACTCCAAATCTTCCTCGGCAAAATCGAGTTCTAACTCAACAAGCGAAGTAAGGTTAATTAAATCCTGTCTTGTCTTTTTTACGAAGTCGGATAAAGAGCCTTCAAGTTGCTTGATGGAAGACTGATGAGCAGAATCCGTTTTTGATTTTATTAAATCGGCAACTGCTTCTGCCTGCGACAAATCAATTTTGCTGTTGAGAAAAGCGCGCTTGGTAAACTCACCCGGCTCGGCATGCCGTATCTCAAGAGATAAAATTGCTGCTAAAACTTTTTGAGTTACTAAAACACCTCCGTGCGACGATATTTCCAGTACATCTTCGCCTGTGTATGAATGCGGAGATTTAAAAATTGAAAGGACTGCCTCATCTATTATTTCACCTCTATTAAAAACATATCCGAAGTGAATCGTATGCGATTTTAAACTGCCAATATCAAAATTATTTTTACCGGATTTATCCTTAAAGAAAATACTGCTGATTTTTTCAAACGCTTTATCACCCGAAACACGAATAACGGAAATTCCGCCTTCCCCTATGGGAGTAGAAATAGCTGCAATGGTATCATAATTATTCACGTTCATATTAAATTGTTTTATTTTTCATTATTAACCATATAAAAACCGGCGCGCCAAGAAAAGAAGTTATTATCCCAACGGGAAGCTCTGCCGGAGCAATTATTACACGGGCAATTACATCTGAAATTGAAAGAAAAATTATTCCGAGAAAAACTGATGCAGGTAAAGAATACCTGTAATCATTTCCTATCATAAGCTTGGCAATATTAGGAATTATTAATCCCACAAAAGAAATTATTCCTGCAATGGAAACAGCGCAGGCAGCAAGTAATGCAGAAAGTAAAATAGAAACAATCTGAATTTTTTTAAGATTTAACCCGAGTGAAATTGCAAGCTCATCGCCAAGGTTAAGAATGTTCAACTCTTTTGAAAAGAAGAAAGCCGATAAAATACCAATGAAAACCGGAATTGATGTCATTGTAAATTCATTCCACCCGCGCCCGGCAAGTCCGCCATTTAGCCAGAATAAAATCTGGTTCACGCTTTGCCCTGCAAGAATTAAAAGAAGCCCGTTAACAGAGGCAAGCAAAGCGCTTATTGCTATTCCTATTAAGATGATTTTATTTGTAGAGATAAAATTGCTATATTTATTAGTTGAAATTCTGGCAGATACATAGATAATAAGCGTAGAAAGAATTGCAAACACAAAAGAGACAGGCGTAATATAGTAGAACGGAACGGCAGCGGGTAAAAGAAACATCAAAATTGCCCCAAGACCTGCTCCGGCTGAAATTCCGAGCAGTCCGGGTTCAGCAAGATTATTTCTCAGCAGGCTTTGAAGAATCATTCCCGAGCAGGAAAGCGAAGCGCCTACAATTATAGTGTTTAATAATCTTGGAATCCTAATATCCAAAAGAACTTTTCTTATTGCTTCATCGTTAACTGAGTTAAAGTTAAATATCTGCGCTAAGGGTATTTTTACGGCGCCAAGCGTAAGTGATAAAATACATACGGCAGCCGTTATGATAAATAATAATATAAGCAGGAAATTTTTGTTCAAATATTACAATGATTAGAAAAGATTTGGGTCAATTCAATATATAAAAATCTATTTTAGGTCTTAATGAATAAATTCGGCTCGTTAAACATAAAAATCTCGCTTATACTTAGCGGCGTTTTAATAGCTATCTTTGTTTTATACTTCACTCAGGTAATTGTTAGTAGAATTCAGGAAAGAGAGAGGGAAATCGCCCGCTTATACGGAAAGGCGCTTGAATACATTGCAAACGATGAAAACTCCGGCGAGTATAATTTTATTTTCAACGAAATTATTCAGCAGATTGATTTTCCTATAATAGCAACTAATAAAGACAAGAACAGAATAGAATTTTTTAAGAATATTGATATTGACACTGCAAAAAATTTTTCCCGCGCAGATACGCTTTATTTGTTAAATCTCGCGGAAGAGATGGCTGAGATAAATCCTCCGATAAAGGTTACATTTAAAAACACAGTCGTATTAAACTATATTCATTACGGTCAATCAGAACTCGTTAATGACTTAAAAAAACTGCCATACTTCGAGTTCCTTATTGGCGGCGTATTCCTGCTTCTGGGCTACATAGGCTTTTCATACATCAAGAAAACTGAACAGAGCAATATTTGGGTAGGGCTTTCACGCGAAACAGCGCACCAGCTCGGCACTCCATTAACATCATTAATGGGCTGGCTTGAGATACTGAAGCTGGAGGAAAACAAAAGCCCTGAGCTGATAGAGGTAACGAAAGAAATTGAAAGCGATTTGGAAAAGCTGAATAAAATAGCGGGAAGATTTTCTAAAATCGGCTCGCAGCCTCTTTTAACAGATGAAAATGTTTACGAGCTGATAAGAAAAGTTGCCGATTATTTTGAAAAAAGAATTCCCACGCTGGTTTCTGCTGACGGAATAATAACCAAAAAAGTTGTTGTGGAAATAACCGGCTCAAAAGACTCCGTTGGAAAAATAAACAAAGACCTCTTCGAGTGGGTAATTGAAAATCTTTTGAAAAACTCCCTTGACGCAATGGATAAAGACCACGGAAAAATAATATTCAATATTTCCGAAAAAGCAAAAGAAACCTGCATTGATGTTTCAGATAACGGCAAAGGAATTGATTCAAAATTCCGCAAAGATGTTTTCAGACCGGGGTACTCTACCAAAACAAGAGGATGGGGGCTTGGCTTGAGCCTTGCAAAAAGAATTATAGAAAACTATCACGACGGAAAGCTTACTCTTGCTGAAAGTATTCCCGGCAAAGGAACAACTTTCAGAATTAAACTTCCCAGATAAAGAACTGAAAATTTTTGGAGAAAAAAGGACTAAATAATTTAAGAGAATACTTTAGCAAATTTATTTCGAGCAGCGCTCTTTTAATTGCTTCACTTTTATTGCTGAAAATTTTATTTCAGATTGTAGTTTTATCTTCAGGCTACAGGTGGCTTTCGGCAGATGACTATTGCAGAACAATAAAATCGTATGAATGGCTTCAGCATCCCGAAATAAGCGCCGGAGTCTGGCTCACTCCGCATTTTTGGCTTACCGGATTTTTTATGTTATTCATAAAAGATTTATTCTGGGCAGCCCTTACAGTAAATTTTATTTTTTCTTTTTTCACACTGATATTTTTTTACAAGTCCGTTGAGTTATCTTTTAATAAATTCACAGCTTATTTTTCCACGTTGATATTTTGTTTTTTTCCCTTTCAGGTATGGCTCAGTATTTCCGGCTTGCCGGAATCCGTGTTTTTCTTTTTCGTATCAGCCGGTATTTACTATTTTCTTAAATGGAAAAAATCGGGCGGGAACACCGCCTATCTTATTTTATGCGCAATAAGCTTTGCATTTTCAAATTGCTTCCGATACGAAGGCTGGCTGTTTTCATTTACATTGGTGTTTTTAGTCGCTCTGGATTTTTTCAAAGATAAAAAAATCTCAAAACAGTTAATTAAAAATATTCTTATCGCCGGAATTTCAGGTATAACAATCCTGTGGTGGTTGATACAAAATTATATTGACCACAAAGATGTTATGTTTTTTGCAAAGGAAACCACAAAAATTTTCGAGCAGTTTGACCATTCCAGTTTTTTCCAGAGATTAGTTCAATATCCGACCTTTATTTTATACATTGCGCCTCTCACGACGATTTTTGCGTTCAAAAAAATTTATGATACATTCAGAGGAAAAAGTCATGAACTTACAAAATATTTTGCGCTGTTCAATCTTGTTCAGCTTTTGCTTTTAATAGTTCATGGGCTTGCGGGGACAGGAGGCACAAATATGGTTTCCCGCTATATTGTAATGAATGCTTTATTGTTTGTGCCATTTGCTATTCAGCAATGCTATGAATTAAAAAGGTACATTGCCATTCCTGTGCTTACCGGATTTATCATTATAAATATTATCTGGAGTTTTTATTATCCGCAGCCTTTCAGAGAAGATACTTTTGAAGTCGGAAACTTACTGCGAAGCCAGTTTGAAAGGAATTATGTTAAACCGGAGGGAAAGGTTTACTTTGAAGAAGTTGACGGCTACTTTGATATTTGGGCGGTAAAAACGTTATCCAATAAGCCGGATAAATTTTTGCTGGGAAATCTTGATACCCTTATTGCGCAGAGGAGAAGAGAAATTGCCGAAAAAAATCCCGACTCAAAAAAAATTAAACAAACATCAAAGAAAACTGAGAGCGATATAAACATTCTGGATATTAAAACATTTTTGGACAGCAGCAATGTGCAGATTGCAATTGTGCGAAGCGATAATTTTAACGATAAGCTGAAAAAACTCAGTTTAAAAAATGAGGAAATCGGAGAATATAAGGTTTACTACATAACTGACAGGTCAAACTATTTAAACGATTCCACGTTTTCTATTTTCAAAAAGAAAATTATTTCTTTAAAAGAAAATCCCGAAAAAATAAATTACAATAAAACCTTTGCTATTAAAAAGGTGGAAATTGACAATTCCAACTTCGGGCTTAATCCGCAGACAATCACACTTGAGTGGGGCGCAACAGATGTGAATATCATTGACAGCCTTGACTATGCGAATTTTGATTTTGAAAGATACAAATCAATTGTAAATATCAAGCCGGTTGATAAAGATTCTGTTGTCTTCACAATTGAAAACAGGATTTTTTCAGATAGAAATATCGAAGACCTGATAGATTATAATAACGTAAGAAATATTGTGGTGCTGAAACCATTTGCGCTTTTGCAATACTCCAGCCGGTTCGGCAAACCTCCGTTTGAAAGCGGCGTTTATACTTTAGAGCTGAAAATTCACGATGCAAAAGCGAATAAAGATATGACTCTATTTAGAGGTGATTCTTTATTCAAATACGACGGAAAGAACTTGAATGATACAACAAAGATAAAAGGAATAGATTCGTTAAAGAATTTACCAAAAAAAATATCCCTGCCGAAAGACAGCATCCCGACAGGGTATCCAATAGGAACAGTAATAGCAATGTTCCCGAATACTGACTATAATAAGCTCGTTAAAAAGTCTTCCACAGATATTTATCAAACCTTAATGAAAAACGGATTGCAGGTTTTCTTTTCGCAGCGTTATCAAGGAGACCATTTTTTAAACTGGGTATTTCAGTCCTTCTGATTATTTTATCACAACCATCTTTTTAGAATCTTCAAATCCGCCGCCCGAAACCATCTTCACAAAATAAATTCCGCTGGGTAAATTTGATGCATCGAATTTTATCTCATAACTACCCTGCGGTTTATCTTCGTTTACGAGTGTTGAAATCAATTCACCTTTCATGTCATAAACCTGAATCTTTACATGCCATAGTTTTTTCATTTCATACTTTATTGTTGTAACAGGATTGAAGGGATTAGGGAAATTTTGATACAGAGCATACTTAGTAGGGATAATTGGCGAAGGTACAGTATAATAAGTTTCATTTCCTTCGATAAACTGATAAAAAACACTGCGAGTAAACGATGCAAGTCCTTTGAGTTTCGTAACAGAATTTTTATTACTATTGCCCCGTGCTATTAACTGTGCAATAACAATCTTCTGTGTATCCAGATGATTGACTGTAAGCATATCAGACCCCGATGAAAATATATAGCGCCTATCGCCGGGAGGTGATGGGTCAGTCTGTCCGTATAAAGTACCTCCGCAGTTTTTAACCATGCCGCTGTACTCAGTCCATCCTGCGCCTGTTTCAGGGTCACCAGAATAACAAAACTTTGTAATTTGCGGAGGTTCAGTATAAGGCACTACCCACGGTGTCCCGTCTTTTTTTATTCCCTTCATATAATTATATGCTTGTATTGGATTGCTTGAAGGGTCTTGCTCGCATACAATCCCACCCGAACCTGTTCCGGTAAAGTAGCAGGAAGAAGTCATATTAAGTGTATCATTTCCATGAGAATTTTTTATGTGTGCGCCTCTTAAAAACAACTGACCAACAGCGGGAGGATTTGTTCCGTAAGTTCTGGAAGAACCGTTCCCATCCTGATTTGTAGCATTATAACAATACGATAATTGTAGTGTTGTATCACAGCCGATGTAATCATTGCTTGCATCACCTAAATCAGGGTCAGTAACAATACTAAAATAAGTTTTATCCCATGAAGCGCCTGATTTATTAATTACATCCCATTTAAAAAATTGTATGTCGTTCATATTGGCATATTGATATGACCATGCCGTTAAATGTACTTCTGCATACAAAGGTCTTGTTCCTCCGCTAAAGCCTTCCGATGTTGTATGATTTGAAGGGTCAGCATCAGTAATGCAGACAAAAACTGTCTGATCCGCGTCAGGCATGCCGGGTTCGTCAATTCCATCATCATATATTTTATTATTGTTAATATCATTAAAAGGAGCGCCATACTGTATAACATCTTTCCATTTAGAATAATCAGGATTATTGTATCTGTTGCTATTATACTTAATTGAGTAAATTTTAAATCTTGCATCGGTTTTATACAATGCAATGCCTGCTGAATCAAGAACATATCCCGGGCAATACTCTCCGTTGTATGAAGCATTTGCCATTCTTAGCTGACCGTTTACATATGCTCCAATAGATAAACCTGAAGTAAACAAGGCAAACTTATTACTTCCCCTTGGCCACTCAAACCCTGGAGTGTTGTTTGTGCGCAAATCCTGATTGAATACGCCTGTGTTCCAAATCCATGTCGAGATATTATTCGGCGCAAAATTCACCTGCTGCTTTATCACTGCTGCAAAACTGATTGCGCCGGAAGTAAATATCATTCCAGCCAGTAAAAAAATTTTGATAATTTTTTTAATCAGAATTTTGAAAATTTTTAAGTAAAGATTTTCATTCATAAGAATTTTTTTAACGCTTTCTAAACCCATTAAAAATCTCCTGACAGACTGAATTCCTCCTGGGAAAAGGCACTCGCGTCTGTCAGTGAGAATTCGAGATAAATGATCCATGCCGGCGCGGCTAATCATTAGCCTGTGCAGGGGGACTGCCTTTCATTTTGCGGTTGAATCATTCTCATTGAAATACAAAACTTTTTATATAGCGGAGAAGAATATTTTAACGTTATTGCCAATAGGAGCAGCAATATTGCACCGGCAGCGGCGAAACCGCCTATGCTGAAAATCATGCAAAATATTCTTCTTCCGCATATCATTCACTTAACCAAAACCATTTTCTTTATTTGTGTAAAACTCTCAGTCTCAAGTTTGTAAAAATATACTCCGCTTGGAAAACTTGACGCATTCCATTGATACTCATAAAGACCTTGAGATAATTTTTCCCGAACTAAATCCGCTGCAAGCTTACCAGATATATCGTAAATCTTCAGGCTGACAAATAAATTTTCAGGAATAGAAAATTTAATTGTAGTCGAAGGATTAAACGGGTTTGGATAATTCTGATACAGGAAGTAATCCGACGCAACTTCAGATAAATTATTTATGCCGATAGAAATTCCGCCTGACTTAAATAGATTATAAACGTTATCGCTCAATTGTTTTAATTTTGTAACGGAGTTTTTATTGCTGCTTCCTCGCGCTACCATCTGCGCCATTACCACAGTTTGCGTATCGCCTGCATTGAACGCAAAGTTATCTCTTCCTGATGACATAATAAATCTTCTGTCTCCCGGAGGAGAAGCCTCAACATTGCCTGTCAAAACTCCGCCGCAGTTCTTAATCTTCCCTGTATATTCAGTCCAGCCTGTTCCTGTTTCCGGGTCGCCGGAGTAGCAGAATTTTGTTTGTGTTGGCGGCGTATTTGCAGCATTAAGCCAAGGTGTGCCGTCTTTTTTATATCCTCTCATATAATTGTAAGCTTCCAGTGGAGCATTCGGTGAAATTTCACAAGCAGATACAAAACCGCATCCTAAGCATGATTGATAATTGAATGCAGTAAATTCTATCGTATCGTTTACTCCGCCGATTCTTTTAATTGGTGTTTTAAGTAATCTCATTCCCACCGCCGGAGGATTAGCACCGTAAGTCCTTCCTCCGCCGGTGCCATCTACATTTGTGGCATTAAAACAATAGCCTAAATTTCTTAATGAATCACATCCTATATAATCATCTGCAGCTTCTCCTAAATCCGGGTCACATACTATGGAAGAATAAAATCCTGTCCAAGGTTGATTGTTTTTATTTATAATTTCCCATTTGAAAAACTGAACATCATTTAAAAATGCAAGTGAGTTTGAATCTACATAAGACCATGCGGTTAAATGTACTTCCGCATTCAAAGGAGAAGTTCCACCCGAAAATCCTTCGGAGGTTGTATGCGTCTGTGCAAAGCCGTCAGTGAGGCAAACAAAAATTGTCTGTGCAGCATTTTTTACTCCGGGAATATCTATGCAAGGGTCATATTGCCCGTTACTATTAATATCCCTGTAAGGGGCTCCGAAAGGTATCATTGCCTGCCAGTTTGCGTAGTCAACACTGCTGTTACAATTATCTCCCTGCTTAATTTTAAAAGTCTGAAAATTTGTATTCATCTTTGCTATACCATTCTCTACATATCCGCCGATGTATTCACCGTTGTAAGAAGCATTAGCCATTCTTAGTTCACTGTTCACATAACCGGCAAGGCAAAGTCCCGTTGTAAATACAGTAAATTTTCCGGTACCTTTGGGCCATTCCATACCGGGTGTATTACCAGTTCTCAAATCCTGATTGAACACTCCGGCATTCCATACAAAAGAAGTGATGTTATTTGAATTCAATACTGCCTGCTGTTTTGCGAATGTTCCACCTGTTCCGCCTAAAATTGTGCGGATTGCAACTCCTGCATTTCCAACGGATACTCCAACTTTATTTCTAATAACAAATCCCTTTAAATCAGAAATAGAATTTGATGTCATGGACGTAAAAGTATTTCCGTTATCAGTTGATTTAAGAATCAATCCACCGCTACCGCAAGCATAAACTTCATTAGGAGATTGCAGCACAATTTTGTATAAATCATTTGTAAATCCCGTATTGATTACCTGCCAAGAAAAACCTCCATTAATAGTATGGAGAATTTTCCCACCCGATGCTGCTATCCATATATTGGTTGAGTCAGTCATATAAGCATATTTAAGGCTCAAAGTGGTTCCCGTATTTACAGGTGTAAAACTGAATGTAAGAGAAGGAACTATCAACCGCCCCATTAAAACTGTTCCGTTATCACCTACCAACAATGCCTGATAATTGCTGTAAGTTTGAGAGCAAATATAATTTATATTAGCAGTAGTCCCGGAAGATACAGAACTCCAGTTTGTACCTCCGTTTGTAGTTTGTATTATGGTGCCGCCTGTGCCTGCGGCAATACCGACATTTGCTCCATAAAATCCGACAGAATTAATTGCATTAGACGTACCTGTATTTTGCTGGACAAAATTCGCCCCTGAATTTGTTGACCTAGCTATGAATCCGTTCGAGCCGCTGATAATAAAATTTGTTCCAGTTTGAGAGTATATGGAATAAAGTGTATTTGTAAATCCCGTATTCAGCGAAGACCAGCTGAATCCATCATTGGTGGAAGTTATGAAGGTTCCGTTATCGCCAACTGCTAAGTACTTTGTGCCTCCGGCATCAAGCGTTAAATAATTTAAATTGGAGGGAGTGCCCGAAGGATACGGCTGCCAGATATTCCAATAAAGCGGCTGGGCTTGAAGAATGCAGGATGTAAAAAATGTAACAAAAATAAAAACAAATATTTTTTTCATAGCAAAGCTTAATATTATTAAAATTACTTTTTTATATTCTTTAATTTGAAATAAAATACTCAACATCTTACACAGGAAACAAAGATTTTTTTTCAGGAAAAAGTATAGCTAAAGCGCATATTTTATTTTTTTTTACAAATGATTTCGATATGCAAAGTTCAAAAATGATTGATTTTAGCGGTTTTAAGATAAATTTTTTACATTTTCAGAGAAGACATATTTTGATAATTTTAACTTCTCGTTAACTATTGATATTACTAAATTTACACTTAATGAAAGAAACACGGTTTTTTGAACTGCTTAAAAATCTAAGCGAAAAGGATTTTAGAAGACTTGGGGAATTTTTACGGTCGCCGTATTTCAATAAAACACAGGCGATTGTTTCTCTATATAATTATCTGGGAAAATTGTATCCATACTTTGAGAAGTTCAGCTTAGAGAATGCCAGTCAGGCTTTATTCGGCAATACTAAAAAAATTAGTAAATTGCGCAGTTTAATGTCGGATTTTGTAAAGCAGCTTGAAAAATTTTACCAGCAAATAGCAATTGAAGATAATCCTTTATATCTAAGCAATTCGCTTCTCAAGTATTATACAGAAAACAATCTGACATCAAGCTTTCAAACATTACAAAAAAAAATCCACCAGATTTTTCCAAAAGAGTTTAACAGAGATGAAAATTTTTATTACAATAAAATGATGATTTCACTTTCCGAGTTTCATTTCAAACTTGAAAGAAACGAAGAAAAGCTGCCTGATGATATTGAATATGTTTCCGAAAATATAGATTTGCATTTTGTTTCTACAAAACTAAATATGCTGCATTTTTTGTATTACTATAAAAAAAGTAATTCTAAAAGCGAAGCGGATTTAAGTTTCTCTAATGATATAATAGAGTATATCAAGAGTAATGCAAAACTTTTGAAAAAAGAAGAGCCTATTATTTATATGAAATACCTCGTTCTAATGACAATCTGGAGACCTGATGAAGACCAATTTTACTACGAGCTAAAATCATTTGTGTTTTCTAAACTGGAAAACTTATCGCTAAGCAACTCCGAGTTTTTTATTAGCGCGTTAATGAATTATACTTTAGAAAAATGCAACGAAGGAAGCAAGAAGTTTCAACAGGAAAGATTTGAAATTTACAGATTAACCGAAAAGAATTTCATTTTTAAAAAACTTCCGTTTGTAAACCACATTGATTTTCAAAATGCAATTTCGGCATCAATAGGGGTAAACAATGTGAGGTTTGCAGAGCAGTTTCTATTCGATTATAAGAACAAACTTATCCCTGAGTTTAAAAAAGATACAATCAGTCTCGCAAAAGCGCAGATACTCTTCGCAAAAAAAGACTACGATGAAGCGCTAAATATTATTAACAAAATTGACTACCTAAACAGCATATTTTATCTTAAATCGAAAATTTTACAGTCAAAGATTTACTACATGCAAAAGGAAACTAATTCGCAGTATTATTTGATTGATTCAGTAAAACACTACCTGAAAAGAAATGAAAGTAAACTGAGTAAAAGCAGCTATCAGTTGTATTGGAAGTATTTTGTATATCTGCAAAAAATGATAAACCCAAACAACAACACAAAATCAAAGCTGCTGGATTTAAGATTTGATTTGGAGAGAGAAACAAATATTGCAAGCAAAGAGTGGCTTTTGGAAAATCTTCCGAAGTGAACTCGTTCCGAAGCTTGTAAGCCCCGGAACGATTAGAAATTATCTTACAACAATATTTACCATTTTGTTTTTTACAACTATAATTTTTACAACTTCTTTGCCCATAATATGCTTTATTACATTCTGATCGTCGAGGGCTTCCTGCTCAAGTTCTTTATCACTAAGGTCAGGCTGTAATTCTTTTTTTCCTCTTAATTTTCCATTTACTGAAAAGACAACCGTAACCATATCAGCTTTTGCAAGCTCTTCTTCATACCTGGGCCATTGTTCATAGCTTACGGAATATTGATTGCCTAAACGTCTCCATAACTCCTCTGCAATATGCGGAGCAAACGGCGAAAGCAGCAGCACAAATTGATTCAAAATTTTTCTGCTTATCTTTTCCGCCTTGTAAAGCTCATTAACAAAAATCATCATCTGAGCGATTGAAGTATTGAACTTCATATCCAAATCGCTGATATCGTGCGTGATTTTCTTAATAGTAAAATGAAGCAGTTTATTTAATCTGATTTCCGGCTCCTCATCGGTAATATTGGGTTTTAAATTTCCCGTTTCTTCATCTATAATCAGCCTCCAAATTCTTTTTAAAAATCTGTTCATCCCTTCTATTCCTGCTGTACTCCACGGCTTAGTAGCCTCCAATGGTCCCATAAACATTTCAAACAATCTTAACGAGTCTGCGCCATACTGAGCAATAACATCATCGGGATTTATAACATTACCTTTGGATTTACTCATCTTCTGCCCGTCTTCACCAAGAACCATTCCCTGATTAAATAATTTCCTAAACGGCTCTTCATAATAGGCATATCCTAAATCAAATAAAAATTTCTGCCAGAACCTTGCATATAGCAAATGCCCGACTGCGTGCTCAGTGCCGCCAATATACAAATCAACAGGCATCCAGTATTTTTCTTTTTCTTTATCGCAGAATGTTTCTGAATTAAGCGGGTCAATGAATCTTAAAAAATACCAGCTTGAACCTGCAAGCTGCGGCATTGTATTAGTTTCTCTTTTTACCTTCCTGCCTGTTTTTTCATCAGTAATATTCACCCAGTCTTTAAGATTTGCAAGCGGAGATTCGCCCGTTCCCGAAGGTTTGTATGAATCAGTTTCTGGAAGCACAAGAGGCAGTTCACTTTCATTTAAGGCGGCAGCATCATTATCATTAAAATGAATTATAGGAAACGGCTCGCCCCAATATCTTTGACGTGAAAAAAGCCAGTCGCGCAATTTATAGTTTACACTTTTCTTCCCAAGTTTATTCTCTTCTACCCAGCTTATAATTTTTTTCTTAGCATCAGCTGTTGTCAGACCGTTTAAAAATCCTGAGTTAATCGCATAGCCTTCGCCCGTAAAACAAGTCTCACCTTTCTTAGTTTGCTCAAGAAATTTATGAAATACGTTATCGCTTTTTCCTTCTATATATCCTAAGCCCGGACCCGACATAATTATTTCGCTGCCGTCTTCCGCTTTTATTATTTTAAAAGCAGTGTCTTTGAAATCCGCAGGGATACATACCGGCACAATTTCCAGATTAAATTTCTTTGCAAACTCCATATCTCTTTCATCATGTCCGGGAACGCTCATAATAGCTCCGGTTCCGTAGCTGACTAAAACATAATCCGAAATCAAAACAGGAATTCTTTTGTTATTAGCAGGATTGATTGCAAACGCTCCTGTAAACGCTCCCGTTTTCTCTTTCGACAATTCCTGCCTTTCTAAATCGGATTTTTTTGCAGCAGCTAAAATATATTCATCAACTGTATTTAAATTTTCAGAAGTAGTTATTTCCGAAACAAGCGGATGCTCTGGTGCGAGCACCATATAGGTTGCGCCGAAAATTGTATCCGGTCTTGTTGTAAATACTTCAATGTATCTTCCGTCGCCGAGATTCTCACTTTCAATTTTAAACTTTATCATCGCGCCTTCGCTTCTGCCAATCCAGTTGCGCTGCATTTCTTTCAAGTTTGCGGGCCAGTCAAGCTCATCAAGTCCGTGCAGCAATCTGTCAGCATATTTTGTAATGCGCAGCTTCCACTGCTTCATATTTCTTCTCACTACTGTATTGCCTTTTTCTATCTGTTCGGCAACTTCATCGTTAGCAAGAACAGTTCCAAGCTCCGGCGACCAGTTTACAGGTCCATCTGATAAATATGCCAATCTTTGTGAGTCAATAAATTCTCTTTTCCCTGCTTCATCTAATCCTTCGGGAATTTTTAATTCACTTAAGGGTTTTGCCTTACCTGCTTCATCATCGTAAAACGAATTGTATAGTTTCAAAAATATCCATTGAGTCCATCTGAAAAATTTTTCATCTGAAGTATTTACTTCTCTATCCCAGTCATAAGATAAACCGATTGACTGAAGCTGTCCTCTGAATCTTGCAACGCACTCAGCAGTTCTTATTTTCGGATGAATGCCGGTCTTTAATGCAAACTGCTCCGTCGGCAGACCAAACGCATCCCATCCCATAGGATGAAGCACATTGTAATTGTTCATTCTTTTGAATCGCGCAACAATATCTGTAGCAGTATATCCTTCAGGATGCCCAACGTGCAGTCCGTCGCCGCTGGGATACGGGAACATATCCAGTACATAAAACTTCGGCTTCTCTTTATCTATTTCATTAAAATCAGGTGTGCGGAAAGTTTTGTTTACCACCCAAAACTCCTGCCACTTTTTTTCTATTTCTGTGTGATTATACTTCAAGGATTATAAAATTTATTAGCTTAAAAATAATTTTTGAACTTCTTTTAAATCTTCATCGGATGCCTTCGGTCCCATTGCTGTAGAAAGCGAACCTTGATACTTTTCGTAAAACTTCGGCTCACCTGAGTTTACCGGTTTGAATTCTTTCTCAAGTCCGTGAAGAGGATATAATTTAATGTGGGCGTGATTTACTCCCATACCTTCCATTACAAGAGCAGTGCGGACAACTCCAAGTTTTTCATCAATAATTTTGCCGAGCTTTTTTGCTGTAAGAAAAAATTTTGTATAAATTTCTTCCGGCATTTCAAAAGCATAAGAATCGTAATGCTCTTTCGGAATAACTAAAGTCATTCCTTTTGTATTCGGGAAGACATCAAGTATTCCTATAAAATCGTCATCTTCATAAATTTTATACGAAGGAATTTCTCCCGCAACGATTTTGCAGAAGATGCAATCGGATTTTTTCATAATATTGAAAAATAGCGAATTTAGAGGTGTAATTCAGTGGATAAAAGAAGTTACGAACTCATCTTACATTTCTTAAGATTTTAACATTCTTGGAATTTCAAACAAGGCTTTTTCTGTTTCAACATTAACATCTTCATAAGTGAAGGAGTTATCACCTCTGTAAATCACCGTTGCTCTTTTTTTTCCAAAATCTAAAACTTTGGAGTAATATCTAATATCTTTTATAAATGCCGGAGAAAACGTTTTAGACGATTTAATTTCTATAGGAAATAATTTCAATCCTGATTCTATAATTAGGTCGATTTCATTTCCCGTTTTATTTCTTAAATAATACATGGGAAAATCGTTAATTCCTTTGTTGAAAAAAAATTTTACAAATTCATTAATTACAAAATTTTCAAAGACTGCGCCTTTTGCATAGTGAAGATTTAATTCACTTTGATTGGATATATTTAGCAGGTAACAAAGCAATCCTGTATCATAAAAATATAGTTTAGGATTTTTTACAAGCCTCTTGTTTATGTTCCTGTGAAATTGTTTTAAAGTGTATATTATAAAACTGCTTTCTAAAATCGAAATCCATGACTTAGCTGTATTAACGGAAATTCCGCAATCATTTGCGAGAGAGCTTAAATTTAAAATCTGCCCCGCTCTGCCTGCGCAAAGCTTTATGAAATTAATGAAAGATGATAAGTCGTGTACAAATTTTAGCTGCCTTAAATCTCTTTCCACATAAGTTTGAACATAGTTTGCATAATAATCTCTGGGTTTTATGTTCTTATCGTATAACCTTGGATAAAATCCGCTGACGATACTTTTACTTACATTTTTTTGAATTTCTGATTTTATCTCAATAGCGCTAAAAGGTAAAAGATAAAACAATGCTGCTCTGCCTGCAAGAGATTGAGTAATCTTTTCCATTAGTAAAAAATTTTGTGAACCGGAAAGAATAAATAAGCCGGATTTATTTTTTTTATCCGAAACATTTTGCAGATAAGAAAATAACCCGGGAACTCTTTGAATCTCATCGAGCACTGCGCCGTTTGTCAAATTTTCAAGGAAGCCCCGCGGGTCAGTTTCGGCAATAAGCCTTATATCGGGGTCTTCAAGTGAAAAATATGGTTTAGACTTGAACAGCTCTCTTACTAAAGTTGTTTTTCCTGACTGCCTGGGTCCGGTTATAGTAATTATAGGAAATTTTTTTGCAAGGCTGAGTACTTTATCCGAGATTTCTCTTTTTATCATAAATAAAATATATATGATAGTATCCAAATTTGCAATACTATTGCAAATTTGGACAAATGTTTACATTCAATTTGAAAGCAAGTGCATTTACGAATAGATTTAATTCATCTCCCAATATCGGTATATTTGCAGATGAAAAATTTAGATGCCTTATTTTTTGCGGCTCATCCTGATGATGTTGAGCTTTCATGCGGTGGTATGATAATTAAGCTGGTCAACTCCGGTAAAAAAGTTGGAATTATTGACCTCACTCAAGGCGAACTTTCAACACGCGGTAATCTGAAATCAAGAGCTATCGAAACAAAAAATGCCTCGAAAGCGCTCGGCATTCATATAAGAGAAAATTTAAAAATACGCGACGGGAACATTGAAAATACTGAATCGAACAGAAAAAAAATTATTGAGGTAGTAAGAAAATATAAACCGAAATATGTTTTTGCGCCATACAATCACGACAGGCATCCCGACCACATAAACGCCAGCAGGCTTTTAACGGAAGCATTTTTCTATGCAGGACTTCCAAAAATAAAAACAAAGCTGCCTGCTTACAGACCTGAAAAAGTTTTGTATTACGCTCAACACTATGATATTCCTGCAAGTTTTATCTTCGATATTTCCGATGTGTATGAAAAAAAATTGGAAGCTGTTAAATGCTATAAGACACAATTTTTCACAGATGAAAAAGGACCGCAAACTTATATAAGCGGCAAGGCTTTTTCTGATAACTTTGAGGCGCGGGCAATAAACTGGGGATACAGAATTGGCGTTAAATACGGCGAGCCATATTTTACCGAAAGCAATATAAAAATTACAGAGGAGACTCTGTTTAAAATTTAATCATGATAGATTTAGAGAAGAGAAAAATATTGGTGTTTGATTTGGAAGTCTCCGCTTATGACTTTGAAACCTATTACGACGATGAGACGAAAGAATATCTGACTAAGTTTGCTACAACCGAACAGGAAAAACTCAACTCTATTGATGCGCTTACTTTTTCCCCTTTTACATCACAAATTGTTTGTATTGGATTATATGATTTATACAGGGATAAAAAATGCTGCCTCATAAACGCCGGTGAAGATTATATTAAAGAGCCTGAGGATGAAAAAGAAGAATATATATTCGGGACAGAAAAGGAAATTGTTGAAATTTTTTGGAATATTATTTCCACTTACAAATATGATATTTATGTAACGTTCAACGGACGGGAATTTGATTGTCCTTTTGTTATGTTAAGAAGTATGGTGCTAGGTGTGCGCCCAAGTTATAATTTAATGCGAGGCTCTGATTTTACTTTCAAAGATTATCACGTAGATTTATTGAAGGAACTTACTTTTCACAAGCACTCTCCGCAGGGAGCAAGAAGAAAGTTCACTCTGGATTTTTATTGTAAGCAGCTTGGAATACAAAGCTCGAAAGATGAAGGTATCACAGGTGATATGGTAGGCAAGCTTTTCAAAGATAAGCAATACAGGACGATAGCAGACTATTGCATAAGAGATGTAGTTACCGAAGCAGAGCTTTTCAAAAAATGGAATGAACTTTTAAATTTTTCAACAACATAAAATTTTAATAAAAATAAATTAAGGAGAAACAAAAATGAATTTAGGTCAAATGCAGGGAATGATGAAGCAGGTGAAAAAGATGCAGGAGAAAATGGATAACGTTCAGGCAGAGCTTGAAAATAAATTTGTAACTGAAGAGTCAGGCGGCGGAATGGTAAAAGTAACAATGAACGGAAAAAATGTTATCACAAAGCTTGAAATTGAAAAAGAAATTATCAAAGCTGAAGAGTCAGAAGTTCTTGAAGACCTTTTAATAGCTGCTGTTAACAAAGCCATCGAAAGCTCAAAAAAAATGGCTGACGATGAAATGTCAAAGGCAACTGCCGGAATGATTCCGAACATTCCGGGATTAAATCTCCCAAAATTTTAATTTCTTTTTTCAGACACAATGAACGGCACATCGGACATCCTTGATATATTGATTGATGAGTTTGCAAAACTTCCTTCAATCGGCAGGAAAACTGCTCAGCGCCTTGCAATGCACATTACAAAGCAGCCGGTTGAAGATATAGAAAGATTTTCAAAAGCGCTGATTGAAACGAAAGAGAAAATAAAATTTTGCAGAACATGCATGAATATTACGGAGAACGAAGAATGTAAAATTTGTTCTTCGGATAAACGAAATAAAAGCGTTATATGCGTAGTGGAAGAGCCGCAGGATGTTTTTGCAATAGAAAAGACAAATGAATTCAAGGGTGTATATCACGTTCTTCACGGAAGGATTTCTCCGCTGGATGGAATCGGTCCGAATGACATTAAGCTTCGTGAATTAATAATGCGCCTTGATGAGAACACTGGAAGTAAAATTGATGAATTGATTCTCGCATTAAATCCCACGGTTGAAGGCGAGACAACAATTCTTTATATTTCAAAATTAGTGAAACCTCTCGGAATAAAAATTTCAAGAATAGCGCGGGGAATTCCCATCGGCGCAGATATAGAGCTTGCAGATGAAATCACTCTTGCAAAAGCAATGGAAGGGCGTGTGGATGTCTAAAACTTCTCCATGGTATGTGAACTGGTTTTCAAGCAAGCTTTATCTTGAATTGTATAAACACAGAAACGATGACGATGCCAGAAATTTGATAAATTTAATCCAGAGAGTTGCGCCTATAAAAAAGGGCGATAAAGTTTTAGATGTCTGCTGCGGCGCAGGTAGGCATTCAATTGAATTTGCAAGGAGAGGATTTAATGTTACGGGATTTGATCTGTCAAAGTTTTTAATTTCAGAAGCAAGGAAAAATTACACGGCACTCCCCGAAAAGCATATCAAAGCGAATTTTCTCATCAGAGATATGAGGAAATTTGATTTCAAAAATTCTTTTGATGCCGCTGCAAACCTTTTTACAAGCTTTGGATATTTCAATAACGATGAGGAAAATTTTCTTGTTATAAAAAATGTTTCTGCATCCTTGAAGAAAAATGGATTTTTTGTTTTTGATTTTCTCAACGGCAATTATTTAAAGAAGAATATTGTTCCTTACGATAGAAAGATTTTTCAGGGAAAAGAATTTATTCAAAAAAGAAGAATAGAAAATAATTTCGTTGTAAAAGATATTACAATAAAATCAGGTTCAAAAAAAGTAAGTTATCAGGAAATTTTAAAGCTGTATGAACTATCTGAATTAAAAAAAGCTTTTGAAAAAAATTCTCTAAAAGTATTAAACTCTTTCGGGGATTATTACGGCAATAAATTCAGCAAAGAAAACTCACAACGGTTAATCTTAATTGCGCAAAAGATATAAAATATTTTTTTTTCTTTTCTTATTTGCAGCAGGCTGCGGGCTTTTTGAAACAAGAGACGTAGAGATTCCCAATACTCCCCGCTCTAATTTTACGCCGCCTACAACACCTGATATAGTTATCTCAAACTTTACTTCAGCAATCTTTCAAAGAGATATTAATAACTACACAAGCTGCATTTCAGATTCCTCTTTCAGCGGGGCAGGCTTCAGATTTGTTCCCGATGTAATTTCTCAAGGTATATACCCTGTCTTTTCTACATGGGATAAAAGCAAAGAAAACTCGTATTTTACAAATATCGTAAATCAAACCTCAGAAGCCTCAACATCAAATATTTTTCTTTCTAACGTTACATCCACTATTGCAACCGATTCGGCAGTATATGACTCTGATTATCTTCTAATCTTTAATCATAACAGAGCAAATGTTTCAAAGCAGGCAAAAGGTAAATTAAGATTTGTAATTACCCATGATTCCAGAAATCTGTGGGCAATTAAAAGCTGGACGGATTTCAGAGTGAACGATAACGATACCACATGGAGTTTTATAAAAGCAAATTTTGCGAACTGATGAATTTATTTTCTAAAAATATTGCTTTGCTTTTTTTTCTCGTTATTGTTTGCGGAACGCTCTTTTCATGCACGAATATTTTCGCGCCGAAGATTGACACTTCAAGCTCAACAAATATAATAACCGACCAAAAGACAGTCGAAGGGTTATTCCAGAACTTCAGATATGCCTACACATTCAAAGATACAACTGTTTATAGCGGACTACTTTCTGATGACTTTGTTTTTACTTACAGGGATTACGTTTCAGGATATGATGTTTCATGGGATAAATACACGGAGATGAGAACAACTAACGGGTTATTCCAGAATACACAAAAGCTCGAAATTGTCTGGAATAATATAGTGTATCAAAATGGCGATTCGCTTAATACTAATATCAGAAGAAGCTTAAATCTTACCATTACCTTCAACCCGAACAACGTTGAAAGGCTGAACGGGTTTGCGGATATGAATCTTGTGCGGGAAACTTCCGACTCCAAATGGAAAATAAAAAAATGGCGCGACGAAAGTTTTTAATTATTCTTTTGTTAAGAACTGCTCTCTTAAATCTTCAAAATAATACTTCTCATATTGCTTGCCGCTCTTTAGCAGATAATCTACAATCTCCTCAATTTTTTCCTTAGGGATATTCCATCCGTATTTGCTATTGTATTCATTGATAATATTCGCTTTTGTAGTGAATGTTATCAGAGAAGCATCATTCCAGTTATCACGGGAGAAATCTCTTCCTTCATAGTTATAAATATCTTTAAAGAACTGTACGTAATGCCCCTGCTCATCCTGATTCAACTCATAAGTTTTATATATTATTCTTACCGGAAATTTATCAACATCATCAAAATCAAAAGTCATAGACTTCTTGCTGTTCACCCAGCTTGTCAAATCTTTTGACTTCACAACTCTTTTCAAAATGAACTGCTTCATCTTTTTTATGTTGTCATTGTCATTGCGAACGCAGCCGTGTGATTCGTATCTTAATTTTTTCTTCAGCACTCCGGGTTTATTTGTTCCGTGAAAATATCTTAACGAACGCTCATCATAATGCACTACAAAAAGTCCCAGAGGATTTCCGGGTCCGGGCGGTGTCGCCGCTACATCTTTTTTATCCGGGTCAGGGTCTTTCCATGAGGGCCAGTTTCTTATTCTAAATGCGTTATAATTCCCTGTATATGTTTTATCTGTAGGTCTGCCTACAACATTGGGCCAGGTATCAATGTAAATTGTATCTCTATCGTAAAGCTGATATATGTGAGATTCAAACTGGGGAATGTTCAGCTCCCACAAAATTTTCGCAGTGTCAACAAGAAAACTTTTGGGAATTTGGTAAGTAACTTTGTATAACACATCCGTCTTGGAAGGATCTGAAACCTGTTCAGTCTTCTGTGTGGATGCAATATCTGCAATCCATTTATCGCTTAAGATGGCAAACCTGTCGAGCAGATATTCGGAAAGTTTTTCATCTGCTTCAGATAAGCTGCCGGCTTCAATCGTATAAGGAATTGTCGAAGTTTTTTTCTCGCTCGGCTGGGAGAAAACCTTTGCCGAGAAAATTAAAATTGTTAAAGCTAAAAAAATTGAATATCGGGATTTCAAAAAAATAAAAATTAGTTTATAAAAATTGTTAATTACCCATTGTATGCCAGACGGTCTTTGTTTCTGTAAACTTTTCAATATCCTTTACGGTTTCATTTAATTCATCATCATACCAGTTCCAGTTTTTCGGAATAAAATTACATCTCTTAACGTTGTTAGCTGCAAGTTCCTGAATTTGCTTTTTGTAATCATTTTCATCAGCGCAATAATCTACAGCATTTACATCCATGTGTCCTGCAAGATGGGAGACAAGTTCTTTTTTTAACCCGGTTAAAATATTTATTGAGCCGGAAGGAAAATCGCTTGTGGCAATTACCTCTGAAAAACTTAATGCCGGCAAAGGATATTTTTCATTTGCTATAACAATGCATGAGTTTCCTGATGCAAGTACTGGTAAAATTCTTGAAATTAATGGAAGGAAACTCAAAGTGTCAGGTAAAACAATCCCTACAATCCCCGTCGGTTCAGGAATTGAAAAATTAAAATAACCTGCCTGTACGGGATTTACCGTTCCTGAAAGCTGCACCCATTTATCGCATAGCCCTGCATAATATATTATTCTGTCTATTGCAACGCTTACTTCATCGCATGCCTGCTGCGGAGTGCATCCTGTTGAAATAATTATTTCATCTACAAATTTCCCTACACCGCTTTCAAGCATTTCTGCAAGACGGTAAAAAATCTGCCCTCTTTCATAGGGAGTTTTGCTGCTCCATGATGCAAAACCTGCCCTTGCAGCAACAACTGCATTGCGCACATCTTTTCTTGATGAACGGGAAATATTGCATAGCTTGTGCTTTTCAGCATCGTAAACTTCCAGGTAACGCTCGGATTCCGTTCGGGTGAATTTTCCTCCGATAAACAGCTTGTACATTTTAGGAACTGCTAATCTTGTTTCCATAAAATATTTTTTAAACTTAATTTATTGCTTTTAAAATTTCGTCCAGCCTGATGTAGCCATGCGACTCATTATAAATGCACTTATCATTTTTTATTATTAATACCTGCGGTGATTCATGCTCAACACCAAATCTTCTTGCAATCTCGTTGGAAATCTTTCTGTATTTTATTAAATCGAGAAAGTAGGGTGAAAGTTTTTCATCGGGATTTGAACCATCCCAATCGGATTCAAGAATATCCTGCACCCTGTCTGAAATAGAACAATTAGAACTGTACTTATATATTAAAACCGCTTTTGTTTCAGAAGATTTTATTGCTATATCTAAATCATCTTCTCTTTGAATAAAACTCCAGTTCATTAAATATTTTTTACGATGTCCTTTAAAATTCCTGCAGCAAGATTTGAAGCTGCGCTTAACGCTTTCTTTTTATCTTTCATTCTTTCTTTATCGCTTCTTTCATCTTCCATCATTTTATCGGCAACTAAATCTCTTGTTATTAATCCGATTGCAAGATGTTTTAATCCACAGTGAACAGCAGTAATATTTTCTGCTGCTGTGGAGTAACCGGCAACATCTCCGCCGATTTCACGATAGAATCTTGCTTCCGCATCGGTTTCGCTTTCAGGTCCTGTAACGCCGACATAAATTGCTTCATTTATTCTTACATTGTTATCCTGTAAAATTTTGTATGCTTTTGCAAATAAATCCCTGTCATAAGCATTGCTCATATCAGGAAATCTTACGCCAAGCTCGTCATCATTTTTTCCGATGAGAGGATTATCTCCCATAAGATTTATGTGGTCATAAATTAAAGCAATTTCGCCTGTAGAGTAGCGCGGATTCAAATGCCCCACTTCATCTATAGTAATTAACTTTTCAACACCGAGATATTTTAAAACATATATAACGTGTCCTATATCTCTCATTTTATAACCGTCGTAAAAATGGTATCTGCCTTGTATGACAATTACATTTTTTCCGCCGAGCTTTCCGAAAATTAATTTTGATTTTTGTTCATTCTGAGATTCAAATGCGGGAGGAATATCGGCGCATTTTATTTTGCCTGCCTCTTTCAATCCGTCAATGTCAAAACCCTCTTCTGCATAAATTGCCATATCTGCTGAAAAGCCCTTTGGCATATTTGCTTTTATATATTCAACCGATTGCTTTATTCTTTCTCTTTGTTCAGTCATAATTTTGAAATAATTTTAAGAACGATATTTTAAAGTCTTTCGACTAATTTTTTTGTTAATAAAGTTAGTTTTGGTTCGGTAATACTTGCCGCTTCAAGAATTTCTTTAAGCTCGGCAACTTTCAATGTATCGGGAAAACCTTCATCCGTAATAATTGATAGCCCGAGGCATTCTATTCCTAATTCAGATGCAGCTAAAACTTCAGGTACGGTTGACATACCGACGACATCTCCGCCGAGCATTCTTGTCATTCTGTATTCTGCGCGTGTTTCAAGATTCGGTCCCTGCACAACAAGATAAACGCCTTTCTGAACATCTATTCCGTTTTCGAGAGCGATTTCTTCAGCAAGCTTTATTAATTTTTTGGAATAAAAATTTTTCGCGCGCTCTGAACTCTGCCCCTGAAAATTTATCAACGGAGAAGTGAAGTGCATATTGATATGACCTGAAATAATCATCAAGTCAGTTCTTCTGAAAGTAGGATTCAACCCGCCGCAAGCATTTGAAACGAGGAGAGTTTTAATTCCCAGAGCGTGAAGAACCAACACCGGAAACACAACCTGTTCGTGAGAATATCCTTCGTAGAAATGAAATCTTCCCTGCATTGCAACAATTTTTTTGCCGGAAAGTTTGCCGAAAATTAATTTGCCTGAGTGAGACTCCACTGTAGAAACAGGAAAGTTCGGAATATCGTGATATTCAATGGAATGGCTGATTTCGATTTCTTTCACAAGACCGCCTAAGCCCGTGCCGAGTATGATACCAACTTCGTAATTATCGCCTGCTATTTTCTTTATATAATCAAGCGCTTCGGAATGTCTGAAATTCATTAATATTTATTCTAAAAAATTGACCTGACAGAAAATGCGCTGTCAGGTCAAAATTATTGTGATTTGTTTTGAAAATTATTTTACTTCAAAGTTCTCATCGAAAGGTCTTGATGTAAGACCGAAATCGGCGAGATTCCCTGCAGCAGTATTAACTGTAATTTTTTCTACCGGAGAAATTTCAATATCTGTTTTTTCTTCTGTATCGAGCATCTTAGGATTAGCAAGCTCCATCTTATAAATTCTTTTATTCTTAATATAATCTTCCAGCTCGTTCAGCTTATCCATCAAAAACATTTTGGTATCTTCAATCATTTTATCATTCTTCTGCTTTATCTCTTCAAGTTCTGCGCGCTGATTAATTATATCTTCATCAAAATTCTGTTTCAATTTTTGCGCATTAAGTTCCGCTTCCTTTACTATGTTCTGCGCGCGCTTCTTAGAGTTTTCTAAAATTTCTTCTCCAATATCCTGCGCGCGGACAATAGCCTTTTGGAGATTAATTTCATTCTCTTTGTAAACTTCTATATCCGATGCGAGGGATTTTATCCTGTTGTTCAAATTTGCAATTTCAAGCACAAGCTTTTCATAGTGCGAGCTGACTGTATCAAGAAACGCTTCTACTTCGTTTACGTCGTAGCCGCGAAAAGATTTCTTAAAATCTTTTTTACGTATTTCAGCAGCTTTAATATTCATAATTAATTTTTTTAATTATAGAATGAAAACACTCGTATAATTCCTATTTGTATTCTCTTTTACCGAATATTGCGCTTCCTATTCTTAAAATATTTGCGCCTTCTTCTATTGCAATTTTGTAGTCTGAGGTCATTCCCATAGAAAGATATTTGAACGCTGGAAAACCTGTTTTTAACTCATCGAAAATTTTTCTGAGCAGCTTAAAATTCTCTCTTATTTCATTTGTATCATCGGTGAATTTGCCAATCGTCATTAATCCGCAAAGACGGATATTATTCAGAGTAGAGATATACCTGCAAAGCTTTTCGGCTTTTACCGGCTCTATACCTGACTTCTGGTCTTCATCACTTGTATTTACCTGAACAAGTATATCAATAACTTTTTCGCGCTTTTCTGCCTGCTTTTGAATTTCTTCGGCAAGATGTTCGCTATCAACACTATGAATTAAATGCACATAATCTGCAACATACTTCACTTTATTAGTCTGGAGATGCCCGATAAGATGCCAATTGATATTTTTATCCTTCAGCGCCTCGTGCTTTTCGCGCATTTCCTGAGGCTTATTTTCGCCGAAATCCACCTGACCCGCATTAAAAACCGTAAGAATATCCTCAACGGGAAAAGTTTTGCTCACAGCAACAAGCTTTACTTCGTTAGCATCCCTTCCCGCTCGCTTACAAACCTCAAAAATATCGTTTTTAAGCAGATTTAGGTTCTCTGCTTGATAGTCTTTCACACCTAAATATAGATTTTATTCAAAGAATATTCAATGAACATTCAATAAATTAAAGCAGTTAGTAATTCATCACTTTTTTAAATGAAAAAGAAAATCCGTTACGAAGCTGGGGCTTCGTAACAAGAACATCATTTTTAGCTATTCAAAACTTTTTCATAATACTTTTCATACATCGGAACAATATTATCTTCCTTAAAAAACTCCGCTCTGGAGCGGGCATGTTTTGAGAATAAATCATATTTTTTTGGAGTAGTCAGCAGTTCAATAGAGTATCTTGCCATTCTATCCACATCACCAATTTCGGCAATGTAGCCCGTTTCACCGTGAAGATTAAGCTCAGGCAATCCGCCGACGCTGGAAGAAATGACCGGCACTCCGCAGCTCATTGCTTCGAGAGCGGAAAGACCGAAGCTTTCCGATTGCGACGGCATGATGAACAAATCAGCCATAGAGAGAAGCTCAACGAGTTCAGTCTGCTTGCCCATGAATTTAATTTTATCAAAGATGTCAAGCTCGCGCGCAAGTCTTTCGCACTCGCTTCTGTCAGGACCATCTCCTACAAGAACTAATCTGCTCGGAACCTTTTTATCTACTTCATTAAAAATTCGTATTACTTCGGGTACCCGTTTTAGCTGCCTGAAGTTTGATATATGAATTAGAACCTTCTCTCCTTCGGGAGCATAATTTTTCTTAAAACACCTGTTTTCCTTTTCATCAATTCTTTTATATTTTTCTATATCAATAAAGTTGGGAATAACTTCGATGTCCTTATTTATTTTATAGTTTGAAAGAGTCTTATCTTTCAGATACTGCGAAACTGCCGTAACTCCGTCTGACTGCTCGATGCTGAATTTCATAGTAGGGAGAAAGCTCGGCTCAAGTCCGGTGAGAGTAATATCGGTTCCGTGAAGTGTTGTAATAAATTTTATATCTTTTATTTTCCCGTTCTGCGATTTTATAATTTCTCTTGCTAAAAAAGCGCTTGTTGCATGAGGGATAGCGTAATGCGCATGGACTAAATCAATCTCGTGAAACTTCGCAACCTCCACCATCTTGCTTGCGAGAGCAATGCTATAAAGGGGAAATTCAAATAAGGGATAGTTATTTATTTCAACTTCGTGATAAAAAATATTTTCAACGAATGCGTTGAGGCGCATAGGCATTGCGTAAGAGATAAAGTGGATTTCATGTCCGCGGAGAGCGAGGGATTTGCCGAGTTCCGTTGCTACTACTCCGCTTCCTCCATAAGTAGGGTAACAGGTGATGCCTATTTTCATTTTTGGAATTTAAGTTTACAAATATACTTTTATTAAAAGATAAGAAAAATGTATTACGGGGAAGTAAAAATTATGATACATCACACGACAAAAAATAGCTCAAGAAAGTGCGAAATGACTGTTTTTTAACACCCTCCGCCTCGCTTTGCTCGGCACCTCCCTCAAGGGAGGAATAAATTCTCCCCTTGAGGGGAGAATCCCGCTTTAGCGGGAAGAGGGGTGTTTCTATGGAATCTTTTAAAATTAAGCGTTTTAATATCCTTTTAGATTTGAAAATTTTTTGTCGTGTGATAAGAAATTATGAATAATTTGTAATACTAACTTCACAATACATAGTCTTCAAATTATATTTCCTTCTTAGTTCTTCATTTGAGGGAGTATCCCGATTTATCGGAGGATGAGTATTTAAACGAACACCCGCCGTCTCGCTTCGCGAGCCACCTCCCTCAAGGGAGGAATTATGGTTTTTCCCCAACAGGTTTATAGTTACCCTTATAAAGGCGGGGGAAACAAGGCGGCGCCTGGTCCGATGAAATCGGACACTTCACACTTGCTGAATTGAATTTTCAATTCAGCAAGTGTAAAGCCTTCCGCCTCCGGCGGAAGCAGGCGCCATAGAATGCGTTACAATTCTTTCTCTATTGTTTTTAATCGCACTGAATAATAATTTACTGCGTTAATCAGGATGAAAAAACTCACAAACATTCTTTTCATTCCCCTCTTATTGCTTGTCTCCTCTATATTAGTCTCATGCAATACTATACGTTTCAACCAGGCGCTTCAGATTGATGAAAAAGAGGACTGGCTTATGTGCGGAGGTAATTGCGCAAAGACAAATATTTCTAATTCAAAATCGGTTTTAACACCTCCCTTTAAATTGCTATGGGATTATAGTCTTGAGGCGGGAATTTCAAAGAACAGTATTGCTGCATCTGACGGAGTTGTGTTTATAAATACTCTCTCCGGCGAACTGCAGGCATTGAATATTACTAACGGAAAAAGTCTCGGCAATTATAAGAAGCTCGGTAAAGCAGCTTTTTCAACTCCTTTGATTTATAAAGACTATATTATTTGCACTTTCTCAGGTGATAAAGAGAGTTCCATACTATGTTATGATTTAAAAATCGGAATAGAAAAGTGGAGGAAAAATTTTTATAGCATAGAAGCTTCGCCGATTCTGGTTAATGATAATATTATATTGAGTACCGTAGAGGGAGAAATTGTTAAGCTGAACCTTGCAGACGGCAAGGAACAATGGAGCTACAAACTAAAAAATCAAAAATTCGGATTTTATAACAGCCCGTCTTTTTCCGGTAACAAGATTTTCACAGGAGCAACTGACGGATATATGTATTGTATAGATTTTAATTCGGGAAAAGAAATGTGGAAGTATAAGACTAATGCTTCGGTTTATGCAGACGTTTCAATATACGGCAATAAAATTTATTTCGGCTCCGATGATAAAAATTTTTACTGCCTCGATACGGCAGGGAAATTAATCTGGTCAAAAAACCTTAACTCAAAAGTAATTTCTTCCTGCGGATTTTATAATGATAAAATAATTATCAGCACTGTTGGCGGAAAAATTTATTCTTTAAATCAAAACGACGGCGGCGAAAACTGGAGCTTTACCACTAAAGGCGCTATTCACGCTTCACCGCTTATAAAGGATAACAAAATATTTATCGGTTCTTATGATTTTTTTATTTACTGTATTGATGCAGAAGATGGAGCCGAATTATGGAAATACAAAACCGAAGGCAGAATCCGCTCCAGCGCAGTTGTATGGAAAGATTATATTTTAGTCGGCAGCGATCCAAAATATTTTTATTGCTTTAAATAATGACAAAAAAAATTTTAATATTGTTTTTCTTTTTTTCCTCGTTAAACCTCTTAAATGCGCAGCAGGATAGCTCGATTTATAGCTTATCCGTAACAAGTTTCCCGGATAATTACGATGTGTATGTTGACTCTGTTTTCATAGGTAAAACTCCCGTAACAAATTGTAAACTGAAGCCTTCAATCTACATTTTAAAAATTATGAACTGGGACGAATTGCGAAGCTGGGAAAATGAAAGCAAAATTATTACTCTTAATTTAAAAAGCGATACGATAATAAATGTGAGCTTCCGAAATGAATACTTCATTAATACGATTCCTTCCAATGCCTCTGTAATAAAAAATGATTCTACGTTAGGGTTTACACCGCTAAGACTCTTTACTAAAGAAAAACTAACGGGCAGCTTGATTTTAAGAAAAGACGGCTATTTGGAAAAAACTATAAACATTGAGAGTTTTGACTTCGGAAAAAGCATAAATGAAACTCTTACCCCGTCATCTATAGCAAAAAACGATGTATGGAAAGATAAGAACACAAACTTTAATACAAAAAGAAATTTCCCTTTAATTATCGGTCTTGGCGCTTTAATTGCAGGAGGAACTTTCGGCACTTTTAATTTTAAATCAAAAGCGAATGATGCGTATGACAGATATATAAATACTTACAATCAGGTTGATTACGATGAATCAAAAACTAACGATACTTACTCCACTATTTTCTTAATTGCGACGGAAATCACTCTCGGCTTCCTTGTATATTACCTCTTCGGTGATTAGTCCACAGGCATTACTTTATCCTTCGGCTTGCTGATTAAATTTCTCCATAGTATTGCGCAAAGTATTACCGCTGCTCCGGCTATAGAAAACACCGAAGGCTTTTCCCCCACTCCAAAAAATACCCATATAGGATTGAATATTGCTTCAAGCGTGCCGATTATCATAGACTCCGTTGCAGAAACATATTTTATCCCTTCGTTAAATATCATATAGCTTATGCCGATTTGAACCGCTCCGAGAAAAACTAAAATCATTGCCTGAGTAAAATCTAAGCTAAAATTCGGAAAGATAATGGGAAAGCAAATTGCTGCCACCAAAAAATTTCCCATCACAACATTGCTGATTGTATTCTCGCTGTTATGTTTTTGTTTTTTCCATTTCAGAAAAAGCGTGAATGCAGCAAAGCACATTCCCGAAAGTATAGCTAATAGATTTCCATAGATATTGCCTAACTCGATTTTCCCAACGAAAAAAAGAGCCATTCCGAAAATAACAACAAGCACAGTTATTATATTTCTCTTATCAAATTTTGTTTTAAATATTAACGGCTCTGAAATTACGAGGTATATCGGCGCGCCGAATTGCAAAAAGATTGCATTTGCCGCCGTTGTTAATTTTGTTGCAGCAACAAACAAAATTAAAATTCCCGCAAAAGTTACGAAGCACAGAATGGAAATTAAATCGAATGAATATTTTACTGCCTGCTTTCGAGCTGCGCTGATTATAACAATTGAAATAGCAGCAATAAGAGAGCGGTAGAACGAGATTTGAAAAGCATCAAGCGTTTTAAGCACTTTTATAAAAAGCCCGCCGGTGCTCCAGAAAAATGCAGCGATTGAAATCAGAACTAACCCTTTCCTGTGAGCAGGAATTTTGCTTAATAGCTTAGATGTCATTATGAAATCCCGCATAGCTGCGGGATATTTTTTAAGATTTGAGTTTTTCCTTTATTTCTTTCAGCATTATCTTAGTCATTTTTGAGAGGTCATATTTATGCTTCCATCCCCAGTCTTTTCTGGCTACTTTGTCGTCAATTGATTTGGGCCATGAGTCAGCAATCCGCTGTCTGAAATCCGGTTTAAAAGTGATTTTAAACGCTGGTATATTCTTTTTTATCTCGGCAGCAATTCCTTTCGGGTCAAAACTAATTCCCGCAATATTATAGCTTGAACGGATTGAAAGTTTTTTTGCATCGGCTTCCATAAGGTTTATTGTCGCGTCAATCGCATCCTGCATAAACATCATAGGAAGAACTGTATCCTGCTTTAAAAAGCATTCGTACTTTCCTTTCCTTATCGCATCATAAAATATTTCCACAGCGTAATCCGTCGTGCCGCCGCCTGCTTCCGTTTTGTAGCTGATAAGCCCCGGATAGCGGATGCTTCTCGTATCAATTTTATACCTGTTGTAATAATATTCCGCCCATCTTTCACCTGCAAGCTTGCTTATTCCATAGACGGTATTCGGCTCCATAATTGTATTCTGCGGAGTCTTTACTTTCGGTGTCGTATTTCCGAATACGGCTATTGAACTGGGCCAAAAAACTTTTTTTATCCCGACTTCCCTCGATAAATCAAGTATGTTCAAAAGACTTTTCATATTTATATCCCATGCCTGCAGCGGAAGACGCTCAGCGTTTCCCGATAGCACTGCCGCCAACAAATATATCTGAGTAATCTTATATCTTATAACAAAATGAATTAACCTTTTATCATCCATCACATCAAGCAATTGAAACGGTCCGCTATCTATAATATCCTGCGGCGCCTGACGTATATCAGTAGCATAAACATTATGCTCGCCATAGACTTTTCTTAAAGCAATAGTTAGTTCGGAGCCAATCTGCCCTGCTGCTCCGATGACAAGAATTCTTTCCATTTATGTTTTGTTAAAAATTGCGTGTTTAATAAAATTGGAAAATTATAAGAAACTTTAAAGTGAGATTTCTAAACATTTTGTAAAATTAATTCTGATAAATTTTGAATATTACTTTATGATGCGCTTATGGAACTTCACTTTCCTTTTTTCTGTTGCATCAAATAATCTAAACTTTACTGGAATTATGAAAATATTTTTTTTCCTTTTTCTTTTTTTCATTTCAATCACTTCCAATGTTTTTTCACAGACTACTCACGATAAAATGCTTGAACGGCTTGCTTCTTTAAACGGAAACTGGAAAGGCTATCTTGAATATTTAGATTACAGTGACGGTAAAACTAAAGTAAAGCTGCCCGCCACATGTGAAGCAGCCTTTAATAAATCAGGCAATGATAAATATCTTTTTACTAAATTTGTTTTTGACGAAGGCAAAGGAAGAACGGTTACGGGAGAAGATGCATGGACTATTTTAGATGAAAAAACTTTTTTCTTTGACAGCACAAATTTTGCTATTACAAAATTCGATGACAATACAGATAACACAATTTTTATTTTTGAGAGAGAATGGATGGATAACAACAAGCCCTGTATAATTAAAGAAACTTTTACAATTAAATCTGATTATTTTTCCATTCTAAAACAGGTAAGATATAAAGAAGAAACTGATTTTTTCACAAGACATGAATACGTTTTCAATAGAGTGAAATAGAAATAGAGTGAAATAGAATTTAAAGCCCCTCTTTTTATGAGGGGCTATTGCAAATTTTACTTCACCAAAACCATCTTCTTCACATCTGAAAATTTATCAGTGCTTAATTTATAGAAGTACGTTCCGCTTGATAAATTTTTTGCATCGAATGATACATTATAATATCCTGCATTCTTCACTTCATTAACTAGTGATGAAACTTCTCTACCCGATATATCATAAACCTTCAGCGACACAAACCCGGCAGCGGGCAGCTGATAACTGATAACTGTTGCAGGATTAAACGGGTTTGGGTAATTTTGAGCCAGAGAAAATTTGCTCGGCACCCCTATGATGACTTCGCTTGTCAGCTCGTGATACTCAAAATTACCGTTATAATCTATCTGTTTGAGACGATAAGAATATATCCCCGTATTTAATCCATTATCTTTATAAGAATACCCTTGTGCTTGATGGGTTACGCCTTTGCCCTCTATATATCCTATTTTTTTCCATCCTTCACCAAATGATTTTCTTTCTATTTCAAATCCTTTATTATTCTCTTCCTGAATTGTGCTCCAGTTTAAAGTAACATTGTTGCTGTTTACATTTGAAGTGAAAGAGGAAAGCTCGACTGGCAAAACTCTATTAGTAAAAAGGGCAAAGTTTCCCTGCAGACTACTGCCCATTGTTAAAAAATTACCGCCGGCATATATATCACTGCCATTCGCAGTTAACACATATACTCCGGCGCTTGCACTTGGATTCCAGGTTGCATCGGCTGCTCCGTCCGTATTATTCAGTCTGGCAATAAAAGATCTCGGCTGACCGCCAATAAAAGTGATATCTCCGGCGGCATATATATCATTGCCGTTTACGGCAATTGAATAAACAAGGTCATCTGCATTCGCATCCCAAACCGCATCTGCATTTCCGTTCGTATTATTTAGCTTTGCAATGTTGAATCGGGTTTGACCACCGATTTGCCCAAAGGCACCTCCTGCATATATATTGCTTCCGCCAACAGCTATAGTTTGGACGAACCCATCTGAATTCGCATCCCAGCTTGCATCAGCGGCTCCAGTTGTATTGTTTAATTTTGCGATAAAGTTTCTTGACTGACCACCGATTGAGGAAAAAAAACCGCCTGCATATATATTACTTCCGCTAATAGCTATAGCCTGAACTATACCGTTCGAATTAGCATTCCAGCTTGCGTCAGCAGCGCCTGTTGTGTTGTTTAATTTTGCGATATAGTTTCTCGACTGCCCGCCGATTGTAGTAAAATTACCGCAGGTATATATACTACTTCCGCTTACTGATATTGTACGAATAATATCATTTGCATTTGCATTCCACCCGGCATCAGCATTTCCGTTTGTGTTATTTAGTTTGGCAATATAATTTCTTGATTGTCCTCCTATTGCAGTAAAAGTACCTCCCGCATATACATCGCTGCCGCTTACAGAAATAGAATTAACTGTACTGTTTGCATTGGGATTCCAGGTTGTATCCAAAGCGCCCGTTATATTGTCCAGTTTAGCAATCCCGTTTCTTATCTGTCCGCCAAGTGAGTTAAAGTAGCCGCCTACATAAATATTACTGCCATTTATGGCTATTGTATATACTGAATTACCTGCATTAGATTTCCATGATACATCTGCATCGCCGGTTGTATTATTCAGCTTGGCAATTCTGTATCGTGTTTGTCCGCCTATTGCGGTAAAATCACCACCTGTATATATATCGCTGCCGCTTATCGTTATTGTTACAATAAGACCGTTTGCATTCGGATTCCACGTCGCATCGGCAGCACCAGTTGTATTATTAAGTTTGGCAATTCTGTTTCTTGTCTGACCGCCGATTGTGGTAAAATCACCGCCGGAGTAAATATCGGTTCCGCTTACGGCTATTGTATAAACTGAGGAGCCACTTGCATTCGGATTCCACGTTGCATCGGCTGCGCCGGTTGTATTATTCAGTTTGGCAATTCTGTTTCGTGTCTGACCGCCAATCGTGGTAAACTGTCCGCCTGTATATATATCACTTCCGCTAATAGCTATGGTGTTAACGGGATTGCTTGCATTCGGATTCCATGTCGCATCAGCGGCGCCTGTTGTATTATTCAACTTG
>JAFDZO010000002.1:130476-130605 GCA_018266845.1 Bacteroidota bacterium | reverse complement strand
TGACCGCCAATCGTGGTAAACTGCCCGCCTGCATATATATCACTTCCGCTTATAGCTATTGTGTTAACGGGATTGCTTGCATTCGGATTCCACGTCGCATCAGCAGCGCCTGTTGTATTATTCAACTTG
>JAFDZO010000002.1:0-130444 GCA_018266845.1 Bacteroidota bacterium | reverse complement strand
TGACCGCCAATCGTGGTAAACTGTCCGCCTGCATATATATCACTTCCGCTTATAGCTATCGTGTTAACGGTATTGTTTGCATTCGGATTCCACGTTGCATCAACTGTTCCGTCCGAATTAATATGGGCAATATAATTTCTTGTGTATATTCCTACTTTTGTAAACCCGCCTCCTATATACCAGCCGCCGCTGCCGTCAGGAACAGCAATACTAATTGAGCCGTTTACTTTTGGAAAGCTTTGATTAGGAGAAATTGAGGTAGTTGTAAGTTTTGCTCCGCCTCCTGTATTTGGTCCCACATAAGCAAAATTGCCTCCGATGTATGTGTAATTTACATCAACAGCAATAGCATAAACGATTCCGCTTGTTACCCACATATCGGCATTAGGCGTTGCCGACTGGCTGTATGAAACAGCCGAAAAAAACAAACTGAAAAGAACTGAATAAATAATTGAAAAAATTGCTTTGTTCATAGGGGTTAGTTTAATTTTATAAAAAATTTTAAATCGAAAATGTTTATTTAATAAATGAGGTTTAAAATAATTTGCTGTTAGCAATTACCGGCAAACACAAGGCATCATTTCACTACTACCATCTTCTTCACATCACTGAATCTATCTGTGCTAAGCTTGTAAAAATATGAACCGCTCGGTAAACTCTTCGCATCGAATGTAACAGAGTAATACCCTGCATCCTTTACTTCGTTAACCAATGATGAAATTTCCCTGCCGCTTATATCAAATACTTTCAACGATACAAACCCGGCAGCGGGCAATTGATAGCCGATAACTGTAGCAGGATTAAACGGGTTCGGGTAATTCTGAGCAAGAGAGTATTTGCTCGGCACCCCTATGATGACTTCGCTCGTAAGCTCGTGATACTCAAAATTACCGTTATAATCTATCTGCTTAATACGATAATGATATGAACCCGTAGATAATGCGTTATCTTTGAATGAATAATATTGTGCCTGGCTTGTGGTGCCTTTGCCCTCCATATATCCTATTTTTTTCCAGCCTGCGCCGGAAGAATTTCTTTCTATTTCAAATCCTTTATTATTCTCTTCCTGAACTGTGCTCCAGTTTAGAGTAACATTGTTGCCGTTTACATTTGAAGTGAAAGAGGAAAGTTCAACAGGTAAAATTCTGGGGGTAAAAAGGCAAAATTTATAGGAAAAATAATTATTCACGGTATTGAAAGCTCCTCCTGCATATACATCATTATCCACTGCTGCCATTGAGTAAACAAAGTCATTTGCGCCTGGATTCCAGCTTGCATCAGCTGCGCCGGTTGTGTTATTCAGCTTGGCAATTTTGTTTCTTGACTGACCGCCGATTGAAGAAAAGTCTCCTCCTGCATATATATTAGCTCCGCTTATTGCAATCGCAAGAACCGATGAATTTGAACCCGGGTTCCAGCTTGCATCTGCGTTTCCGTTTGTATTATTTAGTTTAGCAATACAGTTTCTCGCCTGACCGCCGATTGTAAAAAAATTACCGCCCGCATATATATCACTTCCATTTATAGTTATTATATTTACAATGTTATTTGCATTTGCATCCCAGGCTGCATCGGCATTTCCGTTTGTGTTATTAAGTTTGGCAATGTAGTTTCGGGTTTGCCCGCCGATTGTAGTAAACTGTCCCCCCGCATATATGTCATTACCGCTTACAGCTAATGTCTTTACGAGACTGCTTGCATTCGGATTCCACGTTGCATCAGCATTGCCATTTGTATTGTTCAGCTTGGCAATTCTGTTTCTTGACTGACCGCCGATTGAAGTAAAATAACCGCTTGCATATACATCAGTTCCGTTTACGGCAATAGCAACAACGCTGCTGCCCGCATTGGGATTCCAGCTTGCATCAGCATTGCCGTTTGTATTATTTAATTTTGCAATATAATTTCTTGACTGACCGCCGATTGAAGTAAAAAAGCCGCCTACATATATATCGCTTCCGCTTACAACAATAGAGCTTATACCGCCGCTCGGATTTGGAGTCCATGAAGAATCTAATCTTCCGTTTTGATTATTTATTCTCGCAATGCCATTCATTGTTTGCGCCCCAAATAAAAAAAAGCTCCCTCCTACGAAAACTGAAGTGCCGCTCACTGCAATTGTATTCACGATTGAATTTGGCTTTGGATTCCAGGTTGCATCAGCGGCGCCGGTTGTGTTATTTAATTTTGCCGCATAACTTCTGGATAGTCCGCCGATTGTGGTAAATCCTCCGCCGGCGTATATATCACTGCCGTTTACTAATATTGAATTCACGGAACTGCTTGCATTGGGATTCCAGCTTGCATCAGCATTGCCGTTCGTATTATTTAATTTTGCAATATAATTTCTTGTCTGACCGCCGATTGTGGTAAAATCTCCCCCTGCATATATTTCAGTTCCGTTTAAAACAATTGTATAAATTGTGCCGTTAGCATTGGGATTCCAGGCTGCATCAGCATTGCCTGTTGCATTATTTATCTTAGCAATTCTGTCTCTTAACTGACCGCCGATAAAAGAAAATTCTCCCCCTGCATAAACATCAGTTGCAGTAACAACGATTGTATTCACAATACCATTCGAGAAGGGATTCCAGCTTGCATCTGCATTTCCGTTTGTATTATTTAGCTTTGCAATTCTGTTTCTTGTCTGACCGCCGATTGTAGTAAAACTTCCTCCTGCATAAATATCTGTTCCATTTATTGCTATTGTGTTTACATCGTTGTTCGCATTCGGATTCCAGCTTGCATCAGCATTGCCATTTGTATTATTTAGCTTTGCTATTTTGTTTCTTGACTGACCGCCGATTGTGGTAAAAGTGCCTCCTACGTATATATCATTTCCGCTCACTGCAATTGCATATACATTACCATTTGCATTAGGATTCCAGGAATTTACTGTGCCGTCAGAGTTTATTCTTGCAATACTATTTCTTGACTGACCTCCCACAAAAGTAAAACCACCTACAATATACCAGCCGCCCGAACCGTCAGGAATACATAATTTAATAAAACTGTTAACTTTGGGAAAATTTTTATCGGGAGTAGAATTTGTAGTTGTAAGTTTTACTCCAAACCCTGTGCTCTGCCCGATTTTGCTAAAATCGCCGCCGATGTAAGTATAGTTTCCATCTACAGCAATAGTATTTACGGAACCGTCAGGAATCCAAATATCCGCATTTGGGGTTTGTGCAGAAACGCATTCCACAAGAAGAAGTATGCAGGCAAAGATTATTACTTTTTTCATAGGGGTAGGTTTTAGTTTTAAAAAAGTTTTATTCAAAAATATTTTTACTATTATTTCAAAACAAAAAGAAATTTTCACAAAAAAATGTTTATACCCCCGAATTATCTCTTGTTATTTTATTGATTAATGAATAAGTTAAATGAGCTTTCCGGCACCTTTATGATAACTACTAATTCTATTGAAATCTTAAAGAATCTTGATAAAAAAAGTCTTAACAGATTCGGAGATTTTCTAAAATCTCCTTACTTCAATTCATCCCCCCTTATGGTAAAACTCTTCGAAATTGTAAAAAAAGAGCATCCGTTATTTCAGGGAAACTCTATAAACCGGGAAAGAATTTTTAAAAAGCTATACCCGGCTGAAGAGTATAAAGAAGCAAGAATGAAAAATCTGTTTGTTGATTTCGGAAAACTCCTGAAAGAGTTTTTGGGATATGAAGAGCTGAATTTTAAAAAAAAGGAATTTGACATACTTGTAGCGCAGAACTTAAAAAGATTAAGCCTGTTTGATGCTTCAAATAAATTCATTAAAAGCAGTTTGCAGAAAAATGATGACGGTTCCCTTTCTGCTCCGTTGAATTATTCCTATCTGCATTCTATGAATACCTGCTACATTTCAAATCTTTTAAGCCTTCGTGAAAACGCAAATACAGAAATTAATAGTATTCAAGAAATGGAGACAGAGCGGACAGCCATTTTCTCTTTAAGAGAGCTATTATTTACAGCTATGAGTTTATCCTTAAGAAAAGAACTGTTAGTTTATGATAATGAAAAAAAAACTTATGAAGAAATACTTAAACTTTTTAACATACCTGAATTTTTAAACTATCTCAAACGAACTAACAATGAATATTATTCCTATCTGAATATTTATTACCGGCTGTATCTTTACACCGAAGGCGATGTTAGCAGAGAAGAATACTTTGAGCTTAAAAAAGAAATTTTTAATATTGTGCCTCTTCTCGGAAGCGAAGATAAGATTCACATTATTACAAAAGCTGTACAGATTATCTTAACAAAACTTGTAACAAAATACAGATGGTTTCATAAAGAGGTTTTTGAGTTGAGTAAATTATTCTGCGAGCAAAAAATTTATCCTGATGAAAATATGGACTGGCTGAAAGTTACTACGCTGAGAGACCTTTTGACCTCTTCTTTGATTCTGCGTGAGTTTGACTGGGCGGAAAATTTTTTGGAAGAATATGTAAACTACATTGGAGCAGAATACAGAAAAAATGAATATAACTACTGGAAAGGAATTTTGAGCTTTAAGCGGGGCAGCTATGAAGAGTCATTGAGCTACTTTAACAATGTAGAGCAGATAGATATAGTTGAAAAAATAAATATCCGCTTTTATTACATGATGAATTTTATCGAGCTGAAAGCTTATGAAAGCGCGCTTTCGTCTCTCAGCACAATCCGGCAGTTTTACAGGGACAGACGAGATGAAATACCGGAAATGTTCGCAGTATTAATCCCTACCTCATTAAAATACTTTAACGAAATAATTAAATGCGAAGAGGAGGGAAATCACTTTGATGAGGCTTATTATAACGAGGCTTTTGCCGCAGGAAGATACTATCACAAGCTTTATATTGTGGAGAAAATAAAACAACAATATGAAAAAAAGACCTGACTTCCTATTTTAAGAAAATCAGGTCAAAAGTTAAGAACAATTAGCAGATACAGTTATCCGTTTGTTATCAGCAGCGAATAGTCAATCCGAACAGCAGACCTACAGTGAATATTTTTCAAAACCTTGTTCTGACAGCTGACAACCGGAAACTGCCAACTACTTCACCACCACCATCTTCTTCACATCAGAAAATTTATCCGTGCTTAATTTATAGAAGTATGTTCCGCTTGATAAATTTTTTGCATCGAATGATACATTATAATATCCTGCTTCTTTCACATCATTCACCAATGATGAAACTTCCCTGCCGCTTATATCATAAACTTTCAACGATACAAACCCGGCAGCGGGCAGCTGGAAACTGATAACTGTTGCAGGATTAAATGGATTAGGATAGTTTTGCTCCAATACAAATTTATTAGGAACACCTATTACAACTTCATTCTGCAAATCATAATATTTGTAATTTCCATTATAGTCTATTTGTTTTAATCTGTAAGAATATCTCCCGCTGTTTAATCCGTTATCTGTAAATGTATAAGTCTGCGGAGTATTTACTGTTCCTCTGCCGCTCACAAACCCTGTCTTCGTCCATCCAATGCCGAATGAATTTCTTTCTATCTCAAATCCTTTATTATTTTCTTCGCTTACTGTATTCCAGTTAAGCATAACATTATTTCCGTTTACGCTTGATGTAAAAGAGGAAAGCTCTACAGGCATTGGGTAAAAAGCAGTATTTAGGAAAACTGAAAATGTGTCTATGTTAAGCCTTTTGGTTACAATATCCGGTTTACCGTCGCTATTAAAATCTAAATTAACTACCGGAGAATATAGAAAATTTACAGTTGTTAACGGAAACAAGTCAAAGGAGGCTGAAACTGAACCGGGAGCTGTTGTATTGATATATAGACCTATAGCATAAGTACCATTATCTGAATATGCAATCGTAATATCCTTTTTCCCATCACCGTTCAAATCAGCATCTGATAATGCGCCACTACCTATTGTGTTTGCTACCGGCAAGGCAATCTCCGTTGAAGTAAAAGATGGTGTAGAAGCGCCAATAGCAGTTGTATTTATAGCTACCAACGCCGCTTTTCCGAGTACACTTGCAAACCGCATGATTAAATCCTGCTTCCCGTCACCGTTTACATCTACAGCAATTATTGAACCAAAATTATAACCAAGTCCGTGAAAAAAGCGTGAATTAGAAGAGAATGTTGGAGTAGATGCGCCGGGAGCTGTTGTATTAAGTTGGACACCAAGTTCAGAGCCACAACCGGCTAAATCTTTTTTTCCGTCTCCATTTAAATCTACAAGTACAAAGCTAAAAACATTATTAAAACCTCCACTATTTATACTAGTGTATGATGAAAAAGTTGGAACGGAAGCGCCGGGAGTTGTTGTGTTTAGGAAAATGTAATAATAAAGAGGACTGCAAGTTACCATATCTTGTTTCCCGTCTCCGTTTATATCATCAAAAGATACTCTGGTGCAGCCGTTTCCTGTTGCAAAATCAGTCTTTGATGTAAATGAAGGTATTGATGAACCGGGAGTTGTTGTATTCATATAAACTGAAACTGTATCAATAAAATTGTACAATATAACAAAATCCAGTTTACCATCTCCGTTTAAATCGCAAGTACCGATTGAAGTAGGCAAAGTGTCTGTAGGAAAATCCGTTTCAGAACCAAATGTGGGAGTTGCTGAGCCGGGAGTTGTTGTATTCATCCTTATTGAAACTTTTTTAAGACTTCTATGTGCGCTTATAATATCAGGTTTTCCATCTCCATTCAAATCAGCGCTAATTATGCTGAAAGTGTTAGCTGCCAAAGCAAAATCCGTATTTGGTCCAAAAGATGGTACCGGAGATGAGCCAAGGATTGTGGTGTTCAAAAATACTGAGAAAGTATTTCCTGATGATGTGCAGGTTCCTATATCTGTTAATCCGTCTCCGTTTAAGTCTTCTGCTGCAACAAAATACGGCTGCGAAGGGGTTGTAAAATCCTGCCTTGCTAAAAAAGTAGGAGTAGATGCTCCGGGAGTCGTCGTATTCAAAAATACTGAAACAAAAGGACCTGTGCTTGAAGCTGCTAATATATCAGGCGCTCCGTCATTATTAAAATCAGTAACCACTGCGCCAACAGGTGTGCTTCCAAGAGTAAAATCTGTCTTTGTGCCAAATGCCGGAGTTGAGCTTCCTAAAGTAGTTGTATTGAGAAAAACAGACATGGTATTTGCGCCTTTATTTACACCTGCCATATCAGGCTTCCCGTCTAAATTAAAATCTCCGAAAATTACAGACCATACAGTTGTTCCTGAAGAAAAATCCGAATGGGTTGTAAATGTAGGCGTTGCCGAGCCGGGAGTTGTAGTGTTCAGCAGAACAGAAATACTTCCGGCAGTATTACAAGCTGCAGCTACATCAGGTTTGCCGTCTCCGTTCAAATCTCCAACTGCAATATAAGTAGGACCCGCCGCAGTATTAAAATCAAATCTTGAAGAGAAAGTCGGTGTAGAAGCTCCTGGTGTAGTAGTATTTAGAAATACTCCAATGGATGCTCCTGACTGCTGGCTTACAATTATATCAGGCTTACCGTCTCCGTTAATATCCTTTAAGAATGTTACATACGGAGCAGAAAGCGTAGTTAAATTTACTCCAGCTGATAACGTAGGCGCGGCTGCTCCGGGAGTTGTAGTGTTTAAGAATACGGTAACATTGCCGGCAGTTGTGTTAGCTGTAGCTAAGTCAGTAATTCCGTCTCCGTTAATATCTCCCGCCGCTACTCCATGGCATTGCGCGCCTGAAACAAAATTTGTTTTTGTAGGAAACGTTGGCGTAGATGCCCCCGGAGTAGTGGTATTCAAAAGAATCGTGATTCCTCCCTGTGTTTGATTTCCTGTAATTGCATCGGGAATACCGTCGGAGTTAATATCTGCAAATATCAAATGCTGCGCGCCCGTTGAAGCAGTAAGAGTAAAATCAGTTTTCGCTGAAAATGTTAACTGGGAATAAACTTTTTGAGAAACAATACATGAAAATAAAATCGTGAAAATAAAAAAAGAAAGGAGAGTAATTTTTTGTGTCATTTAGAGGATAAATTGGTTAATTGTAAAATGGGAGTTCGACAGAAGTATGAGTAGCACAAAATACAGTTTTATATTTTTTTAAACAATTATCAAAAAAAATTAAGACTATTTTTCGAATTGCTTAAAGTAATGTTTCATAGATAGTGCACTTGTTGTATTAGTAGGATTTTTGAAAACAACACGCAGGGTGGAAAAAAGTTGGATTATTTCAACTAATTACGGCTCTTCTTTTAAGTAGAACTATGTTATTCATTTCACAGCAATTTTTTATGTCCGTAAACCATACAAATAATTATTTTTTCAATACTTATAATCCGTTACAGTCCTTTGCATCACTGTTTTAACAGTAATTTATCTCAAAACTTACGAGGGGGCGTAAGTTTCGCTCCATGTTTTTCCAGTAATTAAAGCGCATAAAAAAAGCGGACTCTCATCCGCTTCTTTATACTTTACACATACTGCTTGCTGCTTTATACTCAAGAGCTACTCATTTCTTCTATAAAGCGTCCACTGCTTGCCGGTATCGTCTCTGGTAACTTTGATATAATCCTGCTTGCGGTAGTAATCCACGATAAACTTGACCCCTTTGCCGTCTAAGCATGTATAAGCAAATCCGCCGTCGGAGGCATCTTCAAGATCGGTATAATCTAAAATAGTATAAGAGTACCATTTGCCATTTGCTGAAAACTCGACATTCGTAACGGCATTAGTGTATGAATCACAAGTTAATAGCACTGAAAAATCAGTTCCGTCATAAGTGTAGTAATTCTGCGCTTTAGCTCCTGAATTTAAAACAAAAAGCGCAATAACGATAAAAAGCAAAAATGAGATTTTTTTCATAACTTATTTTTAAAGATTACGGGATAAATTAATCAATACATTGCCGAAGACTCCGGCTCAAAACTTTCTTAGCACTAATAAGGTCTGTATTTATTCAAAAATTGTAGCCTTCTCTTGTGAACATCCAAATACGAGTTTGAAACCGGTAAAATATGGAAGCCATCCTCCACTATAATTTTTTCTGCATGAGGAATATTTGTTGCAAGGTAACCTGCATGGTGCAGGGTAACATCAGCATCGTGCTTGCCATGAATAATAAGTGTCGGGCAGGTAATTTTTGCGAGATCAAAAGCCTCTATATTTGAGTTTTGAATTATATCGTTTTCAAGCCCTATTTTCCTTATGCCAATAGGACTCATAGATTTTATCAGGTTAAAAATATATGCAAGCTTATCATTATTCTTCATTATATCATCGGCTACTTCATCTATTCTGCGCGAATCAAAATCGCTTTCCATTTTCACCATAGATTTCACCACTGAAGATGAAGCATATTTAGCAAATACATTATACAGCCAAATAGTCGGATCATTGAAGGTAAGCTTCGATAAAACCTTTTCGCTTTTCTTGCCGGAATTCACATAATATTTCTGGCTCACGCATGACTCCAGCACAAGAGCAAAAATCCTGTCAGGATGCCTGATTGCAAATTGGAGGGCAATCGGTCCGCCTGTAGAGCTGGCAATTAATCCTGTACGTTTTACTTTGAAGTGGTCAAGCAGCATGGCAAGAGCATCTGCCTGCTGTTCAAAAGTCCTTCCGACCGTAATAGGAGTTCTTAGGTAGCCCGGTCGCGACCACGAAAGGAAGCGGAAACCCCTTCCTATCAATCCCGGAAAATGGGCAAACACCTGATCATACCCGCCGGGAGAACCGTGAATGCCGGTTATTACGGGACCATCGTTGCCCTTAACGGCATACTCGATATTTCCCGCAGGAGTCTCTACAATTTTACTCCCTGCAATTAATTGCTTTTCTAGTTCTTCTTTCCAGTTAAAATACCACACAGGTAATTTTGAATTTGTTTGAACCATATTTCGGATTTTACTTTAATAAAATCCCCCTTAAAATATGTACAGCATTTTTGAGAAGCTCAAAGACTATAAGTTCTCTACCACAACTTGCGGCGTAACTTCAGTCTTCGGTATAAGCGCAGGCCAATAAGCAACAACATCAGAAGGCTTTGGTCTGCCTCCGGCAAATCCCGTTACTCCGGGGGGTCCGGTTAAAATTAATGGCGCTAATTCTTTTCCGAAACGCTCGACTGAATTTTTATCATGCGAACGGACTGAAAATCTTAATACAACTTCATTCGGGTCATCTATTTTTTTTGCAATCGGACCATGACAGGCATTATAACCCTGAAACTCCGAGCGCACCTCATCGAACTTCAATCCTAAATCATCTAATCTGATTCTTAAAATTTTATCTGCCGCTTCGGCTTTTTCCAATGCTTCGGGCCAGGAATAAGTTAAAGAACCTGAAGCTGAATATCCATCCGAATAAGACATTGAAACTTTATAGAATGGTGTAGCCGGCAAACCTTTTACGTTATAAACTCTCACCCTGTTTTCACCGGCATCTTCAAGATGAATGGAAGTAAAGTCAGCTATGCAGTCAGGGGTAATATAATCTCTTGGATTTCCTATTTCATAAACAAGCTGTTCACTTACTGTATCAACCGAAACTCTTCCGCCTGTGTTTTCGTGCTTAGTAATAATCACTTCGCCGTTTGGATATGCTTCCGCTATAGGAAAACCAATGCGCGCTAAATCAGGAATTGATTTCCAGTCTCCGCAGAAATTTCCGCCTGATGCCTGACCGCCGCACTCAAGTATATGCCCAGCGACAGTACCTGCTGCCATTAAATCAAAATCGTTCATATCCCATCCGAACTCATAAATCATTGGAGCAAGTGTAAGACCTGTATCTGTAACTCTACCTGTTATCACTATATCTGCGCCCTGCTTCAGGCACTCTACGACAGGCGCAGCGCCGAAGTAAACATTTGCGCTAAGCACTTTATCCTGAACGGTTTTTACGCTCTCGCCGGTTTCCATGTTTTTAAGTTCTACACCTCTGTTAACAAGCTCATCTACATTATCTAAAATATTATCTCCGAGTACAACTCCGATTTTTAAATCTTTAATGTTCAGCTTCTTTGCGACTTCAAAAATCGCATCTCTGCAAGCAGTGGGATTTACACCGCCTCCGTTTGTGATAACTTTTATTCCTTTTTCTTTTATAACAGGCAGCATTCTTTCCATCAATGCGGGAATATCCCGTGCATATCCGAATCTGGAATCTTTCAGCTTTTGCTTTTGCAAAATAGACATAGTTACCTCAGCGAGATAATCCATCATAATATAATCCACAGGTCCGCCGGTTGCCTGATTCATCGGAGCGTCAATTAAATCGCCCCAAAAACCCTGACCTGATGCAATTCGTATTTTTTCCTTCATTTATAGAAACAAGTATAGATATAATTAAAGGAGAATTTAAAGAATTAAAAATTTATTAACAATTTATTTAAAAAAGTTAATTATTTTGCAGAAATTAAGGTTTTAGCATAGTTTCGGCACTTCCATTCATAAAAATTAAAAACCGATAGAAAAGTGATTGAAGAAAAGTAATTAGATTAGATTTTATAAGTTACATTTTTCGGCTCGGTAAAAAACCGCAATGCTTCCAAGCCGCCTTCGCGACCCACACCTGAACTTTTCACCCCGCCGAAAGGAGTTCTTAAATCGCGCTCCATCCAGCAGTTTACCCAGACAATTCCCGATTTTATTCCTTGAGAAATTCTTTGCGCGCGTGAAATGCTTTCAGTCCAAATTACTGATGCAAGACCATACTCAGTTGAGTTTGCCATCAGCAATGCTTCTTCTTCGTTATTAAATGGAAGAAGAGTTACAACAGGACCGAAAATTTCTTCCTGATTTGTTCTGCAGTTGTAAGGTAGGTTTTCTATTACGGTCGGCTCGATAAACCATCCGTCTTTGCATCTTTCATTTGAAGAAGTGAAATCTGAAGCGGGTAACCCGCCGCATAAAATCCTTCCCCCTTCTTCTTTGGCAAGCTCAATATAGGAAAGAATTTTTTCGTAATGCTGTTTTGAAACAATTGCGCCTTGCTGTGTTTGTTCATCGTTAGGGTCGCCGACTTTTAACGATTTCACTTTCTCAACAAAATCGTTTTTAAATTTATCGTAAATATTTTTATGAATAAAAATTCTTGAGCCGCATAAACAAATTTCTCCCTGATTTGAAAAGGAAGAGCGGACGGTAACATCAAGCATTTTTTCATAATTGCAATCATCAAAAATGAGTACGGGGTTTTTTCCGCCAAGCTCCAGAGATAATTTTTTAAACATAGGAGCAGCAACCTTAGCTATCTCCGCGCCTGTTTTAGTTCCTCCTGTAAAAGTAATTGCTTTTATTCCGGGATGAGAAGAAATTGCAGAGCCAGTTTTGCCGCCAAGTCCGTGAACAATATTTAAAACTCCTTCGGGCATTTCTGCCTCTATACAAATTTGAGAAAGAAGATACGCAGTATATGGAGTAACTTCTGAGGGCTTTGCAACAACTGTATTCCCCGCAGCAAGAGCAGGAGCGATTTTCCATGTGAATAAATACAGAGGGAGATTCCACGGAGATATTGCGCCGACTACTCCAATTGGCTGCCGTAAAGTATAATTAAAAATTGATTGGTTTGTAAAATGTGATTCGCTTGCAAAGTGCAGAATGGCAGTTGCAAAAAATTCAAAATTTTTTACGGCTCTTGGAATATCAACTTCACGGGCAAGCGAAACAGGTTTTCCGTTATCCTTACTTTCTGCATGCTCAAATTTTTCAAGATTAGCTGAAATTAATTGAGATACTTTCAAAAGAATTTTTGAGCGCTCTTCATTTGTCATCGAAGACCATTTTTCAAAAGCATTTTCAGCGGCTTCATAGGCGAGCTGAATATCTCTTTCATCGGAATCCGGTATTAAAGAATATACTTTCCCTGCTGCCGGTTCAAAGTTATCAAAATAATTTTTTGATACTGGTTCGACTAATTTACCATTGATGTAATTCTGAAGTTTCTCCATAGAAAATTAGTCTATCGTCTCAAGTATAGTTCTGAATGCGTGAAATTTTCCGCCGAATTTTTCATCTGTTTTTTTGCGCAGAGCTGGAGCAAACTGCGTCTGATATGTATCAAGTTCAGCCATTGAATTAAGAGTGTATTGAATTGCATAGGTAAAACCTTCTTCAGGTTCAGGACTTCTCAGCTTTAAAATTTTGCTTTCGACAAAAAGTCCTGTTGCAAGCACTTCGGGAATGTGAATATTTTTCATCCAGTCAAGCCACTCGTTGTGTATGCTTTCCTCGATGCTCATTGTTACGTTATAAATTATCATAAAATTTTTATTATAAATTTCCTGTTCTGCCGCCGTCAACCGGAACGTTAACTCCGTTTATGTAAGATGCAGCAGGTGAAGCAAGAAATGCAACTGCATTAGCTATTTCTTCCGGCTTTGCAAATCTTCTCATAGGGATTTCACCTTTCATCTCTTCTTCTATTTCAATAACCGTTTTACCGGAAACATTCGATTTATTTTTTATTATCGTTTCAAGCCTTCCTGTTGCCGTTGCGCCGGGAAGAACATTGTTAACTGTAATGTTATATTTGCCTAATTCGTTCGCAAGGGTTTTTGCCCAGTTAGCAACTGCCCCGCGGATTGTGTTTGATACTCCGAGATTTGCAAGAGGTAGTTTCACGGAAGTGGAAATAATATTTATTATTCTTCCATACTTTTCAGACTTCATCCCCTCTACTAATGCCTGCACTAAAATATGATTGCAGATTAAATGATTTGAGAAAGCGCTTATAAATTCCGAAGTATCGGCATTGATTATTTCTCCGCCTTTAGGACCGCCAGTATTATTTACAAGAATATGAAACGGGGAGTTCGATTCCAGATGATGATTAATTATTACTTTCAGATAATCGGGATTAGAAAAATCTGCAACAATAAAATTGTGCTTTTGATTTCCGTTATTTGAAAGCTCAGCGCAAGTGAATTTCAGCGCTTCTTCGTTGCGAGCTATTAAAGTTACATTAGCGCCCAACGAAGCAAGTTCCATTGCAGATGCTTTGCCGATTCCCTGAGTACTGCCGCATACAAGCGCATTTTTCCCGTCAAGATTTACATTCATATCAGCGTTTTATTTTATCATAATAAAACCCTAATTCAGTCAGTAAATCATCGGGCAGTGAAGGCAGTTCGGAACGCGGAATTAAATAAGTAGAGAGATTAAATAAATCAACAAATACTCTATGCTTCTCAACTGTTGACATCAGGTAATGCTGCCCCGAAGAGCCGCCCGTTCCGATTTTTGCGCCAATCATTCTATGCACCATGATTGCATGCCTGTATCTCCAGATTGTAAACTGTTCATCCATTTCTACTATAGCTGTAAGAAACTGAAACGGAGTAAACAAAATCGGTTCGTCCCTGTAAAGATTTATAAATAGCGCAGAGAGAGTTGCTTTAAACGAAAGTCTCTTCTCCCCTTTTTCGATAAGACTGTTGTGGTAATTTCCATCGAAAAGAGAAAGAAAACTTTCCTTAGTTCTTTCAAAAGATTCCAACTGACTTTTTCTTTTTTCATCGGAGAGAGATTTATTATTTTCAATTATCGCCCTATCCTGAAGCAGAAGCTTATCAACAGCTTCTCTGTATTTCTGCCAGAAATCAAAGTTATCTGTCTTAATAAAAGGAATACGCTCAAGCCAGTCCTGAACGAGATTAAACAATGAAACATTTACAGAGGTTACCTGTTCTTTATGTTCTCCCTTCAGAGTGTTATCATAGTCTATACTATTATATTTTAATCTGTCCTCTTTTTTTAATCCGAGCTTATTCTCAATCAATCTAAACTGAAAGCTCTGAAATCCCGAAGCAGGAACAAGATAGTCCCTGAAATCAAGAAAATCGAGCGGAGTCATTGTCTCAAGCACATGAAGCTGCTCAATCATAATTTTCTGAATCTCGGTTACCCTTTTTATTCTAGCAAGAGCAACTGACAGATTTTTCTCATCAACAAAATCGCCGCTGAAAATCCTTACAATATCGTCAAGCTCAAACAATATTTGTTTAAACCAAAGCTCGTAAGTCTGGTGAATAATAATGAAAAGCATCTCATCATGAGCATGGTCATGATACTCATCGCTTTTGAGATTTTGCGCGTTGAGAATTTTATTTAACTCAAGGTATTCCGCATAGTAAACCGGCGGGTAAAGGTCTTTTTTCATAAAGATAAAAATAGAAATTATTACCTTTAATTAATAGCAACAAAAATCGAGGGGGGAGTTTTTTTTGAGGGCGCACTGGGGGCGGCGCGCCCGGCGGCAGCCGGGCTGCGCACAGGGAAAGAATTGAAGAATTCAATTCTTTCCCTGTATGCGCCTTCCGCTTTTCAAGCGGAAGGCGCCGCCCCCCAATCTCGCGCTACTTCTTTTTGCTCTTGTAGTGATTTATTATGCCGGAGAAATCAAACTCCGATGCTTTTTTCATATGCTCATCGAATATATCGAGCGGGAATTCTTCCCCGGATTTAAAGTTAACGCATCCTTTTTGAAATTTTGCGCTCTTTATTTTTGATTTTAAATCTGCGTGCAGAGGAGCGCAGGCATAAATTACAAGCGAGTGAAAAGTATATCCCGTCTTTGTTTTAGCGAGAGCATATTTAAATACTCCCTCTTCATTGAAAACAGTTCCTTCCGTTCCCATAATTTTTCCGCTGCTGCTTTTTACTTTCTTATCCCGTTTAAGAATTATCTTAGCAAATTTATCTAAGATATTTTCAGATGCCATTTTTTTCTTTTTTGAAATTTTTGCCTTTGGATTGTATTCTAGACACAGCGCAACCCATTTTTTTAAATCAGTTTCTTTCTCGAGATATTTCTCATTAACAAAAACAAATCCACGCATAACTTTGCCGGTAAAGTCCATCGGCTTTGCTCCTTTTATCTTCATAGCCTCGTCATAGCTTTCAGGACCGACGCGCGCCATTATCCTATCCTTCTCCACACCTAAACACATTTTATTGTTCACCATGTAGCATAACCCGCCCATCATTTTTTTGCTTTCAAATTTTACTTTTCCCGTATTAAAAATTTTTTCAATACGTGAAGCCAGTTTTTCGCTATAAGCCATAAATAAAAAATTAATCTGCTTTTATCGAGGTTACTTCTACCATTTTATTTTCTGAACCGTCAGGATTAATAAATATAATATCCATTTTCCTCTCGCTGGAATTTGATAAATCGAATACGAATTTGAAATCCATTTTCATTTTCATAGTCGGGTCATCTTCAGTACCCTTTAGAGTCATTATTTTTTTTGATTCATCATAATCACCTTCTGCGGAAACTGAATATGTTCCCATGCCGTCAATTGAGAACAAAGTGTATTTATTTTTCCTTCTGTCGTAACCCAATATTGTCATTACTTCCGTTTCCATTCCCATTATTTTACCGGTACTCTTAATTTGAATAAATCTTCCGCCTATAATGGATTCCGTTACACCGGAGCCTTCGCCCTCCATTGATTTTCCGGGAGCGTAGTTAAATTTTATTTTCTGCTTGAATTTCCCTGCCATATCTGTGAGCAGTTTGTGCTGAGGTCCGGGCTGTGCTAATTTCATTGCTTCTTCCACATTCATTTCCTGCGCAAATAAGGAAGCGGTAAAAGTAAAAAACATTAATGCGAAAATTTTTTTTATCATTTTTTATGCTGTTTGAGTTTTTGGATTATTTTTTTTGAGGATTAATGCTGAGATTATAGCTATTATCGTACCTATTATAAAAACGGTTGAGAACATTGTAAAAAATTGAAAGAGAGAATTGTTAAAAAGCTCTCTCTGCGCTTCCATTTGAGTTAGCTGCTCATTTATAAACTCCTGCGGTTTTCCGCTTTCCATAATTGAGCGCTTGTAAAACTCTATCATTTCGTTGCCGAGATTCGGCGAAATGAACTTGTAAAGAATAATTGTAAAAATTCCGAAAATAAGCGAAGCAACAAAAGTAATCATAAGCCCCGCTGAAAATGCTCTTCCGAATGAAATCATTCCTCCAAGCTCCGTATCTCTATAAGAGCGGATTCCAAAAAAAACAAAAAGCAGGCAAAGAATCATTGTGGAGTAACCTATGATTTCTCCGACTTGAAAATAACTGTACAGGTTTTTGCTGTCTCTCATAAAAAGGAATGGAATCAGGAAGATTACTGCCATGATAATTCCCGAAATTGAGCCGAACTTGAAAGATGGTCTTGTCATAAAATTATTTTTTTTTCTACAAAAATACGCAGATTCAGGGCTGAATGCATCACCCTAAAGTATGATTTTTTAAAAATTCATACTATTTAGTGAGGTTTTACACGTTTTTTCGGGTTTAATTTAACAGGTTTAGCGCCTTTGCTTTGGAGACAGCCTGAGTGCGGTTTTTAACTCCCAGTTTAGAGTAGATGTTTGTGGTGTGCGTTTTTATGGTATTCAGAGATACAAAAAGTTTATCGGCTATTTCCTGATTTGTTAGCCCGTTGGCGATATTCAAAAGAACTTCAAGTTCCCTGCCGCTAAGGTCGGTTTCTGTGTTATTATTTATTGAAGCGGAATTTTGAGGCTCTATGTTAGCTACAATATTCTTTCTGCCCAGCTTGCTGCCGAAGTATATACCGAGTATTAAAAAAATAACGGCAATAATTCCAAGATATGTTTCAAGCGAGAATTTATAATGGAAGAAAAAATACTCGAAGATTTTGACTAATATTAATATAAACGCAAGCGCAGCGCCGAATACGAGTACTTTTTTATTAACTATAATACTTTTTAGCACAATGTAAAATATACAATGCCCTAAAAAGTGTAAATGAAAGAAACTGTGGCAGCTATACAGAAATATTTTTCTATTTTATACCTTTGGTGAACTGTATATTTTCCATAATTGTTGTTAACCGAAAGATCAGGTTTTGAATAAATATCTAAAAGTTGCGATTGTATTAGCAGTGATTGGCGCCGCTTTGTATTTTATTATTCCGAAAATCTCCTCAAAGGAAAAGCCTGTCTCGCAAAATCAAAATCCGGGCGATGGAATAACTTCCGTTGACGGCTATATTATAAAACCAACAACGCTCGATAATGAAATTCAGGCAGTGGGCACTATCCGCGCAAATGAAGAAGTCGAAATAAGAAGCGAGCTTTCAAGAAAAATTACCGGAATTTATTTCAAAGAGGGAACGGTCGTTTCAAAAGGAAAAACTTTATTTAAGCTCGATGATTCAGATTTATCCGCTAACCTAAAAAAATTATATCTTGACGAAAACCTTTCTATGATTGAAGAAAAAAGACAAAAGGAGCTTTTGGATAAAGGTCTTTTACCGCAATCAGAGTACGATAAACAGTCAACTAATTTAGAAAAAATCAGAGCCGATATAGATGCTACAAAAATTCAAATTTCAAAAACAAATATAAAAGCTCCGTTCACCGGATATGCAGGGCTTAGAAATATCAGCATTGGAAGCTATGTTACGCCCGCGAATGTTCTGACCACTATGCAGGATTTGAGCAAATTAAAAATTGATTTTTCCATCCCTGAAAAATATATAAACTACTTTAAAACCGGGCAGAAAATTTATTTCAAAGTGGAAGGCATAGATGAAGAGTATGACGGCGAAGTTTATGCGTTTGAGCCTAAGCTTGAGAACGGCACAAAAACTCTCGTGCTGCGGGCTATCAGCAGCCGCGCCAATACAAAGCTATTGCCGGGCAGCTTTGCAAAAGTAAGGCTTTTATTAAAAGAAATAGAAGACGCTATCCTTGTGCCCACAGAGGCAATTGTTCCGGGCTTAAAAGGACAGAGTGTTTACGTTTGCAAAAACGGAAAAGTAAAATCTGTAGATGTTGAGTTAGGCAAACGGCTCGAAGAAAAAGTTCAGATATTAGGCGGCATTCAGGCTGGAGATACGCTGATAACAACAAATATCCTCAGAATAAAACCTGATGCAAAAGTTAAAATAGCAAAAATAAATGAATAAAAAATTTTACGCTCTATTATTAATTCTTTTACCGTTCAGTTATTCCTATTCGCAGTGGTTTCAGCAGCAAAGCGGAACGGTAAATAATTTATCATGCGCTGCATTTGTTAATGCAAATACTGGATATGTTTGCGGCGATGACGTATTATTAAAAACAACAAACGCGGGCAGCAGCTGGAACAAAACCGCTTTTCCCGGAGTGTGGAATTTCATCTGCTTTGTTAATTCTTCCACAGGCTATCTTTGCGGAAACGCCGGAAAAATTTTAAAAACCACAAACGAAGGAAATAACTGGTTTCAGCTTAATACAGGCGTAACATCTAATCTTACAAGCCTTAAATTCATTAATGAAAATACCGGCTACGTTACTGGATGGGGAAAAACTTTTCTAAAAACTACTGACGGAGGAACTACTTTTTCCAATACGTTCGGCAGCGCTTATTATATGTGGCGGCAGACATTCGTCTTAGAGAATTACATGTTTATTTTGGGGACTGACGGAGCATTATTTAAGTCAACCGATTACGGAACATCGTGGGATTCTATATATGCAGGTATGCCAAACTCACTTTCATCAGCGCACTTTTATAGCAGCGGATACGGGCTTATCTTCGGATGCTGCGGCTCCTTTTTCAGAACTCATGATTTCGGAAACCACTGGAATCACGATACAGTTTACTTAACTCAAGGCTGGGCTTTGGATGATTGCTTTTTCTTAGGAAATACGGGGTGGTCAGTAGGAGAGCAGGGCAATATTGTGCGCACAACCGATGCAGGCAACTCGTGGGAATCCCTTAACAGCAGCACAACAACTGCCTTAAAATCTGTTAAGTTTGTAAACAATTTAACAGGATGGGCAGTAGGGCGTGAAGGCATAATTATTAAAACAACCAATGGAGGCGGGCTGGGCGTTCCTATCGGAATCGAAAACAATACAGCCGTAATCCCCGGTGATTTTATACTTCATCAAAATTTTCCAAACCCGTTCAATCCTTCTACAAATATAAAATTTTCTCTAAACAAATCTTCATCCGTTAAAATATCCGTGTTTGGTGCTGCGGGAAAATTGAACGCCGTTCTTTCAGACGGCTTTTACAGACAGGGCGATTATTCTATTGAGTGGCGCGCAGATGAAAAGCCTTCGGGAATTTATTTTTGCAAAATTGAAACTGAAACAGGCAGTCAAACGATTAAGATGCTTTTAATAAAATAAATTTTTTTATATACCTTGAGCCTATCCGATACATCCATACGGAGACCTGTATTTGCAATTGTAATGAGCATCATTCTTGTTCTCTTCGGATTTGTAGGCTTAAGATATTTACAGGTCAGAGAGTACCCAAGCATAGACCCTCCTATTGTTACAGTTACCACAAATTATCCCGGAGCGAATGCCGATGTTATCGAAACTCAGATTACCGAGCCGCTTGAACAGAACTTAAACGGAATAGAAGGGATAAGGACTTTATCCTCCGTTTCAAGAGAAGGTGTCAGTATTATTACAGTAGAGTTTAATCTTGAAAGAGATTTGGAATCTGCTGCAAATGATGTCCGCGACAGAGTAAGCCGCGCTCAAAGAAATCTGCCGAGAGATGTTGACCCTCCCGTAATAGAAAAAGCCGATGCCGATGCTACTCCGATAATTGTTCTCACTGTTTACAGCAATGCACGAAACATAATAGAGGTAAGCAAATTTGCTTCAAATGTGATTGCGGAAAGAATGCAGACAATTGACGGCGTAGGCTCTGTAAGAATTTTCGGAGAGAAAAAGCTTGCCGTCAGGCTGAGGCTGAATCCCGATAAAATGGCAGCATATCAGGTTACACCTTTAGATGTTCAAAATGTTCTGTCAAAGCAAAATGTCGAGCTTCCTTCGGGAAAAATAGAAGGCTGGTCAACTGAAATTACGATAAGAACTTTCGGAAGATTAAACGATATAAATCAGTTCAACAATCTTACTATAAAAGAAGATAAAGGAAAAATTGTAAAGCTAAGCGATATTGGCTTTGCAGAGTACGGCGCGGAAAACGAAAGAACATCCTTTAAGCGAAGCGGAATGCCGGGCGTAGGTGTAGCAGTTCTGCCTCAAGCCGGAGCTAACGTTATTGAAATTTCAAATGAATTTCGTAAACGCCTTGAGCAGTTAAAAAAAGAAGTGCCGCTGGATATTGTTTTAGATTTAGGTTTTGATTTCTCTTCTTTTGTCAGAAGCACTCTTAAAGAGGTGGAAGAAACAATTTTTATCGCATTCGGACTTGTAGTATTTATTATTTTCATGTTCCTTAGAGACTGGCGTTCGACCTTTATCCCCGTAATTGCCATTCCTGTTTCTATCATTGCTACATTCTTTATAATGTATCTCCTGCATTTTTCCATAAATGTTCTTACACTTGTTGGAATAATACTCGCAATAGGATTAGTGTGCGATGATGCAATTGTTGTGCTTGAAAATATTTATTCAAAAATTGAAGAGGGAATGCCTCCGCGGCAGGCAGCATTTAAAGGCGCAAAAGAAATTTACTTTGCAGTTATTTCCACCACAATTACACTTGCAGCAGTGTTTCTTCCAATATTATTTATACAGGGGCAGACGGGAAGATTATTCAGGGAGTTCGGAGTTGTTATTGCCGTATCGGTTTTAATTTCTGCTTTTGTTGCTTTAAGTTTAAGCCCGATGCTGAGCGCCTATATTTTAAAAAGGCACGATTCGGAGAATAAGTTTTATAAAATGACTGAACCATTTTTTGTATGGCTTACAAAATCGTATAACAGAACTTTAGAATCATTTATGAAGGCAAGATGGCTTAGCTTTATAATTATAGCTGCCGCTCTTGCCGTTATTTATTTTGCCGGCTCGCAGATAAAATCAGAGCTTGCCCCGCTTGAAGACCGTTCCAATATCAGAATTTCCGCTCTTGCGCCGGAAGGAGCATCTTTTGAGTTTACCTCAAAGTATATGGATGAAATGACAAAGTATGTAATTGATTCAGTGCCGGAAGTTTCTGCTCCTTTAACTTTAGTGGCAATAGGCGGAGGGAACAGCGCAGCAAATACTGGAACTCTGAATTTATACCTGAAAGACCCTAAGGAAAGAGACAGAACTCAGAAAGAAATTTTTGCGCAGCTCTCGCGCGAGCTGAACAAATTTTACGGAGTAAGGGCTTTGCCTTCTCAGCCTCCTACTATCGGCGCAAGGACGGGCGGACAGCCGATTCAGTTTGTAATTATGTCAGCCGATTTTGACAGCCTTACAAAAATTCTTCCGAAATTTTTAGATGAAGCAAAGAAAAACCCCGTGCTTCAGTTTGTAGATGCAAACTTAAAAATAAATAAGCCGGAGCTTGCTTTAACAATAGACAGGGATAAAGCTGATGCTTTGGGCGTTTCGATACAGGATATTGCGCAGACCCTTCAGTCCGCTTTGGCGGGAATCCGCTATGGATATTTCATTCAGGATGAGAAGCAGTATCAGATTATAGGGCAGCTTGAAAGAGAATACAGGGATAAGCCCGGCGACCTTGACAATATTTATGTTAGAAATAAAAGAAACGAGCTTGTGCAGCTAAGCAGCCTGATTTCGCTAAACGAACAGGCAACTGCGCCTTCGAGATTCAGGTTTAACAGATTTTCTTCAATAACAATTACCGCTGCGCCCGTACCGCCAAATACATTGGGAGACGGACTAAAAGCAATGCAGGATGTTGCAAAAAAAGTTTTGAATGAAAATTATACAACGGCGCTTACAGGAGAGTCAAGAGATTTTGCCGAAAGCTCATCCAGCCTTCTGTTTACATTTATCTTTGCAATTGTAATTATCTTCCTTGTGCTCGCAGCCCAGTTTGAAAGCTTCGTTGACCCGTTTATTATTTTACTCACAGTGCCGCTTGCTATCACCGGAGCGGTTTTAAGTCTCTGGCTTACCGGGCAGACCTTCAACATCTTCAGCCAGATTGGAATAATTATGCTCATCGGGCTTGTAACGAAAAATGCTATTCTTATTGTAGAGTTTGCCAATCAAAGAAAGCAGGCAGGGCTTACAAAACTTGAAGCAGTTATTGAAGCAGCCGAAGCGAGATTCAGACCTATCATCATGACAACACTTGCAACTGTGCTGGGCATTCTTCCCATTGCGCTTGGCTTTGGAGCAGGAAGCCGTGTGTCGCTCGGTATAGCAGTAGTGGGCGGGCTTTTGTTTTCGACTGTGCTGACACTTTTTATAGTGCCTGCGATATACTCATACATTGCCAAAAGCAAACCGAACATCGTAGAGGAAGAGGAAGAGAATCCAAACGCCGAACCCGAACCAGCCAAAGCATAAAAAATTCATAGAACAAAAATACAGCAGAACGAAAGCAAAATGACCGGTTTGTGTAAAAATATGTAAAGTTAAAACAGGGCTTTATAGGCGCGCTCAAAAAATGGCAAAATAAATTTATGTTTTAATAGTTATTTATTTCGCAAAACTCAGATTAAGCGTAAGTTTCAAAAAAGTACTCAAAACAGAATTATTTCTTCCATTTTTTTGTTATAAATTGAAACCAATTTATAATAATGAAAAACACATCGTTTTACCAGGGTATCTTTAGGCTTAGCTTAATTATGCTTTTTATTAGTTTTAACTTCATCGCATGCTCGCAGGTAAAACTCCATGCAGGCGGAAGCGATTTGCCAAAAGAAAAATCAAACATAGGAGATAAAAAAGAGATGTCAGGCGACACCACAAAATATAAGAAAGCTATTTTTGCCTCGGGATGCTTCTGGGGAACTGAATACTACATGCAGAAAGCAAAAGGAGTTGTTTCAACCGAAGTTGGATTTATCGGCGGAACAAAAGATAATCCGACCTATAAAGAAGTTTGCACCGGAAAAACAGGACATGCTGAAGCGTGCTTAGTGGTATATAACCCGGACGAAACAAACTACGAAGAGTTGACAAAATTATTCTTTGAAACTCACGACCCGACGCAGGTAAACAGGCAGGGACCTGATATAGGAACGCAATACAGAACGGAAATTTTTTATTTAGACGATGAACAAAAAGCAACGGCAGAGAAGCTGATAAAAATTTTGAAAGATAAAGGATACGATGTAGCGACAAAAGTTACTCCGGCAACTACATTCTGGAAGGCAGAAGATTATCACCAGAATTATTATGAAAACAAAAACGGCACACCTTACTGCCACGTTTATAAGAAGAAATTTGACTGATAAAAGTTATACTCGTTACGGCGCTGATGCGTCGTAACGATTTATAAACTCTCTTTCACTTTTTTTAAATTCCTCACCCATCCCGCATATTTCGTTCTTCTCACGGGCGTTCCTTCAAACATTTTATTAAATTCTTCCTCTGATAATTTTGATAGCTCATCTACACTCTTATTAAATATTTCTTCGCGGGGATAAAACCTTTTATCTTCGGTAAAAATATTTCTTGAATTGTAAGGGCATACGTCCTGGCAGGTATCGCAGCCATAAATCCAGTTATCTAAATTTATTTCCGGCGGAATTTCTCCGCGGTTTTCAATCGTCTGATATGATATACACAAATTCGCATCAACTTTGTATTCATCATAAATCGCTCCGGTGGGACATGCATTAATGCAAAGCATACAGCTTTTGCACAGGTCAGCTTCAATGGGCTTATCGTATTCAAGTTCAATGTTGATTAGAATTTCACAGAGGAAAAAGAAGCTGCCGATTTCAGGATTTATAATATTCGTATGTTTTCCCTGCTGACCAATTCCGCTTTTAATTGCCCAAACTTTATCCATCATGGGACCGTCATCTACATAAGCGCGGGTTTTTATTTCAGGCAAGAGTGATTCTATCTCTGCGCAAAACGGTTTTAACTTTTTTTTGATTACCTTGTGATAATCTTTTTCTCCCCAGGCGTAACGGGAAATTTTCGCAATGTTTTTATCTTCGGAATGTTCAAAGGGAGTATCGTACACATAGGCAAGTGAAATGATTGACTTGGCTTCGGGAAAAATAAGAAAAGGATTTACCCGTTTTTCAAATGAGTTATTCATCCATTCCATGCCAGCATTCTTTTTTTCGGAAAGCCACTTTGAAAGATATATTTTTTCCTTATCAAGCACTTCCGCTTTTGCAAATCCGCAAAGCGCAAAGCCGTAGTCTTTTGCTTTTTGTTTTATGAAGTGTGATAAGGTGAGTTTATCCATCAGAAATGAAAATCAAATAATTTTCTTTTGGGCTTCTTAACATAGATATAATCCTCTTCAATTTTTATTTCGTATGTTTTCAGTTTGCATCCTGTTTTAGTCGGCTGTTCACCTGTTTCAAGATGAAATTTAAATCCGTGAATCGGGCATGCAACATACATTTCTTCTATGTATCCGTCAAAAATCTGCGGCACATGATTGTGCGGGCAGATGTTATCTACTGCATATACCTTATCGTAGATTTTAAAAATCGCAACTTCGTGGTCATCATCTAATTTGAATGCTTTCCCTCTTTTATTGGAAAGGTCGGATAGCTTATATGTCTTTACGTATTCGTCTTTCATGCTTAGTATTCTGTAGAATGTAGTAAGTATAAAGTAAAATTTCGTTGTATAATTACACCCGTTAACAAAAATAAATTGCGTTGGTTAACAAACCCGATTTTTACAAACAAATTTTATTCTGTGTTCTCTGCGATAATAATCTGTGAACTCTGTGGTTAAAAACGAATAGAAATAAAAAATCCCGTTTGAAACAAAAAAATTCGTTCTAATCAAACGGGACTTGAAGGAGAGACTTTTATATGATACTTATTTTATATCGAATACTCTGTCTAATCTTGCAATTTTAATCAAATCTTCAACAGCTTTATTCACATTAATAAGCACAAGCTTATTGCCTTTTTCACGTTCCATTCTTTCTGCAAGAAGGAGGCATGAAAGTCCTGAACTGTCGCAGCGGGTTACATCTGCAAGATCTATTATAAACTGGTTATCAACTTCCTTCTGGAGGAAAATCAGTTCAGCTTTTAAATCTGCCGCTATTTCATGCCCAAGCACTTTGGATTCAAGCTTGAATATGGTTTTATCTTTCTGCTTATCTATTTCAAATTTCATTTCTGATAAAATTTAGTTTTCGTTTTTTGGCTGTTCTCTGTCGAAATCAGGTTTATGATGTGTATCTTTCTTATGGTATTCTTTTCTGTGTCCGTCTTTTCTCGGTCCGTCGTGTCTTGGTCCTTCTCTTCTTTCTCTCGGAGCAGGTTCTTTATAACCTTCTGGTTTCGGCATTAAAACTTTTCTGCTAAGCTTTAGCTTTCCGTCTCTATCAATATCAAGCAACTGAACCTGAATAGGGTCTCCCATTTTTAAGACATCTTCAACTTTAGCAACTCTCTTGTAATCTATTTCAGAGATGTGGAGAAGCCCTTCTTTGCCCGGAATGATTTCAATGAATGCGCCGAACTCTTTTATAGACTTAACAATACCATCATAGATTTTTCCTTTTTCAGGAACTTCTATCAATCTGCTTACCATTGTTTTAGCAATTGTAGCATTTGCTTCATTGATAGCTGCAATGGTTAACATTCCTGTATCGTCAATATTCAATTCACATCCTGATTCTGCAATAATATGTCTTATCATTTTTCCGCCGGGTCCGATGATTGTTCCTATCATATCTACAGGAATCTGCATCGAATATAAATGCGGAGCGTACTTCGATAAGTTCTCTCGTGGCGCTGAAAGAGTCTGATTCATAATTCCGAGAATATGAAGTCTTCCGTCTTTTGCCTGAGCAAGAGCTTTTTCAAAAACTTCGAACGAAATTCCTCTTATTTTAATATCCATCTGAATTGCAGTAATACCATCTGTAGTTCCTGCAACTTTGAAATCCATATCTCCGAAGTGGTCTTCATCGCCGAGAATATCTGAAAGCACTGCTACTCTATCGCCTTCTTTTATAAGTCCCATAGCAATACCTGCAACAGGTTTTGCCATCGGTACGCCGGCATCCATTAAAGCCAATGAACCAGCGCAGACTGTAGCCATGGAAGAAGAACCGTTTGACTCAAGAATATCGGATACGATACGAAGAACATACGGGAAATCTTTTTCGCCGGGAGCCATTTTTTTCAAAGCGCGCTCTGCAAGATTTCCGTGCCCGATTTCTCTTCTTCCCGGTCCGGGTCTTCCGCCTACTTCTCCCGTGCTGAATGCAGGGAAGTTGTAGTGAAGAATAAATTTCTTTTGAATTTCGTCTCTTAATCCTTCTATAGTCTGTGAATCGTTTCCTGTTCCTAATGTTACGGTCGTTAAGCTTTGTGTTTCACCTCTAGTGAATAAAGCCGAGCCGTGCGTTCTTGGGAGAACTCCTACTTCGCAGGTAATAGGTCTTATCTGAGTTGTATTTCTTCCGTCAAGTCTTCTGCCTTCTTCTAAAATCATTTCGCGCATTTCAACATACTGAATATCGTGCATGATTGTCGAAACTTCTTTTTCCATATCTTTGAAAGCATCGCCGTACTTTTCGCCAAGAGCAGTTTTTACTTTCTCTGAAAGAGATTTATATTTTTCATGTCTTTCTTCTTTAGACATAACAGTTCTGATAGCTGTTTTTATGTCGTCAAGATAAAGAGCTTTTACTTCGTTGATTAATTCTGATTTATCTTCAGCAGCAGGAATTTCTCTTTTTTGCTTTGATACTTCCGTTGCGAATTCTTTCTGGAATCTGCAAAGCTCGGCAATATGCCTGTGAGCAAACTTTACAGCATCAATGAACTCAGCTTCTGATATTTCCTTTGCTTCACCTTCAACCATCACGATTGAATCTTCAGTTCCGGCAACAACGATTTCAAAATCGCCGTTATCTGTCTGCTGATGTGTAGGGTTTACAATTAGCTCGCCGTCTAATCTTGTTACACGAACTTCCGAAACCGCAAGGTCAAATGGAATATCGGAAATTAATAGAGCAGCCGAAGCGCCTACTGTTGCTATTACGTCTGCATCGTTCTCGCCGTCTCCTGAATATACGCCTGCCTGAATATCAACCTCATTGAAGTAACCCTCAGGGAACATCGGTCTGATAGGTCTGTCTATTAATCGTGAAGAAAGAATTTCTTTCTCTGTCGGCTTTCCTTCGCGTTTAAAAAATCCGCCCGGAATTTTTCCCACTGCAGCCGTTTTTTCCCTGTAGTCAACTTTTAAAGGAAAGAAATCCTGCCCGGGAGCCGCTTCATCTTTTGCTACTGCTGTGCATAATACCCATGTGTCTTCAATTGAAACAAGTACTGAGCCGTTTGCCTGTTTAGCAAGGCGTCCTGTTTCTAAGGTGAGTTTTTTTCCGCCAATATCTATGCTTTTTCTTATCAAGTATTTAATACCTTTCTGGTAAAATTATAAAAATTATCGTTTGTTTATATAAACGACAAACCCGTCCTGATTAACAAGGGACGGGCATTTGTGAAAACGAATTAAAATTGAAAAATTATTTTCTGATGTTTAATTCTTTTATGATGCCTCTGTATCTTGTAACATCTTTGTTTTCGAGATATTTTAAAAGCTTTCTTCTTTTGCCAACCATCTTTAAAAGACCTCTTCTTGAGTGATTGTCTTTTGCATGAGTGTTGAAATGTGTTGCTGAAAGCTCGTTGATTCTCTTTGTAAGAATTGCAACCTGAACTTCTGTCTTTCCTGAATTGTTTGCAGATGAACCGTACTTAGTTACAATCTCGTTTTTTTCTTCTTTTGTTAATGCCACGTGTTTTGTTTATTAAATGTTACTGAATATATTTAATGTTTTTTGTTTGTCTTCATCGAGCTTTTTTTTCAGCTCATTAAGAGAGTTGAATTTTACTTCATCTCTTATGTATTTGACAAATCTTATTTTTAATTTTTTGCCGTAAATATTTTTATCAAAATTAAAAACATTTACTTCTATAAAAATTTCATCCGTATCGTTCACTGTAGGGTTATGCCCTATGCTCATCATTCCTCTTAAAATCTCTCCGCCGTAAATAACTTCCACTGCGTAAATTCCGTTTTTCGGAATCTGTTTATTCTCATCGTTTATTTTAAGATTAGCAGTAGGATAACCTAACTCCCTGCCTCTTTTCGCTCCCTCTATAACAATGCCTTCTATTTCGTAAAATCTTCCTAGGAAAAACTTTGCAGCATCTACGTTCCCCTGTTCGAGGAGATTTCTAATTTCCGTGCTGCTGATGTTTTTATCATCGATTTTAAATTCCGGCACTTTGTGCACTGCAAAGCCGAGCTTATTCGAAAGAGCGTTTACAGTTTCAATGCTGCCTTCCCTGTTTTTGCCGAACATGTGGTCGTAGCCGATGACTAAATCATTCAGCCCTGTTCCGTTATAGATGTAATCTATAATAAAATTTTCGGCGGGAGTTGCTGCAAATTCCCTGTTGAAATTAATTATGTAAACCATATCCAGAGGAAATTTCTCAAGCAATTCAAGTTTCTCCTCTGTTGAAGTTAAAAGTTTTACTTCTTTAGAGCGGTTCTTCAGAACAATCTGCGGATGCGGATCAAAAGTGATAAGAATACTTCTTAATCCCTTTTCTTCTTTAAGCCTGTTCAGCTCGCCGATTATCTGCTGATGCCCTATGTGTACTCCGTCAAAAGTTCCTACCGTAACTACAGTTTTCTTATTGTAAACAATTTTATCAGGCTCTCTTACAACTATCATTTAAAAAATCCGAAATTAATTCAAAGATTTTAAGACTTCTTTTATCTTTTCAAAATTCGGTAAATCACCTGCGCTCTCAAGAATTTCTGCATATTGTATCTTGCCTTCTTTATCAATCACAAATGCTGCTCTTTTTGAAACTCCGTTCATATTGTGAACAAAGCCGCCGTCAGCATATCGTGTTCCGTACTTTTTGATAACTTCTTTATTGAAATCGCTTAACAATGGAATTGTAATTCCGTTTGCTTTAGCCCATGCATCCTGAGTAAAGATAGAGTCAACGCTTACTCCGAATGTAACTGCATTCATTGATGAATAATCTTCAAAATCTTTTGTGATAGAGCACATTTCATCTGTGCATTTTCCGGTAAAAGACTGCGGGTAGAAAAAAAGAACAACGTTCTTGTTTCCTTTAAATTCAGATAAGCTGTAATCTTTTACGTCTCCTGTTTCATTTTTACTTTTTAAAGTAAAATCAGGGGCTGTATCGCCGATGTTCAATGACATATAAATAGTTAAAATTAAATTTAAGCAATTAGTAATATAACAATTTAAGACGTGAGTTTCAATGAGAAAAGGGGCGCAAAAAGTGTGTTATTCAGAACTGAACTTAAAACGGAAACTTCTGCGAAATTAGGGGTTAAGGCTTTGTTTTTTCTTTTTTCTTCTGTGGACAAAAATAAAAATAACTGTAATGGCAATTGCAAGAAATATTAACGTGGGAACTCCGAAGATTCCGAAAATTAATAGAAACCCAAACCAATCTGACGAGCTATCGTGGACTTTAAAATCACTTGCGGTAAAAGGTTTATACGATTCAGCAAAAATATTTGAGGGCTGGATGCGGTCAATATCGTCATAATACTTTTGCGATTGCGAAACAACAGATTGAAAATCAAAATTCTCTTTTAATTTTTTATACCTGACTAAAACATTATCGTTAGGAGAAGGCTCAAGATTTTTAAAATCATATATAAGGCTCGTGCCGTCTTCGTTGATTGTAAATTTACTTTGCGGAGAGACACCCATTATATCCGATGCCTTTAAGCCGTCCATCAACTGAATGTTTATTCTTCCGTTCTCAATATTTTTTGCCCATGCTTTCCCTGTTTCAAGAATATAAAGGAAACCGTTATCCTTATCCCTGCTGTATCCTTTTCTTAAGATGCTTTTGGAATTATTTACGATGAAGTAAACTTTGATTTTTGTAATACCGGATTTAAAAGTAGATTTCCACACGTACCAGTTATTATAAAGATTTTGCTGTCTGCCGTCAAATGAATAAGTCGAGTCCCCTGCTCTTAATTTTTCATTAGGCACTTCTTTATTATCTACAAAAACTTTGAGGTTATAAATATCTTCATAACTAACTCTCGTTAGCTGCTCATTTTCAAATGAAGCGTTTATAGGATAACCTGTATTAAATACAATTTCTTTATTAGAAAGATTGAGCATGTTATACTCACCGCGGACAACTGCAAAATCGGGATACAAAAGCACTGTTATAACTTCACTTTGCATCTGAATTTTATCGAGATAGTCCGCATCTGAAGAGAAGAAAGGAATAAAGTTACTGCTTCCCCCGTTATTGTAAAATCCGGGAGCTGCGGCGTTTGCAAAACTTTCAGAGGAACACGCCAGCAAGACGAATAATAAAAAAACGAAAAATGCTTTTTTCATATCAAGGGTAATTAACGTTACAATACAGGGCTTAGTAACGGGTTCACAGCTTATTAAAATTAATTCTGCGCAAACTCATAAGCTCTTTTATAAGCATTCAGCATATCTACAACTCCGCCTGACTTTGATAATTCGGAAAAAGGCACTCTTGAATTCTTGCCCTTAACTTTTACATTAAGCCCCGGATAAGTCCGCGCAGAGCTTACAATAATTTCCTTAATTTGAGCAGCGGTAAGATTGGGAAAATATGCTTTGAGATTCGCTGCTACGCCCGATACTTCCGGCGCTGACATGCTTGTGCCGTCAAGTTTTTTATATGTAGGATTCGGATATGAGCTATTTATCTGAAGACCGGGAGCAAAAACATCAACAACTCTATCGGAGTAATTTGAAAAGGATGCTGCAAGGTCAAAGCGTCCGGCAAAATCTTCAGGGTCTTTTGCCTGCGACCATTCTTTCATCCATGTTGATGCGCCAACTACAATCATATTGCTGAAAAATTTCATCTGCCCATTTTCCATTACAAATTTTCTGGGGAAATTAATTTTATCTTCAATATCACTTGATTCATTCCCGGCAGAACTCACAAACACAACGCCTTTTTCTTCAGCATATTTAATCGCCTGCACAACTTTTTCAGGCTGCGGTGAAAAATATTTTCCGGCAGACATGTTTATTATACTGGCTCCATTATCAACTGCATAGTATATAGCATTTGCAACATCTTTATCTCTTTCATCGCCTTCATCCGGCACTGCGCGAAGACACATAATTTGCGCATACGGCGATTGCCCAATAGTGCTTACATTTGCCGCAATAATTCCTGCAACGTGTGTGGCATGGTCCATCTGTCCCGTATTGGGCTTATTGTTTCCGTAACCCTTTTCTACAAATAGGTTCGGGTTATCTCCGATGTAAAAGTGAGTGCTTGTTGAATCGTTGATAAATTTTGCTTTAATATTATATTCTTTTTGAAGCTCAAGCAATTCGTCCTTTTTCACACCATATAAAAAATAGGAATTCAAAATTACCGAAGCTGCCTCTTCGTATTTTCCGGTAAGGTTATTTGATATTTTCTGCAGCTTCTCCGGGTCAGTCGGGTAGTTTCTTTCTTTTAAAATTCTTTCAGCATTTTCTATCTCTTCCACAGATGAGTTAATGCCAACCCTCATAAACATCACCTCGCTTTTTTCATTAGTGTATTCGTCTTTAACTTTTATATAATAAGAATCCGAAACAGGCACACCTTCTTTTTTCAGCCTGAAATACTCACGGGTAACTTCCAGTCCCAAATTTTCCTGTGTTCCGAGAAAATTCCATCCGTTAAAATCATCAATGTAGCCGTTACCGTCATCATCAACTCCGTGCTGTCCGTTAACTTCAGCTAAATTCTGCCAAATATTATTTTTTAAAGCAGGGTGATTAATATCAATTCCGCCGTCAATTACAGCCACGACTACCGGCTTTGGTGAGTTTATCGTCTTGCCGGAATTCTTTATGTATTCTCTAAAAGCAAGAGTGCGCGTGCCTTCATAGCCGTCTTTCGGGTCAGCCAATGCCCAATCGGGGAGTTCATAGGAAGTTTTGCTAAATCTTTCAGAAATCTTCTCTTTTAACAATTCAGTAAACTTATTCTCCGAACCGGGAATAAAGGCGTAGGAGGCAGATGCCAAAACTAAGCCGAGGATAAAATAAATGAAAACTTTATTTTTACGCATGTATTTGAACAATATTAATTTCATATTTCTAACGGATTTTATTTTATATATTAACAGTTTTATTTACAATAGAAATACAACTGCCTTGCTGTATAGAGCCAATCTTTTTGTATTAAATTCTTATTTCAAATAAAAGTTTCATGCTTCGCGAAAAACAATGAAAAATTTTGCAGATAAATACAGTGAGTATAAAAAGAAAATAGATGAAAGGTTAAACACCCTTCTTGTTTTAAAAGAGCCAAAGAGTCTATATGATCCGGTGAACTACATAATTTCAGGCGGCGGAAAAAGAATCCGTCCGGCAATATTGCTTTTTACATGCGAAGCCGTTGGAGGAAATGCCGATGAAGCCCTTGATGCCGGAGCAGCGATTGAGATACTGCACAACTTTACTTTAGTTCACGATGACATAATGGATAATGCCGATACGCGCAGAGGCAATGCAACCGTTCATAAAAAATGGAACGTGAACACGGCAATATTAGCCGGAGACAATTTAATTGCTATTGCTTACAAATCGCTATTAAAGACAAAATCTCCTGTAATAGAAAAAATTGCCGGCGAATTTACGGACGGCGTAATTGAAGTCTGTGAAGGGCAAAGCTATGACAAGGATTTTGAAAACGAACCGGATGTTACTATAGATAAATACTTGATGATGATACAGAAAAAAACCGCTAAGCTGATAGAGGTAAGCGCCGTAATGGGGGCAATTATCGGCGGAGGAACTGATGAGCAGATTGAAAACATAAGAAATTTTGCGGTCAATTCCGGGCTTGCTTTTCAGATTCAGGACGACCTGCTCGATATAATTGCAGATGAAAAAGAATTCGGTAAAAAAATTGGCGGAGATTTAATCGAAGGTAAAAAAACATATCTGCTTTTGAAGTCTCTTGAAGTTGTAAATAAAAAAGAAGACAGGGAAAGAATAGAAGCTATTGTAAAAAATTCCGGCATTAAAGAAAATCAGGAAGAGGAAATTTTGAGAATTAAGAAAATCTATGAAGAGTATGGAATAATTGAATCTGCGAAAAATGAAATTGAAAAATTTACAGAGAAAGCAGAACATTTCATAAAAGATTTTCCTTCCGAACATAAAAATATGCTGAAAGCATTTTCTCAAATGCTGCTCGAAAGAAATTTTTAACATGATTGAAAAAGAAGTTGAGATAATAAATAATGCAGGCATGCACACAAGACCTGCCTCTTCAATTGTAAAAATTGCCGCTAAATACAAAGCCGACTTTTTTATTTCACGGGATAATTTTGAAGTGAACGGAAAAAGCATCATTGGCGTAATGACTCTTGCAGCTGAAAAAGGCTCTAAGCTGATGCTGAAATTCGAAGGCGAAGACGAAGCGCAGCTTGCTGAAGAAATGGTGGATTTTTTTGCGAAAGGATTCGGCGAACTGTAATATTTTTTATGAAGTTAAAACTAACCCCTTTAATACTGTTATTTGTTTTTTTGGCGTTATGCAAAGCAGATACTTTCATTGACCGTTCAGCCGAATCAGACACTCCATTTTTTTATACAACGGAAAACCATTTAATTTCAGGTCATCTGAAAATCTTTAATGATGACGGAAGTGTACAAAATCAGTTTCAGATAATTACAAAAACAGATTCGGTACTTTGCGTCCCAGATTTTAATTCCATAAATTTTACCAATGAAAAAGGAAGTTATTCAATGGTAAAATTTTCTTTTCCTTTCTTTGAATTAAAGTATAATGTCATCCCATATCTTCAGGCTCCGGCTTTAATAAAATTTTTATATCTGCTGGATAAAGTAAAAACAAAGCCGAGAATTTCAGATGCAATGCGCACAAACGAAAGCCAATTGTTGTATAAGCGCAGGGGCTGGTCAAATGTTGAAGCATCGCCTCATATCATAGGAGCAGCAATGGATTTAGCTTATACTGCGCCGGAAGATAAAAAGAAAATTTTATCGTTGATAGACGCTATCAATGTTCACTATTTAGAACACGGACATAGAGGAAACAGACATGTTCACATACAGGACAATGGAATTTGGAACATGGATGTTTCAAATTATGCAAATGAATTGAGCACAAATCTTAACAAAATCATATCAGAAAAAATCTGCACGCTTGCAAGCCCCTGCGATGCAGCCAATAAAAAATCTGATGTGGTAAATAATTTCAATTATAAGTTCTCCATTAAAAACTGCGCAAGATTAAAAATAAAATTTTACGATGTATATGGAAGGGATAAAGCGCACTTTTTATCGGGAATGTATGAAGCAGGCGAGCACACGATAAATGTATTCACTGATTTTCTTCAGCCGGGAATTTACAAGCTAATCATTACAACGGAAGAAGGACTTCTCGAAGAAAAACTGATAGGCGTTCTTTGAAATCCATGGTTGACTTCTCGTTGCGAAGCTCAAGCTTCGCAACGTAAAAAAACACTTTTCTTTTCTAAAATTTTTGTTACTTTTCCCTATGGAACGGAAATTAACTAAATACCTCATTTTAATTTCCCTCATACTTTTCACCTCACAAATTTTCTCTCAATCACAAATTAAATTATTAGAAAGAGCATATAAGGAAAATTCTGATTCTTTGATGCAGATTTTCTTTAATAATTGGAAAAGTATGACACCATTCCAGTACAATAATTATGAAGAAGCTAATGATACTATAAAAGCAATTAAAGAAATCTATAAATCATTTTATGATTCTCTAGAATTTTTTAAGAAAGACAAAATTAATTTACTGCCAAATGATTTAGAGTACGGAATAGTAAATTATGTAATGTGCTTTCAGTGGTATCTCGATAGTGCTTTTTTTGAAATTGAAAAAAATAACCTTAGAAGAGATACTTTACAGTGTCCTGAAATTTTAATTGAGGCGCATACAGAAAAACTTTTATACAATGCCAAGATTACTAATTTTAGACCCAAGATAACCGAGGCAAAAACTTTATTCTTAGATTCATTATATGTCGCAAGAATTAACTCATTTTTGGTCGGAAAATACAGAAAAGAGTATTGGACAAATTTAGTAAAAGATTTGAAAGATAGACCTGATAAATTTCTTGCGAAATTAGAATTTTTAAAATCTTATTTTAATGTAATAGAATCAGGGGACAGAATATATGACAAGAATGATATTTATTATTACAACAAATATTTACAACTGCTTTCAAAATATTCTATTCACGAAATTCATATTGATAAATCTTTAAATTACTCCATAGTTAAAACAATAGATGATAATTGCATAGTCTATTATTATATGTGTAAAAATGAAAACAAATGGATAATAAAAAAGAAAAGCAGAATGTGTTTCTGTGGCGGATAACTACCTCTTCACCTCAAAAAAACTTTTCAATATCCCTGCGCATTCTTTATCCATTATCCCTCCGTAAACATTTACTTTGTGATTCATCTTATCATTATTTGTGATGTTGAACGCACTACCGCAAGCGCCGAAGTTATTATCGTAAGCTCCAAAGTAAAGGTTATCAATTTTTGCCATCACAATTGCACCGGCGCACATAGGGCACGGCTCAAGCGTAACATACATGCTGCATCCGATTAACTGCTTCGATTGCAAATATTCAGCGGCGGAAGTGATTGCCATAATTTCCGCGTGGGCTGTCGGGTCTTTTAAAGTCTCTACCTGATTATGAGCTTTTGCAATTATTGTGTTCTGAAAAGTTATTATACATCCAATGGGAACTTCATTTTTTTCAAACGCCTTCTCCGCTTCTTTGAAGGCATACTTCATCCATATTTCCTGCGTGTTCATTTCTTTTTCTTTTGTAGAGTTTTTGATACAGGATTAAGTGAATCTGCTTTTACGCCCTGCGGATTTTCATTTTGCGGGAGGTTACTTGCTTTCACAATCGGAGCTGTCATTTTTTTCACCATATCTTTGAATGAATAAAATTTATATCCCCGTTTTTTTAAGTTTGTGATTTCTTTATCAAGAAAAGTAAACTCGGCAGGAGTTAGATTCAGAATATAAAAATTATTAACGAAACCATTTTTCGTTCTGCTGATTATATGTGAGAATAAATCATAAATTTTCTTTTCATCTATATTGGAAGAAGCAAACTTCATAAATATAGTATCTTTGTATGCAGTCATTTTATACTTCTGAAACTCATCTTTGATTTTGTCTTCAAATACAAAATCCTTCACAGGATTTTCAAGAATTATTCCGCCGGCTTTTGCAAATTCATACGACATACTTTTTATCTTGGCGCGCCATTCACGGCTGCCTTCCTGCCCTGATTTAAAATCTGCTTCAACATCATCCTCTTTACCTATAGAAAACTTCAAAATAAAATCTTTTTTCGAGTTAATTATCTGAGACTGAACATCCGACTTATCATTGGTGAGCGGCAAAACGACAGAGAAACTTTCGGGAGAGTTTAACACATCGTTCAGGTCAGACGATTTAAAATCGGAAATGTTGTTTAATATAATACAAATATCGGAAGCATCGCGTTTTATCTTATCATTATAGGTAAGCCTTAATACTCCGACAGTTTTTTTTAAACTGTCCTTTTTGAAATAAATATCGGCGTTTACATTGCGGGTTTTCGGGTCTTCGTTTATTATGCCTTCAAGCCCGAAGTATCGGAGCATATTTGTAAGGTTGTTTGTTACGCCTATTGTTCCGAGGTCAAGCGGAATAGCAGCATCCTTCGCAAACCATAGTTCCTGTAGAGCTTTTTCATTTTTTTTGTCGCTCTTTATATCTCTTATCCATTCCTTTTTTATACCGAAAGAAAACAGCAGCGAATCAATTTCAACAGGAATTCTTTTCTTTAGCTCATCGTCAGTATATTTTTTTTCAGTCCTTGTATCCGAAACACTATCCTTATTTTCATCGGCTCTGTTCAAATAAAAATACAACAGCACTCCCGATATAACCACAAGAGAGGCAATTAAAATTATTTTTATTTTGAGTTCTTTAAAAGGCACAGTGTAAAATTAATTTATATGGTCAGCTATCTCGCTTTTTATTTTTTTAAATACGGAAATTACCTCAGGAAGTTTTTTCAAACTTAAAATTTTTCCGGCATCGTCCACATATTTTTCTTTTCTTGCCCCTATTAAAACAGTTGAAACTCCCTCTGTAGAAGAAATAAGCAAAATCGTTTTTTGCGAAAGACTAAGCGAATGATATTCTTCAGGAATAATTGAATTAATCACAGCATGAATTTTAGCATTTCTTGAATTTGCATTTATCTTGTAATAAGTGGAAATAAAATTAAAAAGCTTATATGTTTCGCGGAGATATTTTGCATAAAGTTCTTTTGCTGATTCGTCTTCAACTTTATTATTAAAAAAATCCGTAAGAAAATTTATCCGCGGCGCAATGTTATATTCTATATTATCATTAAAATGCTCCAGCGTACCGAAGAACTTCCAGTTCTCGTCAATCAGTTTCCCGAACGAAAGAAATTTCTTCGCTTTTTCAAGCTCCTCTGAATTTTCCATGTTAACAAGTTTTTCATCTATAATATCCTGCTCCATCATCATTACCAGTTTGTTCTGTTTTACAAAATCATTTTCAATGTAAGCGCTTGTAACTTCAAAATCGGCAAGTCTTAATAAGCCTTTAGCCGTAATTGCATTCAGAGGGCGATTTATCAAAACCCTGAGATTATTTTCTTTTGCAAGCTCAAGAACCGTCTTGGTGCCGTTTGCCTGATTTTTATTCAGCGCAGCCCCGCTTTCCATTAGATTAAACGGAAGCTGAATACATTTGAAATTATTTTCAACGCTGACTTCATTTGCTATCTCCAGAACTTTTTCCAGTGAAGTGAAATTATAATCATTCTGCATTCCGGGAAAAGTATTCGAAGAGATTCCGTAAGATTTTATCACGCCTTCTTTTACCTTCTCTTCCAGAAATACAAAAGCATTTTTTATCCTTCTGTAATATTCATCCCTAGCATCCTCTAACTTCATACCTTCATGTTCAGCCCAGCCGAGGAAGTATTCGGGATTGTGAAGAAGGTACACATCTGCATAATTCATATCTAATCTTTTGAACTGACCGCCAATTTGATGAGCGAGAAAATCGGGATGGATGCAGTGCCAGAGTCGTTCGCCGTATTCTGTAACTTCAGGAAAAGGATTTCCGGCAGCTTTTCTTTCCGAGGCGGTTTTGTAATTTGTGCCCTGAATATATCCCGCCTTTGTTACTACTATCAAATCTTCACGTTTAATTTTATTTTCATCAATTAGTTTTTTACAAACCTGAGCTACTAAAATTTCACTTTTGCCGTCAGCATAATTTGCCGAAGTATCAATTAGTGTAATGCCTTCTAATATCGCTTTTTCTAAAGATTTCTGATGCTCTTCTACACGGTAATCCACCCTGTAGCAGCCGAAGCCGAGAATTGGAAAATTTTTCATAGTTCAAAATAGAAAGAGTATTTGGAAAATTAAATTCAAATCGCATTTGCTTCTCTTATTTGCCCTATTTTGCTATGAAATGTGCCGGTTTCTAAGTATTCACGTTGAAAAAACGTGATTTTCGAGAGCTATAAATACTGTAAAAACATATATCAAAACTTACGCCCCCTCGTAAGTTTTGCGTTAAATTATTGTTTAAACAATAATGAGTGTTTTTGAGAATTTTGCTGAATCTCAAGTATTGGAAAAGAACTTCCATAATTTAACAACCAGCAAACACTTTTCAAATACAATCATGCCTATTAGTACTAATAGGGAGAAATATTAAAAAATCGCTTGACAGGATTTTTCTGATTGTGTGAACTGAAACGCAAAGAAGCAAAGGTTCCTGCAAAAAGCACAAAGGAATATTTTAAATGTTTGTTCCGTTGAACATTATTTCACTACTATGCCCATTCAATAAAAAAGCTATATATTGCTTTGTAAAAAAACTCTCCCCTTGAGGGGAGTACTTTGCGAAGCGAAAGGGAGGTGTGTTTAGAGAAACCTCTGTCCCACTCTGCGAGGCACTTCCTTCAAGAGGAAAGTTTATTATTAATTTGACCACCCCCTCAGTCCCCCTCCTTAACTAAGGAGGGGGAAGTGATTTAACAGTGTTCCCCTCCTCTGTTGAGGTGAGCTTGCCTGAAATTTTTTTGCGGAGGGTTAGAGGTGGTCGGGAACAATATGAACCGTTCCGACGCCGGAGCCCCGATAAATCGGGATGTTCCATATCGGAATGAGGTTAAAACTCTCCCCTTGAGGGGAGTACTTTCGCAAAGCGAAAGGGAGGGGTGTTTGGAGAACACCCTCCGTCTCGCCGTTGGCTCGCCACCTCCCTCAAGGGAGGAGTCTTCCATATTTATCCAAAATATATAATCACTATTACAAAGGGAAGAGTACCACATTTTAACAAAGCGGGCAAATACACCGTGAGTCACTTGCCCTCCCTTCTTCATTGTAATTAAAATTCAATACCCTTAATTTCATTTTTTACAATCATTCCACATTTTTTACAATATTCTAATATAATGAGTGATAAATCTTACCTTTCAGCTTCATACAATAATATTTTAGTTTCAGCAATAGAAAATAAAAACGGACTTAAAGTCGGCTTGATACAATTAAACCGCCCTGAAGCATTAAATGCTCTCAATATTCCATTGATGAAGGAAGTTGTTGACACTATGGAAAACATGGACGTTGACGATGAAATCGGGTGCATTGTACTTACCGGAAATGCACGAGCTTTTGCAGCGGGCGCAGATATAAAAGAAATGGCAGATGCCACTGCAATTGAAATGCAGCTAAGCAACCGTTTTGCAAGATGGGACAGAATAAGAAAAATAAGAAAGCCGATTATTGCAGCCGTCAGCGGATTTGCCTTAGGCGGCGGATGCGAGCTTGCAATGAGCTGCGATATGATTATCGGAGCAGAGTCCGCAAAGTTCGGACAGCCGGAAATTAATCTCGGAGTTATTCCGGGAGCAGGCGGTACTCAGCGTCTCACAAAAGCTATCGGCAAGGCGCGCGCAATGGAAATGATTTTAACTGGCAGAATGATGACTTCCAAAGATATGTATGAGGCGGGACTTCTTACAAGAGTAGTTGAAGATGCGGTTTATCTGGATGAAGCAATTGAGCTTGCAAAAGAAATAGCGAGCAAGCCAAACCTTGCAGTAATGCTCGGCAAAGAATCTGTTAATAAAGCTTTAGATCTTACAATAGAATCAGGTCTTGAATACGAAAGAAAAAATTTCTATCTGCTATTTGCAACAGAGGATAAATTTGAAGGGATGAAGGCGTTCGTTGAGAAACGTAAAGCGGAGTGGAAAGGACGTTGAATTCAGAGTTATGAATTATGAATTAAGAAGTAAAATTCGTTTAGCCTTTTCCGCACTGCTTATCTTTTTCTCCGGTATCATTTATGCTCAGGAAAAGACCGCTGAAATATCTCCGGGACCGAAGGACGGCGATTTAAACGCGCAGGAGATTATTGAAAAAAATAAACCGGCTTTAGTTTCTATCTGGTATCACACCAATGAAAGCTACAGTTATTATTCTTATACGGGAAGAGATACAACTCTTCTGAATGGCAGCGGATTTATTTTCAGAAACGACGGTCTTATCGGCACAAACTTTCACGTTGTTGAAAGAATAGACAGCTTAATAGTAAAAACAAGCGACGGAAATTTTTACTATGCTCAAATAGTATTGATAGACGAAAAAAACGACTTTGCAATTTTAAAAATTGTCTCTGATAGCGCGCTGAATTTTCAAACAATAAAATTCGGAAACTCGGATGATGTAAAGCAGGGGCAGGATGTTTACGCTATCGGAAGTCCGTTGGGCTTTGAATACACAATTTCACAGGGAATTGTTGCAGCGATAAGAACAAACGAGAAAGTTGATTTCAACGATCCCGTAACTTATATGCCGGTTACGAAAACTTTTGAAAAAGTAATTCAGATAACGGCGGCAATTTCGCCGGGCAACAGCGGCGGCGCTCTTTTTAATTCAAAAGGTGAAGTAATAGGTATCACAACTTATACTTACATGGGTTACGGCAATCTTAACTTTGCCGTGGCAATAAACGCTTTTAAAAGAACGGCTTCCTTAATTAATACAACAAATCTATCCGATAACGAAGAGCTTCAGAGGAAAAAAGAGGAAAGCTTATTTAATTCAAATTACAGAATAGCCGGAAACTTAAAATCGCAGCTGACTTACGACTGGTATTATTCAAAATGGAAAGATACGATGAAAACCTTAGATACTTTTGCGGTGAAAAAAGATTCAGTAAATAAAATTAATTTTGCAAAAGCGGAAAGCTATTACTATAAGTGTATTGAGATGCGCCCCGATAGTTTCTATATATACAAAGACCTTCTCGATTTATATGTGATGACTGACTCTTATCAAAAGGCGGAAGATTTATTTAAGACTGTAAGAGAAAAATTCACTTCAGACAGCTTGGTAAACTCATTAAGCTCTTCTCTTGCAAGCGCATATTCTTCATCAAAAGATTATAAGAAGGCGCTTACATTCTATGAAAAAATGTTAAGGGCGGATACAACCGATACTTTTATAAGATATTCTATTGCAACTATGTATGACCAGATGGGAGATTATAAAAAAGCCGAAAAAACTTATTCGGATGTAATAAACAGGGATTCGAGCTATACCAATGCTTACGTCGGTCTGGGAAAAATTTACTATGAAAAGTATAAAAATTTTTCAAAGGCAAAGAACATTTTAGAGAGAGCTTATGAGCGTGAGGTAAATCTTTACGGCAACGTGCCGTACAATCTTGACCTGCTTTATTATTTGGGAATGATAGCGGTAAGAGAGGGAAGAAAATTTGATGCTATACTTTCTTATATGGATATGAAAAATGTTTATGCTCCTACACCTGAAGAGAATAAAAAGAAATCCGAGCTTTACAAGGCTATAAAAAAAATGGATGAGTAGCTTTATGATGTTAATCCTGCTCGTTCCAACGCTCCGGCAGTGGAACGAATGGGAACCGTTACCACGCGGGAGCGTGGTAACGAGGGAAATACATAAAGGTTAATTTTTTAAAAAATATAAACCACAGTAACAAAGAGAATAAAACAATTTTTCATAATAAAATTTTATCTGTGTTCTCTGAGATAATATCTGTGCATTCTGTGGTTAGATTTGTACAAAAGAAAATTTTCAATAAATAATTCAAAGGTAATTTTATAAATCATGGTACAAAATTTTGACGTTGTTATAATAGGCGCAGGCGGCGCGGGGCTTCGCGCAGCGGTAGAAATTCCGAAAGAATATTCTTGCGCAGTTCTATCAAAAGTATTTCCTCCGCGTTCACACACAGGCACGGCGCAGGGCGGAGTATGCGCAGCTCTTTCAAATATGGAAGATGACTCATGGGAAAACCATGCATTCGATACCGTAAAAGGAAGCGACTACCTCGGCGACCAGGACAGCATTGAAGTAATGTGCAAAGATGCCATCAGAGCCATCATGGAGCTTGAGCACATGGGAATGCCGTTTTCAAGAAACGCAGAAGGAAAAATCGCACAGAGAAATTTCGGCGGACACACAAAACCTGCCGACCCAAACGACCCTTACGGAAAGAGAATTCCCGTAAAGCGCTCATGCTACTCAGCCGATAGAACAGGCCACGTAATGCTTCATACTTTGTATGAGACATGTATAAAAAATCAGGTTAACTTTTTCTCAGAATATTTTGTAACTGATTTACTTATAGAAAACGGAGTATGCAAAGGTGTAGTTGCAATGGATATTGCAACAAGCGAACTGCACACTTTCCACGCTAAGGCAGTTATATTTGCCACCGGCGGTTACGGAAGAGTTTTCAGAATTACATCAAACGCACACGTAGGAACAGGCGACGGCTTTGCATTATGCTACAAGAACGGACTTCCGCTTGAAGATATGGAATTCTTCCAGTTCCACCCGACAGGTTTGTGGAAGCTTGGAATTCTTGTCAGCGAAGCTGCAAGAGGTGAAGGCGGTATTTTAAAGAATAAAGACGGCGAAAGGTTCATGGTGCGATACGCTCCAACTGTTATGGACTTAGCCCCGAGAGATATGGTATCGCGCGCAATTATTTCAGAAATAAGAGAAGGAAGAGGAATAAGAGGAAGCGACGGCACGGACTTTGTTTACCTTGATGTATCTCACTTAGGCAAAGAAGTTATTGATGATAAGTTACCTGAAATTACCGGCTTTGCAAGAACATACTTAGGCGTTGAGCCGACAAAAGAGCCGATTCCGATTCAACCGACAGCACACTATGCTATGGGCGGAATTCCAACAAACGTAAACGGCGAAGTTTTACTAAATGAAAAAGGCGATGTTGTAAAAGGTCTTTATGCCGCAGGTGAATGCGCATGCGTTTCTGTGCACGGCGCAAACAGACTCGGCACAAATTCATTGTTAGACTTAGTTGTTTTTGGAAGAAGAACAGGAAAAGCAGTAACAGATTTTATAAAGACTGCTGACTACGCTCCGATTTCCGGTAACGAAGATGAAAGATCAAAGAAAATCATCAATGATATATTTAATAAAAACGGAAATGAAAAAGTTGTAGATATAAGAACTGAACTTCAGGATACAATGATGAACGATTGCGGAGTATTCAGAAACGAAGCTGACTTAAAGAGAATGGTCGAAAAAGTAAAAGAGCTGAAGGAAAGAGCAAAAAATATTTCAATTCAGGATAAAGGAAAAGTTTTCAATACTGATTTAATCGAAGCGATTGAATTAGACAACCTTCTTGAAACAGCAGAGGCAACGGTGAACAGCGCTTATGCAAGACAGGAATCGCGCGGAGCTCATACAAGAGAAGACTTCCCGAAGAGAGACGATGAAAACTGGATGAAGCATACATTTGCATTTAAGGACGAAAACGGCGGAGCGCCGATTTTAAAATACAAGCCCGTTGTTGTAACAAGATTTAAACCGATGGAGAGAAAGTACTAATTCAATGAAATATTTTCTTATAATTTTGTTTTTCTTTTCCGGCAGTTTAGTATTTGCGCAGAGCGACACAATGGATGTTAAGCTCGGCAAGTACAGGTTCAGAGCAATATACATTGACACAAATTATTCCACGACTCTGAAAGTTACGGAAGGAAACGACGTTATTTTCAAAGGCGAATTTGAAGAGAGAATAACAGACATTAAAGAAGCAGATTTTAATAACGACGGCGTTAAGACTTATCTGATAGCAGCTTACACGGGCGGCGCGCATTGCTGCACTTATTTAATGGCTGCAAAAATAAAATATGATAAGCTTGTAATTACCGATACGTTATATCTTGCTGATTCCGGTTTTGATATTGTTGATTTGGATAACAATAAGAAGTACGAAATTGCCGCTGCGAATATGATGTTCGCTTATGCGTTTACAAATTTTGCCGAAACAAGAGCGCCGGCAGTTACTTTCACCGTTAAAGACGGCAAGTTTTTAGACATAACGAAAAATTTTCCTGCTCCTCTTCGCGAACAGATTGATGAATGGATGAAGGACTTGCAGGTTTTTCGAGATAGCACTTTCCAGTGTCCTCCTGAAGGAGAAGACGGTTTCAACACCGATGCAGGCTCGGTAAAAACACTGCTCGCAGCAATAACTGCAAATTATTACTATCTAGGCGAGGTTTATAAAGGATATGAGTTGATTGACAAGGTTTATCAGTGCCCGGATAAAGAGAGCTTTGTAAAGATTTTAAAAGAAGATTATAAATTGAAATAAAAAATTATTATTATTAATATATCATACAATGGATATTACAGTAAAAATTTTGCGATATAACCCTGAGAAAGATTCACAGCCATATTTTCAGGATTTCACATTAAAGGGCATAAGTGAAGACTGGCGTCTGCTTGACGTTCTTCACGAGATAAAATGGAAACACGATGGTACTCTTACTTTCAGACGTTCATGCGCTCACGGAATCTGCGGAAGCGACGGGATGAAAATAAACGGCAAGAACAGGCTTGCATGCTCGCTGCTTTTAAAGGACATTAATACTTCAAAGCCGATTACAATTGAGCCGCTGCCTTCACTGCCGATAATAAAGGATTTAGTTGTAGATATGTCCAGCTTCTTCCAGAAGTATGAAGTGATAAAGCCGTATCTGATAAATAAAACTCCGCCTCCGCCGAACAGCGAAAGACTGCAATCGAATGAAAATGCCGAGATGCTTTTTGAATCTGCTAAGTGTATTCTCTGCGCATGCTGCACAACATCATGCCCTTCTACATGGTCAAATGAAAATTATCTGGGACCTGCTGCGCTTTTGAAAGCATACAGATTTACATTCGATACACGAGATGATGCAGGAGATGAAAGAATGGATATAGTAGATAATCCTGACGGTATCTGGAGATGCCATACAATTTTCAATTGTATTGAAGCATGTCCGAAGGAAATTAATATTACATGGCATATTTCTCAGCTAAAGAAAAAAATATCAACAAGGGAAATTTGATAATTTCATAAGCAATATTGATAAAAAATTTAAGCCCGCTCGCGGGCTTTTTCATTAAGATAATCAGTTAAGATAAAACGAAAGATGTTTGAAAATCTTGTAAGAGAAAAAATTAATTCGGAAAAAAAGAAAGTAATCGGGCTGTTTCCGGTTTCGAGAGATAACGTCCGCAAAAGCGAGCTTTCACCTTTTGTTAAAAATTTTATTTTTAATGAAACGCAGGAAATTACAGAGAACGATTTTTTAGATGAGCTGATTGAAAAAGGCGTGAAGCTGATGTTTAATTATACAATCAGACCGAAATGGACTATGCTAAATTATGTTTACGGAAGCATGGAATCAAAGTCGGATAACGAATTGAGACATAAGCTGAAAGTTTTTACGTTTTATAAATTTTATCCCGATACAATTTTAAATTACCTGGATGAAGAAACGCATTTATATGTTTCCAAAGGCAAGGTTGAGTTATTAATAAATGACACCAATGAAGTTTTATACAATAAGCTCACGACGGATATTTCAGGGGTAAAAATAAAAAACTTCCTGCTGAATGTATTCAAGCTGAAGTATGAGAATGAAGCGGATATAAATCTTGAATCGGCAATACCGTTTTCATTCATAAAAATTTTCCTTGAGGATAAGGACTACAATGATTTATTAGAGAAGTTTGATATAATCTCAAGCTTAAAAGAAAACACATTAGTTTCATACAAGGATATAATTAAAGTTCTCACCGATAAATACACTACTCACGAAACAAAGCATGAAGAAAAAACTGAAGAAAAAATTGAACACAATGAAGAAGTAAAAACTGACGCGCAGTCTGATGATGAAGTGTTTGAACCGATTATAATTCCTGAACAGCCTCAAGAAAAAATTGAGAAAGAAAAAATAGAAGTTGAGCTTCCTAAAAAGGAAATCAAAGAAGAGAAAACTCCTAAGAAAGAAATCAACTATACTAAGTACGATATTTATTCCGATGATTTAGTAAAAGAGCGTGATGCAAAAGAAAAAGAAGAGAAGGAAAAAGAATCAGAAGAAGAAACAGAGATTTTCACTGAATCGGATGAAAACGAAATTGGCGACCAATATCAGATAAAAAGATTATTCAACGAAAAAGAACTGAATACATTAAGAGATAAAGTTTACGGGGGAAGCAAGACTGCGATGAGAAACTCATTCAGGGAGCTTGCTAAATCAGATTCGTGGAAAGAAGCTTCATCGCATTTAAAAAATCTTTTCAACGAACAGAAAGTAAATATTTATAATAAACAGGTTGTAAAATTTATTGATGCCCTGCAGGAGCATTTTAACAGTAAAGAAAAATAATGTTTTTAGACCACGCAAAAATATTCATAAAGTCAGGAGACGGCGGCAACGGAGTAGTAAGTTTCCGCAGAGAAAAATTCGTTCCCAAAGGCGGACCCAACGGCGGCGATGGCGGCAAAGGCGGAGATATAATTTTCAAAGCGAATGCACAGCTCTCAACCTTAATTGATTTCTCATACAAAAGGCATTACAAAGCCGGCAGAGGTAAGCACGGGGAAGGCGGATTAAAAACCGGCAAAGACGGACATGATGAAGTAATTGAAGTGCCGTGCGGAAGCATTATAAAAGATGCGGTAACAGGTGATATACTTGCCGACCTAACTGAAAACGGCGAGACGAAAATTGTGCTAAAAGGCGGAAGAGGCGGAAGAGGAAACAATCATTTTAAGACTCCAACTAATCAAGCACCGAGATATTGCGAAACAGGTAAGCCCGGAGAAGAAAAAGATGTAGTGATTGAATTAAAGCTAATTGCTGATGTGGGACTCGTAGGATTTCCCAATGCAGGCAAGTCAACTTTAATTTCAAAAATTTCTGCTGCAAAACCGAAGATAGCGGATTATCCTTTTACAACATTAGTTCCCAATCTGGGAATTGTAAGATACAAGGAATATGAATCATTCGTTGTTGCAGATATTCCGGGTATTATAGAGGGAGCATCAGATGGAAAGGGCTTAGGCATTCAGTTTTTAAGGCATATTGAAAGAACGAAGATACTTTTATTTTTAATTGATACTACGAACTTATTAGAAGCCACGACTAAAAAAGAATTTTTAAAAGAATATAAGACTTTATTAAAAGAACTTGAAAATTATTCGGAGGAGCTTTTAAAGAAACCGAGAATAATCTGCTTTACAAAAATTGATGCTATCACTGAAGAACTGAAAAAGAAACTCTCTAAGATGAAAACGGATGAAACAAAAATTTTAATTTCAGCAGTAAGCGGCGAGGGCTTAGACAAGCTGAAAGATTTATTATGGGATAAAATACAGGAGATAAAAGCTGAAGATGAATTATAATTTTTGCAATTTTATTTAATGAAAATTTTTGGATATTACAACTAATGATTGACAAATTGTTAAAAATAGAACCTTATTATAAAACTGATAAAGGGGCAGCATATTTAGGTGATAGTTCAGAATTGCTAAAATCAATTAGTGATAATTCAATTGACTTAATATTAACTTCTCCACCGTTTGCATTAACACGGAAAAAAGAGTATGGCAATAAGCAAGAACAAGAATATATAAGTTGGTTTTTAGAGTTTTCATCAGAATTTTATCGAATTCTTAAAAATGATGGTTCTCTTGTAATCGACCTAGGAGGCGCTTACCTGCCTGGACATCCAACAAGAAGCATTTACCAATACGAATTATTGGTGAGAATGTGCAGAGAACAAAATTTCTTCTTAGCGCAAGAATTTTTTCACTATAATCCATCAAGACTACCAACTCCTGCCGAATGGGTAACAATTAGAAGAATACGGGTTAAGGATTCAGTTAATTTGGTATGGTGGCTATCTAAATCCGAATATCCTAAATCAGATAATAGGAAAGTTTTGAAACCCTATAGTGAAAGTATGAAACTTCTCCTCAAAAATGGTTACAAAGCTCAAATGAGACCCAGTGGTCATGATATTTCAGATAAATTTGCAACTGATAATGGAGGAGCAATTCCACCTAATTTACTTGAAATAGCAAATACAGAGAGTAATTCATATTACATTCGACAATGTAAAAAGCTAGGTCTTAAGCCACACCCTGCTCGTTTCCCAAGAGATTTTGCTGATTTTTTTATTAAATTTTTAACCAATAAAGAAGATTTAGTTTTAGACCCATTTGCTGGTTCAAATACAACCGGATATTCAGCAGAGCTATTAAATAGGAATTGGATTTCATTTGAAATTAGTGAACCATACTTAGTATCGAGCAAGGTAAGATTTGAAGAAGAAAGTCTTTTTAATAAAATCATTCAGAATGGCAAGGCATCGTAAATATGACTTATTAGAAATAATTTCCCAATCAATAAATGATTGTGGTTGGAATGTTTTATATGTAGCGGATACTTCTTCCCACCCTTTTCTCATTAAAATTTATAAAGAACAAGAAAGCTATCTGTTAAGAGTATATATTTGGAATTTAACTCACGGGGGCGGCATAGCAAGACCTCAAGATGAATATAGAATTCAAATTACAGGCGTAAGCGAATTTGAACAAAGAGAAAATGAAACAACATTAATTTTAGGTTGGTGGAAAGATGTAGGAGTATTCGCAGGTTTTGATTTCCATAAACATCGTGGAAAATTAGGATTTTCTCCTTCTATTCAGATTCGTGAAGAATATCTCAGAAAAGCATTAATAAATGGTTTTGCGCCGTGTGATAAAGGTAATCACGAAATTGCAATTGCTTTTAGACCAGATTTTTTTGTCACTTACATTCAAAATATAGCTCAACTTCACAGTTTTGGAGATTCAAATAATGATTTCCAAATATTAACAGACGTTACTGAAAATCAGTTTGAAGTAAATAATACTACCTTAGAATCTGTTAGCACTTCCCGACAAACTACAATAATACAAGTTAGTAAAAAGTTAAGAGATAATAGTTTTAAAGCTAGAGTATTAAACGCATATGGAAACAAATGTGCATTTAGTGGAATGCAATTAAAATTAGTTGATGCCGCTCATATTTTACCTGTAAGTTACGAAGGTTCTACCGACGATACTTTTAATGGTATTGCACTTTCAGCATTATTCCATAGAGCTTACGACAAGGGTCTTGTAACTTTTAATCAAAATTATCAAATAGTTTTAAATGAATATGAATTAAATAAGTTTGGAGAAATAGGTTTTGATGGAGGGTTAGCAGAATTTCGAAGTTTGATTCGACCCATTATCTTTGTACCCCCAGCGATTAATGATAGACCTAATATTGAGTTTGTAGAGAGAGCAAACAGGTTAAGAGGATGGAAATTTTAATGTATGAATAAGCTTTTTGAAATTGCCGAACGTGAAAAGCTTGATGTAAAAGTTGTGTGTGAAGTAGGTGTTTATTATCCTGAAACATCTAAGCTGAAAGAGTTTATTGAAAAAGGAATAAAGGCAATTTTAGTAGAGGCAGACCCTCTTTGCGTTGAAAAAATAAAAGAGTACTTCAAAGACAAAGATATAAAAATTTTTCCTTATGCAGTTTGGGATAAGGAAGAAACGGTTACGCTGTACCGCTCCAATTCATCTACATTTCTTTCGGGAATAAATGAAAGTCCCGCCATAGTAAACGATAACTACAAGCTAAACGATAAAGACAGCTTTACAGTTGAATCAAAATTATTCAGCACGTTCGATGCAGGAGATATAGATATTCTTTCAATTGATATAGAAGGCGCAGAGTGGTTTGTACTGAAGCATTTGGTATCAAGACCGAAGCTGATTAACATTGAACTGAGAGCGGGAAAATATGTAAATCCTCATAAGCACGAAATTGAAGAATGGCTTCAAAAAAATAGTTACAGGTTATTACTCCACGATGATACCGACAGCATTTATTATAAAGAAGGCGCAATTAAAATTTCTATTGGAGATGAGATTTCAAATTCATTTAACAACCTGGGCGTAGAGTTGAATCATTCTATACAAAAACTAAAAAGAAAAATATTTAATAAGGATAAAGATGCCTAAAGCAACAAAAAAAGAAACGAAGAAGAAAAGCAAAAAACCTTTAATACTTATTTCCAATGATGACGGCATAGAGGCAAAAGGATTAAACACGCTCGTAAAAGAAATAAGCAAATTTGCCGAAGTAATTGTAGCTGCTCCGCACACACAGCAGAGCGGGCAGGGGCATGCGCTTACCGTATCAAACCCTATAAGAGCAACGGAAATTTATAAGAACAAAAAGTTTTTCGGCTATGCCGTTGAAGGCACTCCCGCTGACTGCGTAAAGCTTGGAGTAAAAGAGCTGATGAAAAACCGGAAGTTTGATTTGTGCATTTCGGGAATTAACCATGGAGCAAATACGGCTATCAATATAATTTATTCAGGAACAGTTTCCGCTGCTACTGAGGCAACTATACTTGGTATTCCCTCCATCGCGGTTTCATTGGGAAGCTTTACGTTTCTTGATTTTGAACCCGCCGCTAAATTTGCAGCAAAGATGGCTAAGCTTGTATTGAAAAAAGGATTGCCTAAAGGCACACTGCTTAACGTAAATCTTCCGCCGGTGCCGCAGAATAAAATCAAAGGTGTGCTTGTTACTAAGCAGGGGAAATCAGACTGGGACGATTTTTATGATAAAAGAATTGACCCCAACAAAAAACCTTACTACTGGCTTGTGGGCGACCACGTGCTTTCCGATAAAACAAACGACTTAGACCATAAGGCAATTATGGAAGGATATATTTCCATTACACCGATACATTATGATTTGACCGACTATAAAATGCTGGATGAGCTTTCCGAATGGAATATAAGAAAATAGGATAATCAAGGGAGAGAAGCTCTCCCTTGATAAATAAGAGTTGTATTATGATACTATTTGCTTTTTTACCCAGTTAGTTGTTACAGATTTTGGTCTTACAATAGAAGCGTTCATGCCTCTTGCAAGAATCAACTGAGCAGATAAACCTAATATACGCGAGACACTGAATAAAACAGTGTAGTATTCATATTCAACCAATCCATAGTGATAAAGCATTGAGCCGCTGCCTGCATCAACATTAGGCCATGGGTCTTTTGCCTTACCTTGTTTGATTAATATATCCGGCACGATTTCAAACAACTGCTTTACTATTTTGAATATTTCATCATCAGGTATGCAGCTGTTTCCGAACTCAAGGAACGCAGTAAATCTTGGGTCAGTTACACGAAGCACTGCATGACCATATCCCGGAATTACTCTTCCGCTATCAAGAAGTTTCTGGCAGTAATCTCTTACTTCGTCGTCAGTTGGAGAATGACCGAAGTCATTTCTCATTTTAACGATGAATGCAAGACACTCCTGATTTGCAAGTCCATGCAACGGACCGGCAAGACCGTTCAGTCCTGCACTGATTGAATAGTAGGCATCAGATAGTGCAGAGCCGACTGTATAAGTCGTGAACGCACTGACATTTCCGCCTTCGTGGTCTGCGTGAAGAACCATGTATAATCTCATCAGGTCAGCAAGCTTTCCGTTATCATCCTGTATGCCGAGCATCTTTGCATAGTTAGCTGCCCAGTCAAGATTTTTATCCGGCTGAATCATATCGCCTTTGTTAAATCTTTTTCTGTAGATATATGCAGCCAAAACCGGAACACGCGCAATAATGTTCAGGCAGTCTTCGTACATAAACTCCCAAAGGTTTGCCTTAGCAGCGCCGGTGTTGTATGCCTTTCTGAATTCCGAATCATACTCCATAGCAAGAATACCGGTATTGAGCATTACCATCGGATGTGTATCGGCAGGAAGAGCATTAAGCATATCAATTACATATTGCGGAAGCTGAGCCCTGCTTTTCAATCCGTCTTGTAAATCTTTAAGAGCTTCAGCATCTGGAAGCTCTCCTGTTAATAGCAAGTAAAAAATTTCTTCAGGTAATTTGTCTGTAAGCTCGAGGATTGGAATTCCCCTGATAACTAAGCCTGTATCCAAGCCAACTTCTGAAGTATCGCATACAAGTCCTTTTACTCCGCGCATCCCTCCGTAAAGCTGGTCAATTGTAACTTCACTGATATTTTTCTTACCGTGCTCTTTTACAATTGATTTCGCTTCCTCTCTTAATGCAGGGAGAATTGATGCCAACTTGTTCTTTAGTAAATTTCCCATATTTTTATTTGATAGTGTATATTTTTGTGGACAACTTCAAATATAATTTTTTTAAAAACCATTAAAAAGTTACGTTTTTATACCAAAAACCTTCTGTTTAGCATCAAAGAGATGCGCACCCTAATACGCCCTGTTTTTTCAATACATTAATCGGTAAATTTTCACTTTCTCACCTTAAGATAATCATCTCCCGCCGTAGCCTGCAAGAAATTTCAGTTTCATTTGATAATATTAGAAACAATACGATTTATTTGTTTCACAATACCCTTTTAGACTTTTATAAATTTCAATTTATGGGTAACTTGAAAATTAAATAGAAATTATGGCAAAAATTATTTTTCACGGTCATTCGTTTCTGGAAATTCAGACTAACGGCAAAACGATTTTAATTGACCCGTTTATTTCAGGAAATCCAAAATGCGATATTAAAGTTGAAGATGCAAAATGCAACTATATTATTCTCACTCACGGACACGGCGACCATTTTGGCGACTGCATTGAAATCGCACAAAAAAATGATGCAACAATTATTGCTACAGCAGAGCTTGCAACAATTGTGGGAGAAAAAGTGAAATCGCACGGAATGAACTTAGGCGGCGGATATAATTTTGATTTCGGAAGAGTGAAGCTTACACTTGCTCACCATTCATCCTCTACTCCTGACGGAAGATATGCAGGCGACCCTGCCGGAGTGATTCTTACTATCGAAGGAAAAAATATTTATCACGCAGGCGATACGGCTTTATTTTATGATATGAGATTAATAAGAGAAGCTTGCAAAATAGATTATGCGTTTCTTCCGATTGGAGACAACTTCACTATGGGAATTGATGACGCAGTTAAAGCTGTAGATTTTTTAAATCCAAAGATTACAATTCCTATCCACTACAATACTTTTCCTGTAATAACTGTGGATGAGAATGAATTTAAGAGGAAAGTTGAATCCGTCTTTAAAAAATGTCAGATTTTAAATCCGGGCGAATCCATAGAATTTTAATATTGAATGACAAAGATAATATCCATAGCTAATCAAAAAGGCGGAGTGGGAAAGACCACAACTGCAGTGAACCTTGCTGCGGCTATTGCAACGCTTGGCAAAAAAGTTTTGCTGATAGATTCCGACCCGCAGGCAAATGCAACTACAGGGGTAGGCATTCAGCCCTATGATGACGGCAATACAGTTTACGAAATATTGGTAACGGATAAAAAAGTTTCCGAGTGCATAAAAAACACTCCGATAGGAAATTTTGACTTAATCCCTTCTACAATAAATCTTGTTGCGGCAGAGCTTGAACTGATTGAGATTCAATCGCGCGAAAGAGTTTTAAAAAATAAGCTGGAAAGTTTTATCAACAGTGATGAAGGCAAGGATAAATACGATTTTATTTTTATTGACTGCCCGCCATCGCTGGGGCTTATCACGCTGAATGCTTTAACCGCAGCCAACTCAGTTATCATTCCCGTTCAATGCGAGTATTATGCATTGGAGGGATTATCACAATTATTGAATACAATAAAGAACGTAAAAAATTCTTTTAATACCGAACTGAACATTGAAGGATATTTAATGACGATGTTTGATTCCCGTTTGCGATTATCAAATCAGGTAGAAGCAGAGCTGAATAAATTTTTCGGTGAGAAAGTTTTTAAAAATAAAATTTTCAGGAACGTGAAAATAGGCGAGGCTCCTAGCTTTGGCAAGCCTGTTTTAACTTACGACCCTACTTCCACAGGCGCAATGAACTACATTGATTTAGGAAGGGAGCTTCTTGAAAAAAACGGAATGGCTCTGGAAAACAATATGCAGCCGGGGTATCATCATCCGTTTTGAGTTTCAAGTGTCAAGTTACGAGTTTCAAGTTACTCAAAATTAATATATAATTAATACACAAAAGTTATTTTATGGAAAGAAACACAGGATTGGGGAAAGGACTTTCTGCGCTGTTCACGGAAAGAAATATTGACCCGAACATTAAGCCCGATGGCGATAACAAGACTTCGCTTATAGAGATTGAAATAGATAAGATAAAAACCAATCCGTTTCAGCCGAGAGTTAATTTTAATGAAGAGAAACTGCTGGAGCTTGCCGATTCGATTTTATCAAATGGAGTTATCCAGCCGATAACGGTAAAGCGCACAAAAGACCTTACGGGATATGAATTAATTTCAGGTGAAAGAAGATTAAGAGCATCGCAAAAAGCGGGACTGAAAAAAATTCCTGCATATATTTACGAGAAAGAAGCCGACTCGCCGCAAACCATGCTTGAGCTTGCATTGATTGAAAATATCCAGAGAGATGATTTGAATGCAATGGAGCTTTCAGACACGTATCAAAAACTGGTTGATGATTTTAACTTAACGCAGGAAGAAATTGCAAAGCGAGTTTCAAAGAACAGAGCAACAGTTGCAAATTATTTAAGGCTGCAAAAACTTATTCCCGAAGTGAAGGTTTCATTAAGAGAAAATGAAATCAGCGAAGGGCATGCAAGGATTTTGCTTAGGATGGAAAACCCTGAAGAGCAGAAGATACTATGGAGAAGCACGATTGAAAACAAGTTATCGGTAAGAAAGCTGGAAGATTTAACTCAGTCGGAAATAAAGCCAAAGCTGAAGAAAAAAACTGCTAAGATAGATTTTAGCGATTCGTACATTAGAGACCTCGAAACAAAGCTGATGAGATTTTTCGGGACAAGAGTAAAAATCAATACGAAGAAAAACAAATCAGGGGAAATTGTTATTGAGTACTACAATGATGATGACCTTGAAAGAATAATAGATAAATGTAACTAACCAAACATGAAAAAAAATATATATACTGAATCCGCTCCGAAGCCAATCGGACCATATTCACAGGCTGTAAATTTTAAAAAATTTGTATTTACGTCAGGACAGATTGCTTTGAACGAGCAGGGTGTAATAGCAGCTGATGACGTAAAAGAGCAGACAAGAATTGTTATCGGCAATATAAGAAAAATCCTTGCTGCGGCAGACTCATCACTATTTAACGTTATCAAGACAACCGTATTTTTAAAAGATATGAATGATTTTGCAGCGATGAACGAAGTATATAATGAGTTTTTCGATAAAGTTATGCCTGCCAGAAGCACAGTGGAAGTTGCGCGCCTGCCGAAAGATGCAAAAGTTGAGATTGAAGTTATTGCTTACAAAGACTAATTTTTCAAATTTAAAATAATAATGAGCAGTCCAACTTACAGCAATCTGCACGAAAAATTGGGGGAAGGCAGTATCAGCTTTACAGTGGGCACTACAATAAAAAAAGATGTTCAGACATTGTGGGACCACGTTTGCAAAGCTGACTTAGTAAAAAAATATTTTACAACCGATGCTAAGGGAGATTTGGATAAAGGCGGTGAAGTTTTATGGGTTTGGGGAGATGAAGGCGCTTTGATAAATATCCTTGAAGTTTATCCGGGCGAAAAGATTGTCTTCGAATGGAATGCTTACAATGCTGAGTACAGGGTAACTGCTGAATTTATTTTTGAAGACATGAAAACTTATACCCGTCTAAAGATAAAAGAAAAAGGATGGTACAACGATGAAATTGGGATTAAAAGCGCATTGGCAAACAACGGAGGGTGGACTGAATTTGTAAATGCTCTGAAAATTTATCTGGAGCATAACATTGCTTTCTTAAAAAGCTAAGAAGAAAAAAGCTTATTTTTTAAAAACAAAAATGCCTCAATATAAATATATCGAGGCATTTTTTATTTATGAAAAAAATTATGCTAATTTGTTAACGTGTTTTGTAAGCTTTGACTTTGTGTTAGCAGCTTTGTTTTTGTGAATAATACCTTTTACTGCTGCCCTGTCAAGAATAGCAGAGGTTTTCTTCAATTCTTCTGTTGCTGCACTTTTGTCTGCTGCTGTCTGAACTCTCTTTACCGAACCTTTAATAAGAGCTTTGTATTTTTTATTTCTATCAGTTCTTTTTACAGTCTGTCTTGCTCTTTTTTGAGCGGATTTATGTCTTAATGGCATTTACTTAATGATTATTTTTTTGACAAGAAACAATTTAACAATTATTTAAAAATTATTCAATCCATTTCTAATAGCCGGTTCCGTCCATAAATTCTAAGGATTTTCACAAAAAACAGAACATTTTCAGGTAAAACATCGTTAAAATTGAGCGCGCACTTATAAAACCTCTTATCACACGACAAAAATTTTTCTTAAAAAATTGAATTTAACCGCAAAGATGCAAAGTTTTTGCAAAGCACGCAAGAAATATAAAATATTTTTCCAAAATATCTCAAACATAAAACTAACTGCGCTTTAATGTCTGTTTTGGTAGAACAATTTCGAGTTTGAGAAATCATATTTTGAGTTCGTTTTTAAGGTCTATGCGGACTTTGCAGTCATATTTTGCGTTCTTTGCGGTTAAATACATATTTACAAGTATGAATTCTTTTTGTCGTGTGGTGAAATAAAACCTAATGTATTGAAAGGCAAAATATCTTTGGATATTTTATTTTAATAATGAATTTAACCCGCTTCACGAAAATATTACTTTTGGTATTTTTTGCGCCTGTTTTATTGATTGCGCAGCAAAATCCCGGCAGCAAAGTTTACAACGCTAAAATTACCTTTCAGGATACTCTTATCAATACCGGCAATAAATTCATAATTCAATTTACGGATATTCTTACATTAGATGATAAAATTATTTTAAAGCCCGGCGATGATTATAAATTCAATTACCGCGAAGGAACGGTTTCATTAAATAAATTTATTTTCCAAAAATACGCGCTTGATACATTCCGCGTTTACGATTTAAAAATCGAATATGACATCTTTCCTTACAATTTCAAAGACGAATACTCCAACTTTGAATTTACCAACACTCTTGATTCATTAACGGGCGATACAATACAAATTGCAACGCAGAAAAAAGATTTTGTCGAAAGTTTGTTTGAAGGAACCGACTTGGAAAAATCGGGAAGCCTTTTCAGAGGGTTTACGGTCGGCTCTAACCGCGACCTAAGCTTAAACTCGGGCTTCCGCCTTCAATTAAACGGCAAGCTCTCCAGTGATATTGATATTGTCGCAGCATTGACCGATGAAAACACTCCCATACAACCCGAAGGCAACACACAAAAATTGCAGGAGCTTGATAAAGTATTTATTGAGCTTCGCAGCAAAAATGTAACGGGTACATTGGGCGACATCAATGTGAACTTTACCAATACGGAATTCGCAAACTTCACAAGAAAAATTCAGGGTGTAAAAGGATACTTAGATTACGGGATAGGCGATGCGCAGCTGACGGGTGCAATCAGCAGGGGTAAGTTTAATACAAACAAATTCAACGGTTCCGACGGAGTGCAGGGACCTTACCGCCTCATCGGTAAAGAAAACGAGATAAATATACTTGTGCTTTCCGGCTCGGAACGCGTTTACATAGACGGAATTTTAATGGTACGCGGCGACCAGGCAGACTATACTATAGACTATGGTATCGGAGAAGTAACTTTCACAAGCAGGAGAATTATTACTAATGCAACAAGAATAACTGTTGACTTTGAGTACTCCGACAGGAAATATTCGCGCGCGCTTATTTCAGGCAGAAACCAGTGGAGTTTATTCAGTGACAGAATTTTACTGAAGGCATCTTACGTAAACGAAAATGATAATGAAGGGAAGACAATAGATTTTGATTTAACCGATACTGATAGACAGATACTTTCGCAAGCAGGCGCTGATAAAAATAAAGCAGTGAAGTCAGGTGTAACGTATGTTGGGCTTGACTCATTGGGAAACAGCAAAGGTTTATACATTCAGGTGGATACACTTATCGGCGAAGCGCGGGATACAGTTTACAGGTACGCCCCCGGAAACCCAAACGCAGTTTATAATGTGGCGTTTTCGTTGGTAGGCAGCGGATTAGGTGATTACATCAAAAAAACAATTTACGAATATACTTTTGTCGGGACTAATCAGGGCAACTATGCTCCGATAGTTTTTATTCCAATTCCTACTGCTTATCAGATGGGAGATTTAAAGCTGACCTATAGCACTCCTAAAAATGAATTTTATGTAAATGTGGAATCGGCATATTCATTACTTAACCGGAATAAATTTTCGAATGACCCATTGATAGATACAAAAGGCGCTGCAATACTAGGTCAGATTGGCTTTAAAAAAGAGAAGGTTGGTTTATTCGGGATGAATTTTCATAGTTTAGAGCTGAGTTTCAGGGAAAGGTATGTGAATGAATCTTTCACTTCACTGGATAGAATAAACTCCGTGGAATTTATCAGAACTTACGACATTCAGGATTCTTCTAATGCGACGGAAGATTTGCGTGAGGGAACGTTAAAAATTCAGCCTGTAAAAAATCTTACCATAGGCGGATTATTCGGTCAGCTAAAACGCGGGGATTTTTTTAACGCTTTAAGAACTAATGCGGGATTTGTTTTCAAAAATGATTCATTAAAACTTCCCGAAGTATCATACAATATTGATATAGTAAACTCCGATTACACTACAGATAACTCCAAAAGCCGGTGGATAAAACAAAAAGCTTCTTTAAGTCTTTTAAAAGAGCTTCATATTCAGAAAGATAATCCCGCTGCGTTTGAATTTAAAGTGAGTTACTACGGAGAAAACAGAAATGATGTGTTTCAAAAAATTTTCGGCGATAGTGTAAAGTACGGCAGCTTTGCATTCAATGAAGTAAAGCCGAGAATTACTCTAAGCAATTTTTATAATCTTGGATTGTATGCCGAATTCAATTTCAGAAATGATGACTTAACCGATTTAGGCATTCTTCAGAATGAATCAAAAACTTACACGCAGATTTATGGATTGAAATACAACGGGCTTTCATGGCTGAACTCTGCTTTCGATATTTCCATTAGAGATAAAAAATATTCCGATGCCTATGTTCAGAAAGGATTTTCTGATAACCAGACTATCCTTGTAAATTCAACTATGAGAATAGACCCGTTTAATTCCGGCGCACAAACAGATTTACTTTATAATGTATCCAGTGAAAGAACGGCTAAGATTGAAAAATTATTTGTGCTTGTGCAAACAGGACAGGGAAACTATATCTATCTGGGAGATTTAAACAGCAACGGATTGCAGGATGAAAATGAATTCCAGCTTGCAACAAACAATGACGGTAATTACATAAAAGTAAATCTACCGACTGACCAGTTATTCCCTATTGTAGATGTAAAAACTTCGGCGCGCCTTCTAATCAGGCCTTCGAGATTTTTGTATTTAAACAGCAATAATTTTTTAAGCGATGTTATAAATAATCTTTCGCTTGAGTCATATTACCGGATTGATGAAAAAAGTAAAAACCCTAATACCTCTGATTTATATTTTCTCCATACAGGCACTTTTCTTAACGACAGCAATACACTTGCCGGCTCGCAGGTGTTCCAGCAGGATGTTAATTTTTTTGAGTTCAATCCTGAATATTCACTGCGGTTAAGATATATTCAGCAAAAGGGGTTCACGCAATACACCAGCGGGAATGAACGCTCGCTTAGCATACAGCGCTCTGCAAAGCTTAAAGTGGGGCTTACAAAAGATGTTACTACCAACATAGAGTATCTGAATAAAACCGACAGAAACATTGCTCCCGTTGCATCGGTAAGGAACAGGAACATAGATTCGGACGGAATAAATTTTGATTTTTCTTACAGACCTGTTCAGCAGATTGAAAGCGGCTTCACGTTAAATTTTACCCGGGCAGATGACACATATCCCGCGCCTTCTAACAAAGCCGATATTAACCAGCAAATTTTAAGAATGATTTATTCTTTCGCTACACTTGGGAGGGTGAGACTTGAGCTTGAACGTGATGAGGTAAGACTTTCAAACCCGCTTGCAACAATTCCGTTTGAATTAACGAATGGAAAAGTAGAAGGAAAGAGTTATTTCTGGAGAGGAATATTCGATTACAGCATCAGCAAAAACATTCAGGCATCTCTTAACTATGACGGAAGAATAGAGGGCAGCAGAAAAGCAGTTCACACCGGCAGAGCGGAGATAAGGGCGTTCTTCTAAAAAATTCCTCCCTTGAGGGAGGTGGCTCGCCAAAGGCGAGACGGTGGGTGTTCTCTCAAACACCCCACCCTCCGCTTTGAGGAGTACTCCCCTCAAGGGAAGAATTATTATTTACTACCCTTCATTTCTGCTATCAAGATATTGATTAAAAGAAATTCTGTTCCCGAAGGGATCATTAACTTTCATTTCCAAAGTATTCCACTCCGTTTCCTGAATACCCGGGCGATTGTATTTGTACTCCTTACCGTTTAATTCCTTATGCAGCTCCTTCACATTTTTGTATTCCACAAAAACATTTGAACCGGGCGAGGCATCTCCGTGATGCTCCGATAAATGCAGCGTTACATCTCCGCGCGAAACCTGCATATAAACGGGAGCTTCACCTCCTCCGTTTTCCCAGTCAATTTTAAAGCCGAGAAAATCTACATAGAACTCAATTGCTTTTTTATAATCAAAAATTCTGAAGATGGGTTTTACTTTATTCATCAGTTTGTTTTTAACAAAATAAAAAAAGCTTATCAATATTTAAACCGATAAGCTCTTCTTACAAAATCTATTTGATAAAATTTTAGTGGTCGTACTCTTCCGTTACGTCTTTGTTATCCTGCTTTGAAGAAATAATTTTAACGTCATCGAAGGCAAGCGATTCGTCTTCTTCAAGCTTTATCCATACAAAATATTTTAATGATAATTTTGTAATCGCGCTGATAAATCCTGACTGAAGATATGCCTTAAGATAAGGATTAACTCTAAGTGTAATAAAAAATCCGTTGCTGCCGCCTTTATATCTTTGCAAAATTCTTTCAAGGCGTGTGAGGAATCCTGCCCGTGAAGAAATTCTTCCCGTTCCCTTACACATCATACATGTATCGGAAACAGTGTGAATTATATTCTGCCTTACACGCTGCCTTGTAATCTGACAGAGACCAAAATCGCTAATCGGAAGCACGGTAACTTTTGCGCGGTCTTTTCTGAATTCGCGCCTTACTTCTTCATAGAGCTTTTTCTTGTTCCTGTCATCGTACAAATCAATAAAATCAATCACAATGATTCCGCCAATATCGCGCAGCCTTACCTGCCGGATAATTTCCATCGCAGCTTCAATGTTCGTTGCAAGCGAGTTTACTTCCTGATCTTTTGACTTTGCATACTTTCCGCTGTTTACATCAATTACAGTCATAGCTTCCGTCGGCTCGATAATAATATATCCCCCGTTTTTCAGCCACACCTTGCGGCGCATTGTTTCCTGTATCTGCTTCTCTATATTGTAGGAATCAAATAACGGCTGATTGCCCGAATAAAGCTGAACGCGTGATAAAAATTCCGGCGAAGTTATCTCTAAATAAGAAACAATTTCTTTATGAAGTTTTTTGGAATCAACTATAACTTTGTTAACATCTTCGCGGAATAAATCCCTAATTACGGAGTTTAAAGTGGAAGCATCTTTATACAGAAGATAAGGGGGCTTTTCAGTTTTTAACTTTGTTGAAATGTCATTCCAGGTTGTGATAAGATTATTAAGGTCGTCAAGGATAAGCTTGTCATCCTGATTTTGCGCAACTGTCCTGATAATTATTCCGAACCCTTTTGGAAGGGAAGATTTTACCAGTCCTCTTAATCTTCTTTTCTCGCGGGAATTGTAAATCTTTTTGGAAATACCAATGCGGCTGCCGAAAGGCATCAGCACAAGGTATCGTCCGGGAATGGATACTTTTGAAGTTACACGGAAGCCCTTTTTACCTACTGGCTCTTTAGTAATCTGAACGACTATATCCTGTCCGCGTTCAAGATTAATTTCTTTAGAAGAGTTTCTATTTCCGTTTTGACGGCTGCCGCTTTTAGTAACTGCGCGGTTCCCGTTTGCCTGCTGCTCCTCTTCTTCATCATCTTCTTCGTCTTCGAAGTCAGAATCATCTCCAATGATGGAAGAGTATTCGTCAAGCGAATCGCTAATATCTGAAAAATGAAGGAAAGCGTCCTGCGGAAAACCTAAATCAATAAAAGCCGCGCGTATGCCGGGAATAACTTTTCCGGTTTTGCCAAGGTAAATATCACCTACATTTCTTTCTGTTTCAGGTGTTTCTAAAAAAAGTTCGGCTATTCTGCCGTCTTCCGTAATCGCTATCCTTGTTTCATCAGAAGTAGCATTAATCAGTATTTCTTTTCTCATCGTGAATATCGTTAGTTCAAATCATCAAATCTGATTATCGCAAATAAAATTTTTGAAAATCATAGTGTTAAGGTTTACTTAATAACCTTCCTCTATTATATAAGAGAACGTTTTTATCCCTCGCGCCAAAAAGCGGGGATATTGCATTAATATAAAGCCCAAACGATGGGCTTTATCCGAAATCCCAACCAGGAATTCCTTTACGAATTCATTGAAGCAAGGAACTCTTTATTTGATTTTGTTCCCCTCATTTTTTCGAGAAGGAATTCCATTGCTTCAACCGGGTTATACTCAGATAATAACTTTCTGAGCAGCCATACCCTTGTAAGCACATCAGGAGCCATAAGAAGCTCTTCTTTTCTTGTGCCGGATTTGTTTAAATCAATTGCCGGGAATACTCTTCTATCGGATAATCTTCTATCCAATACAATTTCCATATTACCCGTGCCTTTAAATTCTTCAAAGATAACTTCGTCCATTCTGCTGCCGGTTTCTATCAAAGCAGTAGCAATGATTGTTAAGCTGCCGCCCTCATCAATGTTTCTGGCAGCGCCGAAGAATCTTTTCGGCTTGTGCAATGCGTTGGCATCAACACCGCCGGAGAGAATTTTTCCGCTATGCGGAATTACTGTGTTATGAGCTCTTGCAAGACGGGTAATACTATCAAGAAGTATTACAACATCTTTTTTAGCTTCGATAAGTCTTTTTGCTTTTTGAAGAACTATTTCTGAAACCTGAACGTGTCTTTCCGGTGGTTCATCGAATGTGGAGCTTATTACCTCTGCCTTAACATGGCGCTCCATATCCGTTACTTCTTCAGGTCTTTCATCAATAAGCAATACGATTAAATGAACTTCAGGATGGTTCTTTGTTATGCTGTTAGCAATTGTCTGAAGTAAAATTGTTTTACCGCTTTTCGGCGGTGATACTATAAGACCTCTCTGACCTTTTCCGATAGGAGTAAATAAATCCATTATTCTCATTCCGTACTCGCCGGGAGTTGTTTCCAGATTTATTTTCTCATTAGGATATAATGGTGTGAGGTTATCAAAAAGTATTCTGTCCCTTATTGTATCAGGGCTTTCAAAGTTTACTGCTTCTACTTTTAGCAAAGCGAAAAATCTTTCGCCTTCTTTAGGCGGGCGTACCTGTCCGCTTACCGTATCTCCGGTTCTGAGTAAAAATTTCTTTATTTGTGAGGGTGAAACGTAAATATCATCAGGTGAAGGCAGATAGTTGTAGTCAACAGAGCGTAAAAATCCGTATCCGTCCGGCAATACCTCAAGAACACCTACAGCATATGCAAAGCCGTCATTCTTTGTCTGCGCTTCAATAATTTTAAATATCAGTTCCTGCTTTTTCAGGTCGCTATAACCTGCTACTCCAAGCCCTTTAGCAATTTCAATAAGTTCAGCAACTTTTTTCGACTTTAAATCGGTAACATTTTTAGATTTTGTGTCTGTTATGGAATTGCTTCCATTAGAAGATGCTGAAGCCCTGCTCCTTGTTTCTGTTTTCGAATCCATTGGTTAAGTTAAAAAATTTCCTTTCGCGGGATAAATGAAATGGGGGTAATAATTTTATAAAAAAAATAATTCTTTTATTAGGCGATTAACAAATCTTAAATTTATAAAGTAAGAAAGAAATAGATGAGTTAATTGATGTTGTCTAAAACTATTACAAAACCTTAATAATTTCAAGGGATAAATTACTCAAAGGCTATTTTTTTTGATTTCATAAAAATGAAGTAAAAAGCGGTTATTATTGCCCCTAAGTAAGATAATGTGAATGTTACCGAAGGAGAGTAGCTGCTCCATAAAAATCCCGCCATAGCGCTTGCAAGCATTGCGCAAATACTGTTAAACGATAAGAAAAATCCCAGTGCAGTTCCTGTATCTTCTTTGGAAACTATGTTTGTAATCCACGCTTTGGAAATACCTTCGGTGGAAGCGGCAAAAAGCCCGTAAATAACAAATGCTGCAATTATGAAAACAAAGCTCAGCTCCAGCGACATCAAAAAGTAAACCACTGCAAACATTATCATTCCTGAAATAAAAACGGTTTTCATGCTAAGCTTATCGGCAATAACTCCCGCCGGATAAGAAACAACTGCATATATAAAATTGTAAAAAATGTAAGCTCCGATTACATAAGTATCATCGTATCCCATTGATTTAACCTTTAGCAAAAGAAAAATGTCCGAGCTGTTCATCAAAGCAAAAAATAAAAAACCAATCACTACTTTTTTGTATTCGGCAGGAGAATTTTTCCAGTACTTTAAAAATGAAAAAAAGTTGTAATCCGCTTTTTTAGAATTTTCTGTGTGCTTTTTTTCCTTTATTAAAAAAGTGAGCAAAAGCCCGACTGCTCCGGGCGCAAAAGCGAGGAAGAACATCGTCTTGTAGTCTCCGGGATTGAAGTAAATGTAAACCAGCGCAAAAATAGGACCGATAAACGCCCCGGTTGTATCCATACCCCTATGAAGACCAAATACTTTGCCTTTGTTTTCTTTTGTGGTTTCATCTGAAAGCATCGCATCTCTTGCTGATGTGCGAATACCTTTGCCAAACCTGTCAAAAGTTCGTGCGAAAAAAATCCAAACAGGATTGATAAACATGCCGAACATTGGCTTTGCAATAACGCTCAATAAATACCCGCTTCGTATGAATGGTAAACGCCTTCCAGAAATATCGGAGAGCTTACCGAAATATCCTTTGCTGATACCGCTTGTTACATCTGCCAATCCTTCAAGAAGTCCGATAAGGAAAACAGAAAATCCTATTTCTTTTAGATAAACAGGCAGAATAGGGTACAGCATTTCACTTGCAATATCATTAAACAAACTGACAAAGCAAAGTATCCATACAGTTCGTGAGAAAATTTTTGAAGCCAAGAGGTTTATTTTTCGGAAAGGTAGTTAAGGAAGTTGTAAATTGTAATTCACTTTTCAGCGGGTAAGCAAGAAGACAATTATTGAAAAAATTATTCCTGCGCAAACAAGAAAAATTTCTTTTGCAAATTTTATTTTTCCGGCACCTCTGCTGCTGTAATTATATTTTTTTAATTCCATTTTTGTTTAACAAAAAAACGGCAGATACAAACAAACAGTACCTGCCGTTTTTATTTCATCTATTTAACCAAAGCCATTTTTTTTGTTACAGCATCTTTATCTGTCTGGATTCTGTAAATGTAGATACCGCTTGAAAGCCCCGCGCCGTTAAAATCTACTGTATAATACCCGGCAGGTTTTAACTCATCATTAAATATTGTCTGCACTTCTCTTCCTGTAATGTCATAGACTTTCATCACTACCTTAGTATCATTAGGAAGAGCAAAATTTATTTTCGTTGACGGATTAAACGGATTAGGATAGTTCTGGCTTATTTCAAATTTTGCCGGAATGCCGACTTCCACTTCGTTTTGCAATTCGTAATACTTGTAATTGCCGTTGAAGTCAACCTGCTTTAATCTGTATTTATATTTTGCCGTTGTTAAATTTTTATCTTCAAAGGAATAGTTTACAGGATTTGAAGAACTGCCTGCTCCATTTACGAACTTTACTTCGTTCCATTGAAGCTCGTTTCCTGATTTCGTCCTTTCTATTGAAAAGCCTTTATTGTTTTGCTCGCTTATAGTTGTCCAATTAAGTGTAACTGCGTTTTTATTTACAGATGAAACAAAAGAAGCTAACTCAACAGGAAGCGGAGTAGTGTTTGAAGTTTGTGAATCATCGGATAATAAACTCCCCGACGCAAAATTGGTTGCATTTGCGGAAGGACAGTTTCGCGGATTATCAAATCTTCCCGCTGTTAAAAATCCTGAAGCAGCATTATCAATCGTTATCTGAGCCGCGCCGCCTGCATTCAATACCAGCCATTTTAATTGAGCTATTTCCCTGTAAGCATTGGTAACAACAAATCCGCTGTCCGGGTCTCCTGCGCCGGTAAGCTCTGCGGGGGTATTCCATCCGTTAGAGTTCACGGCAGAAGATAATGCAAGCGGAGAAATTACATAAGCGCTATCCGAACCGACGGCAGTCTTCTGGCGGATAGATGATGTATATCCCATTCCGTTTGTTGCGCCGGTAAATACTATACAGCTTCCAATTGCCGAAAGGCTTCTTATGTTTGCAAAGCTTGCATTTGACCATCTTACTCTGATAGTTCCTTGATTCATTGTAAAATCTGAACCGCCGGCTCCTGTCCATCGCACCTGAAGGGAGATTTTCAGTGTGTCAGGACCTTGCTTAAGAACCTGCGTTCTGTATTGCACGTTCCATTGGCTGAAAGCATTACAGCTTATGAAAAATAACAATACAAGGGATAAAAGATTTTTGTTCATTTTTGTAATTAAGTTTACTTAATTTTTTCAACTTAATCCTATTGAGGATAAAGTCTAAATTTTATTTTTTAATTAGTAGAGAAAAATCATTCATTACGGATGCAAAGTCTGCCGCCCGAATCCCGTGCTAAAGACAGTAAAGTCGTTTCCGTTTACGGCTCCATCGCCGTTTAAGTCAGAAGCAAGATACCCGCTCTGCCCGAATTGCTGCGAGAAAATCGTAAAGTCATTCCCGTTAACTACATCGTCCTGATTAATATCACCGCTGTACATACACCATCTGCCGTTTACCGAAATCAATTCACCTCCATAAACAGTGCTTGGTCCCGAAAGAATAGAAAAACTTGTCGAGCCGCCCTGAGAAAATGACTTGGGAAGGCTGCTCCATACGGCAAGAGAGTTTCGGTGCCGGTATTCTATGTAGTAACTTCCGTTTAAGGCGTTTGCCAGATAAGTGGTGCAGAAACCAAACTGGTTTATGTATCCGATAGCTGAATCAACTTTTGTATAAGGAGCAGACGTATTGCGCAAATACATTCTCACAGTATCTAAAGGCTGGCTTGAACCGTTCCAGAAGCCGTTTTGATTTGCTGTAGATGTCAGTGTCATCAGGTTTGGTTTTGCAACCATATTGTTAAACTGTAGCCCCCACGCATATACCATACCAGTATCTCCATTAAGAGCATCACTCACACGAAGTTTCCAATCCCCTCTTGTATTTACTCCGCTCATCACCGAGCTTATACTTGTAAATGGTTTTATGTTAGGAAGAAACGAAGTATATCTATCATTGATAATTGAAGAATCCGCCTGGTCATTAAAAATTGTAATAAACTGTCCGCGCTCCATTGAGTTTCCTTTCACTAACTCCAGTGAATCACCGGCGGGAGAAATAAGCCACGCAGTTAAGTCTTTTTCATAGGAATGATTCAAAGCAAGAAACACATTAATATCAAGCACACCTTTGCAGTAAGGGATATTAATTGTATCATATTGCGATGAACCGCTTGTTCCAGATGCAGGAATTCTGAAATTCGTGCTCGAAATATACCATGCCGTAGGAAAACTAAAATTATCTGCTTTAAGCAGCGGGCTTATAGGAAAATTTTTCGTACTCGGAATATAATGCGAAGAAAAATCAGCACCGTTTCTGAAATACAATCTTGGAGATAATCCGTTGTTGTTCTCAAGATACCCGTCAAAATTATAGCATACTAAATCAAATGCGGAAGGTCTGTCTCCGGTATCCATTGCTTTGTAAATAAAATCATAAATCTGCTGCTGAGTTTTAATATAGCCCGCAACTCTAAGCTCATCAATATATCCTTTAAAGGAAAAACTGCCGTTGAATTGCCCAACATAAAAAGAATCAACACTGTTCGTAATGTTTCCCTGATTGTTTGTTCCCGAACCCGCAGCGACACCATTTACATAATAGTTATAGTTACCATTGGTGCCGTCATAAGTAAAAGCAACATGCGTCCATTGATTAACCGGAGCAATGGCGCTGGAAGATGAAGGGAAACTTAAATTTCCGTTTATAGAGGCAAATACTTCGTTTCCCCCGCCAAGATAAAGCCTGTAATTTGCGCTTGATAAACCTTTACAGAGAATTGTACCTGCATCGGAAAAAGCTCCGGTATATGTTTTTTCCGGGTAAACCCATGCCTCTAACGTTACAAATGAAGAGGGACTTAAACTGCTATGGTCTGCGGCTGCCAGATAATCAGTAGTTCCGTTTAAATGAATGCTTTGATTCGGAAATGTTGTAACCGAAGGACGAAGGCTCATATCATAAGCAGTAACATTATTGTTTTTAACAGTACGCCCAATCCTGGAACGGTCGCTAATAAAAAAAGGACTCCCTGAATTATCCACATCCTGAAATGTGATGGAAAGAATGCATTTGTAATAATAATTATTTGTACTTCCCCAACCCGATAAAGTAGAACGGTAGTTAGATGCAACATCGGCAGGGTAAAATTTTCCAAGCCACAACCTCACATCATCTAAGTTTCCATTGAATGTTCCCAAAAAATTCGGCGCGCCATAGCTGCCGATTTTTAGAGAGTCAGTAGAAGTTCCTAAAGTGCTGTCAGCATATTGCTGAACATCCTTTGAATAGATGAGTCCGTCAACATATAGTTCTCTTACTTTTGAATCTGACAGCCCGACTATATGTGTATCGCGGATAATAACTGCCAGATGATACCATCTGTTTAGACTTAAATTTGGTCCGAATAAATCATTCCCGTTTCCGCTGTTATTTCTCACATAAACTTTTGATAATGAACCATCATAGGCAAGCTGATAATCCTGATTTTTATTTAAAAATTGGTAATATGTTCCTCCGGAAGGGTATGATGCCATGTTTACCCACATTTCATACATACATTCCTCAATTTTATTGAGGTCTGTTGAATTGGGAATTGCAAGATAAGTATAAGAGCCGGAGCCGTTAAACTTCCCCGCCTGATTCCACATCAATTGGGAAAAACAAATATTGCTAAAGGCTAAAAGCAAACTTAGGGAGAAAAGAAAGCTTTGTGTGTATTTATTTTTCATTTTTAATTTTCTTTTCAGATTTTAGCTTTATTTTTTTCTTCGTTTTTTTCTTTTTTGCGCCGGAATTATTTTTTTGCCTGTTCTTTTCCGGCAGCAAATATCCGAAATCCGCTTCATTTAATACTGCCCAATACACTAACATTGAGTTAAAGTTTTTACTAAAATGTTTTGTATCGGGAGCGCTGCTATTCACAAAGTTTTTTTATTATCGGGTGTTTTGTTTCCTGTTACAAAATCAATGGCAGCTAAACCCGAATCTTTAACTAAATCCCCGATAAAAATAAAGTAAAGACCGGGTCTTTAGCACGCCACTGTTATCCCCAAAATCTATTTACCTTAGGCAACTGCTCTCCCCTTGAGGGGAGTACGACCTTTAGGTCGGGAGGGGTGTTCTAGAAAACACCCACCGTCTCACTTTCGCTTGACACCTCCCTCAAGGGAGGAGTTTACTTATTTAATTCTTACTGATACCACTGTTATCCCCAAAATCTATGGGTGAAGGCTTTGATGTCCAAAGCCTGTACTGAAAACTGTAAAATCGTTGCCGTTCACAATTCCGTCATTATTCAAATCCGAGTTCAGATAACCTGTCTGCGCAAACTGCGAGCTGAACACAGTAAAATCGTTGCCGTTAATAATTCCGTCGCCGTCAATATCGCCGGAGTACATGCACCATTGACCGTTTGAGAAAATTAAATTATTACCATAAGCAGAATTTTGTCCTGTTGTCAAATCAATTACAGAATAGCTCCCTATAGGCAGCGATTGCGTTGCCGCGCTCCACGTCTCAAGAGAGTTTCTATGCTTTATAGAAACATAGTAAGTGCCTGCCGGAGCATTTGCGAATGATACTGAATCATTTCCCTGCGAGTTTACAACTTTTACAACCGAATCTATTTTATTATATGGCGCTGAAGAACTTCTTAAATAAACTCTCACAGTATCGCTGGAAAGATTTGTTCCATTCCATAAACCCTGAATCGAAAATATTACTTTTAAGCTCACCTGATTTGCAAAAACAATCGAGGGCTTTATAGTATTTAATAAACTTGTCAAGGCTGCCGGAACATTAGTCGGCTTTGGATGATTTAGCTGGTCGCCGGTATTTAATCCATGGCATGAGTTGCACGTAACAATTTCTCCCGGCTGGAAAGTAAGCCAGAACCTCTCCCTCACAATTGCAGTCTTAGATGTATCCGTCATCTGCCAGCTTAATGCTCTTCTTGACGGAACAAATGCTGCAAGAGAGCCGTCTGAAAAAATTCTTACACTGCCTTTAGGTTCGTTAGGGTTAATGTTAGGATTTTTTGCCGAAGGGTCGTGCAATGGAAGCGGAATAGGTCTTCTTCCCGGCAGAGGATTATTAATATCATTATTCGGTCCCATATATCCCCGCACCTGATCTGCCTGAAATATCTGCAAGTGTGAAATATCGTAAACCTTTCCGCTTGCGCCGATTGTCTGCGCATAATTATTCTGATATGTTCCGTTAGTATCAACTACTCTTAAGTTAAAAGGCTGCTGCTTATCGTGCCCGTCGCGTGTCGTAACGTTTCTGCTTACTATTAATGAAAGATTATTTTGTGTTAAATAATTTTTAACCTGTGTTACGGTTAATCCTGCATTTGTAATTGCAGTTGTTTCCTGCGCCGGTAAACTTCCCGGATTGATAGGATTTGTTGTCGGCACAGTTCTCGATACTACTTCGCAAGGGTCAAGTTCCCATAGGCGCACAGCATTCATTACTACAAGCGTATCAGGATTGTAAAATTTAATATTCTTTGTAGGAATGGATGACGTTAATAGAGTATTCGCTCTGTAATAAGGCGCAGTCTCGGCAATTAACGTTTTCAGCCTGAAAGAGTATTTACATTTTGAATAAATAGTATCCCGTGTGGCAGATACCGTACCAATCTCTGCTTCAATTGATGTTGTATCGGAGTGCGCTGCTACTAAAGTTCCGTTCACAAGCGGGAGAACGTTTTTATATCTGCCGAATGTAAACGTCGTTCTTGTAACAAAGGAAAGGGTTGTATTATCCGCATTCAGAGGAGTCCCCCCGGCTCCTAATCCTGCATTCGACATTTTGAAAATATATCCTGCTCCGTGATAGTTTAACGAAGTTGCCGCATCAATCGCGAAGTAAGTTCCCTGAGAACTCGGGTCTTCCCGCGGCTGCAAAGTATTGCTTACAAAAGTTCCGCCGGTGCCAAACCTGTTTATGCTTAAAAGGTTCGGGTCATCGGTAAAATTTTTAGTAAAAAACGGCGACATCTCATGCCTTCCAATGTGATTGATTGTCTCCATTGAAGTTCCGTTCTCATTCATGTTCCACGGAAAGAAAATATTGAACTCCTGCCCGTTCAGATTACCCGGCAATAAATCAGTTCTGTTTCCCTGCGGTTCAGGGAAAGATTCTATTCCCGGATTTCCCGGAGTATAATCTATCTGTGTTCTTAGCGCATTTTGTGTTTCGTCTGCAAAGTTAAAAGGATAAATCTTGTTAACGCCGGGATGAGCAAATTCATCATCAACATTGCCATCGCGCCTCAAGTGGTCCCATCTTGAAAAAATCACTCTCCCGTAGCTGTCTATGAAAGGAGAAAAATCGCCCGAAGGAGAGTGGTCAAGCTGAATCAAATCTCCCGAAATTTCATCAAGACTCCACAGCCCTGTATTAGTCGGCTGACCGTGATACTCGTCATATTGAGGATACAGGTAAGGCGCTCCTCCTCGCGGCATATCTGTTGCAAAAATTATTCTTCCGTTAGTGCCATAAATCGGGCTGACATTATTGTAATTAAGCGGCTGGTTATTTATTTTTCTGATTGATGGAGACTGGTTTTGCCCTAAATTTGTAACTTCATAAATCTGCCAGTAGTAATGAGTATTATCGTGAAGCGATGTTGGCGCGCCTTTTACCATACTGAAAAGCGCTTTTGTGCCGTCCCATGAAACACTTGGCTCTCTAACGGCAATAGAATTCTGGTCTTGAAATCCGTTTGCTCCGGTAGAACCGAATCCGCAAAGCTGGGTTAAGTTTTTTAAAGTTCCGTCAGGGTAGAGAATATATAAATCTCCGCCTCTTCTGACATTTTGAATATCGCCGAGGTGGTTTGCAAAGGGGTCGCCGATTGCATTATGCCCGCCTGCCATCGGCACTTGGGTAACAAAAATTATGGGGTTTGGGAGCGCTGCTTTTGAGTTCAAGCTCAAAAGGGAAATTAAAAACAATGATGTTGAGAAGATAATTTTTTTCATTCCGGTATTTAAAAACCTGAATCAAAAATATTATCATATACTGCCTTTTTCAAAGAGACTTTTTCTATTTTGTTTTAATTTTCCGGGTATCTATGCTGTTAAAAATGCCAAAAAATGAGCAAAATATACCCTTTTTTGACTGATTTTTGATTGTAAAATGTTTTAATATTAATGCGTGGAAAAAAATTTGAAATTGTTTTCAGATTTATTTGTTAATCCCTCTAAGTTATGCTTAAAACAAATCTGCTTGAAATATTAAGAATATTAACTCCTAAAGAATTCAAAGAATTTGGTGAATTCATAAAATCTCCTTATAGCAATAAAAACGAAAACGTAGTAAAACTTTATAATTATATAAAAAGCTTTTACCCTGATTTTGATGACCCGGGCTTAGAAAAAGAACAAGTTTACTCCGCAATTTCCGGTAAGAAAGATTATAATGACGGATTTATGCGAACTTTGATTTTTAATCTAAGTAAACTTTGCGAAAACTTCGTTTGTAATACGCTTAGAGGTGAAATTGAAAATGAAATCACTTTACTCGACCTGTATTTCAAAAGAGGCGCCGATAAGCTGGTTGAGAAAAAGATGAAGCAGATTACGGATATTCTTCAAAAAGAAAAAACGAAAGACCAGTATTATTTTTACTGTTTATACCGCATTCAGGCGCAAAAGATGGCTTTCAACTCTAAGAAAAGAGCATTCTTAAATGTGAAAGATTTTCACGAAGAAGACGAAATGCAAACGCTCGATTCGCTTTTAAATTTTTATCTTCTTGCTGCCCTGCCGGAATACCGGTTTTTTTATAATCAGGCAAATGTGGTAAAATTAGATTTTGAATTTAATTTCTTAGATGAAATAATAAGCTTTTTAAAACGCAGCGGGTTTCATAAAAAAACACCGGAGCTTAACCTGCATTTTTCCGCCCTGCTTCTGGCAAAAGAAGACAGCGAGAAATACTACTATGACCTGAAAGAAATTGCCCTGAATGAAATAGATAATTATAGGTTCGGAGTTCAGTTTAATACTATAGGACTGCTTGCCAATAAAGCTGTGCGTGAATACTTTAACGGAAAAGATAAATTTTTAGAGGAGCGGTTTGAAATTCATAACATTATTATCGAAAAAGGTTTATATAAAAAATTTGAAGACGGTTTTTTTGATGATATGCTTTTCAAAAACATTGTAATAGTAGGGCTTCAGCTAAACAAAATAGAATGGACTGAAAAATTTATCAACGATTACATTGATAAGATAAATCCTGAAGATAAAGAAAACGCTTTTCATCTCAATACAGCCCGGCTGCTGATGTACAAGAACAGATTTGATGAAGCTCTTGCGCATTTAAACTACATAAAAAATGTGAACCACGTTCATTACAAAACTGAAATGAAAATTCTTTCGCTGATAATTTTTTATGAGCAAAATAATTTCGTCAGCGCTTTGGGAGTGATAGACAGCTACAGGCATTTTTTATCCAATGACGCACTTATCCCTGATATAAGGAAAGAAAGAAATTATAACTTTTTAAAATTCACGAACGATTTAATTAAGGTAAAAGAAAACGGCGTTTTAAATGAAGCTTTCGGCTTGGAGTTTGAAATAAAAAATACTCCCAATACCTATGAAAAAGAATGGCTTTTGAAAAAAACGAAAGAATTAATTAAAAATCTTCAATGATGGAAAAATTATCCTCACTTGAAATAAGGATACTCGGCTCACTGATTGAAAAATCGCTTACAACACCTGAATATTACCCGATGACTCCGAATGCGCTCACGAATGCCTGCAATCAAAAAAGCAACAGAAACCCAGTAACTGATTATTCCGAAAGCGATGTGATGAACGGCTTAAGCTCGCTGATGCAAAAAGGGTTTGCGGGAAAAGTTATCTCCGAAGGCGCGCGGGTTGTGAAATACCGCTACGTGCTTCCCTATCCTTTTATGCTAAATGAAAGGGAACTGCCGTTAATGTGCGTGCTGCTTTTACGCGGAGCGCAGACATCCGGGGAACTGCGGACAAGAACCGACAGAATGTATGACTTCAGATCGTTAGATGAAGTTGAGGAAGCCCTGCAAAGGCTTCAGGAAAGAGAAACAGGAGCGCTGGTAAAAACACTGGAAAGAATGCCGGGGCAAAAGGAAAGCAGAGTAATACATTTAATGGGAGATTCTGATGCAGAGCAAAGCTATTCCGTAAACGAGAAAAAGCAAAGCGATGACAAGATTAAACAATTGGAGCACGAAATAACTGGATTAAAAGAACATATTTCCACTATAGAAGAAAAGCTCAATAATTTTATAAAACAGTTCGAATAAAATGTATTCAAGCACCCTCATAGAAATTTTTAAAGCATTCTCTCCAAAAGAAATAAAAGAATTTGAAGATTTTGCTGCGTCTCCATACTATAACAAAAATAAAAACGTAACGGCGCTGTTTAACCTGATAAAAGAAGAATACCCGGATTTTACGAAGGGAAATTTGACCAAAGAAAAGATTTACAAAAAAATTTATCACAGCGCAAAGTACAATGACGGGACTATCCGCCTGCTGATGTTCTATTTACAGGAAGCCGCTGAAAAATATATCTCTGTAAAAAATTATGAGCAGCGCCCCTTTTGTTATGACGAGCATCTATTGTGGGGCTTGAACGAAAAAAACCTGAATAAAATGTTCGAGCGCAGTTATAAATCCGCTGCAAAAAAATTCAACTCCGGCAATAAAAGATACGCAGAGTACTATTATAAAAAATTTACTATTGAATATGAAAATCTATCAAACATGTCGAAAATTTATTTTGACAGAGATGAAAAATATATTCACAAGGTAAATATTCCTGAAATTTTTGATAACCTCACTCACTCTTACATTATCAGGACATTCAAATACTATTTGTATTACCTTAATACAAAAATGAAGTTCAATCTTCATCACAAGTTTAAAGTATTTGAAGAATTAATTTATACTCACAAAACCGAAGACTATGAAAATGTTCCGCTTGTAAATATGTACTATTACTGCTTAATGATGACTTTAAGACCTGACGCAGAAGAAAATTTTTTCAAAGCAAAAAAACTGCTCCACGATTACGAAGATACTTTTTTAGATGAAGACTATGTAGAGTTTTATATAAATCTGGAAAACTATTGCAAACGAAAAGCGAAAATAGGAAAGCTGGAATATCAGAATGAACTGTTTGAAATTTACAACGCAGAAATTGATAAAAAAGCATATATGTATAGAGGTATGATGCCGGATTTGTTTTACAAAAGCGTAGTTGATTTGGGGCTTAGGCTCAAAAAATACGACTGGACAAAAAAGTTTATTAATCAATACAAGCACGAGCTGCCTGAACAATATAGAGAAAATACATATCTTCATTGTCTCGGCGTTTACGAGTTCACGATAGATAACTTTGAAAAATCACTTGAGCTTATTTCAAAAGTTAAGTTCGATGAGATTTACCAGAAGCTCGACATAAAATGCCTGCTCAATGCCTTATATTTCGAGCTTAAACTTGATTCAACCCTTGAATCTTCAATGGATACATTCCGTCATTTTATTAAAAACGACAAACTAATTCCCGCGGAAAGAAAAGAACCTTTCTCAATCTTTAATAAAAATCTCAGCAAGCTTGTAAAGCTGAGAAAGAAGCCCGACGCAGAAGAGCTGGAGCTTTTTCACGATAATATTTCATCGGGTAACTTCTACAATAAGGAGTGGCTGCTAAGCAAGCTAAACAGCCTTATAAAGCAAAATAAAAAGTGATTTACGGATGCGAGCTTTGTTTTCCGAAGCTCGCTGAAAATGTTGTGAAATCATTTCCGTTCACTACGTTATCACCGTTCAGGTCAGCGGTTAAAACTCCTGTCTGCCCGAACTGCTGCGAGAAGGCAGTGAAATCATTTCCGTTTACAAATCCGTCCTGATTAATATCACCGCTGACCATACAGTACTTTCCATTTTTAAGTACAGTGCTGTTTCCGTATGATTGGGATTGTGCAGAAGTAAAATCGTAAGACATTGAGCTTCCGGCAGTGTAAGTTTCTCCCCCCGCCTTGCTCCATGTTTCTATCGAATTCTTATACTTCAGCGAATAATAATAAGCGCCCGAAGGAGTATTATTAAAATACGCCAAACCGGAAAATGTAACCGAGTCTATTAAAAATTTTGCCGAATCAATTATTGAATAGGGAGCGAACGAGTTTCGCAAGTAAGCCGTAACTGTGTCCTTTTTATTTAGCATACCCGTGCCGGTATTGTACAAGCCGTCTATAATCGCCGTAAAGTTAATTGATACAGCAAGAGGATTGCTCCCCACTGTCCAATACGAGAACGAGTTTACTCCCTGCAATGTAATATTATTATTAGCGGTATCTTTCGTTCCTCCTGCAATAAACCAGTTAGCGCCCGCATTGGTTGACCTGAAAAGCGCGGTGAGATTTTCGTTCAAGCCGTTAAGCTCCGAATTGTCATAGTGAAATCTCAGCGTTGCACTAAGATTAGTATTATTAGCCGTTGAAATATTATAGTATCGCGAAACGCTTGAGCTTCCGTTAATTGTATATGTGCCGTGTCCCCTGCTGATTGTAGCAGCGCCTAAAACTTTACTTGTAGTAATAGCTGCTCCAAGCCCTGCCACATCAACTGCGCTTAATGAGTCCAGATTGCGCGTGGTAGAAATTGTTCCGTTCACCCCTCTCACTGTGCAGCCGGGATTTTCCCGCAGGAAGCCAACGCTGCTGAGCACGATATTATTCTGATTAAGATTTAAAAATCCTGTTTGTACATTTAATGTGTCATTTACATTCAAAAGATTAGTCAGTATGCACCCTGCTGTATTATTTATCAAAAGATTTTTATAAGAAATGTTTGCAGTAGATATTGTCTGCTGGCTTGTAGCGTTGTATTCTATTGTGCTGTTGTTTGTATTGAAAGTGCCGTTAGTTATAATAGTAGTTCCCGTGCCGTTAAAGCTTGCCTTTAGCCCGTTAAGATTAAAACTTCCTCCGCTGTTAATGTTAATATTTTTAAACTGATGGTTGGAAGTAAGCGTACAAACACACCCGTTGAGAAAATTACAATTCACTACGTTCAGCGCCCCGCTGCCTGAAATATTTGTAACAGAATCAAACTGAAATGTTGATACAGAAATCGTCCCGTCGTTTACTAAGTTAGCTGCATTGTAAGTGAAAACGCCATTCCCGTTTATAAAGCTGTTTGGAGGGATAGTCATTAAACCCGTTGTAACAAATGTGCCGTTGTTAACTGCAAAGGTAGTATTGTTAGACAGCGTGATAGATGCAGGATTCAAGTTCGTTCCGTTGCCTGCGCTGATACCGCCTGAGTTGATATTTAAAAATCCATTGTTGGTAAACGTTCCTGCAAAAGCATTTATGTTCGCCGTGTTTTTATTTATCGTCCCGTTGTTAATGAGATTTGGAGATAAGGTATAAGCCGATGTAGTATTGATATTAAAAATGTTATTATTGTAAAAACTGCCTGCGCCTGATATTTGTAAAATCGTCCAGTTCACAGTTCCGTTATTTATGAATGTGCCGCTTACGTTTACTGTATTGTTGTTAATTATAGCTGTACCGCCTGACTTCAAAACTCCCGTATTGTTAAAGCCATTCGCATTCCAATTGAGAGTGGTATTTACAAACACGGTATCAGTTCCTGCAAACGTGCCGCCTAAGTCAATTTGATTAAACGTTTTGCTTCTTCCCGTATTAAAGTTAATCGTGCCCGATGAAAATGTTAAAGTGCTGCCGATTGCTCCTATGGTAAGCCCTGCCGGAAAGTTCACTGTTGCTCCCGAAACTGTCAGGCTTCCCATGTTGGTTAAGGTCATGGCAGAATTCAAATTCACGGTACCTAAACTTGCAATGGTGCTTCCCGAAACATTGTAAACCGAAGCCGCGCCGAAAGTAACAGTCTGCGCGCTTAACGTTACTGAACCCGCGCCTGCAACCGTTCCGTTAACATTATGCGATGCAGTGCCCGAAACCTGCCCCATCGTTAATCCGCATGATGCGCTTACATTAAATGTGCCGCTGCTTGTGAACGTTCCCGTTGTGGGAGTTATAATCAGACTGCCTGAAGTAACATTTACTGTTCCCGAATTATTGCATCCGCCTAAAAGCACCGGCGAAGAATTTGTCCCCTTATTTATCACCGAATTGTTATTCACCAAAGTATAGCACCCGTAATTAGCATTAGTCGAAATATTAAAAACATTATTGTTGTTGATAACTCCCGAACCGTTAATACCCGTCTGCATCCAGTTTATAGTTCCGCTGTTGTTAATCGTTTTATTTACTGTAACGGCATTATTCACTATATCCATCACGGAACCGCTCAGCATATTAAATGGTCCCGAACCGGAAAGTGTCGCTCCCGAAAATGTCATATTTCCCGAGAGTACGATAGTATCGCTGCCTGCAATTGTGCCGTTCAAATTAATAGAGGCGAATTGAAACTTCTGCCCTGTATTAAAATTTATTACCGCTCCTCCCGTAGCCGAGAGTGAAGTTCCATATGCAGGCACGAATAGCCCGGGCTGCAAATTCAGCGTTCCGTTTACGGAGGTAATAGTCCCTATATTAGTCAAAGTTACTACGGAGTTAAAATTCATATTTCCCGAATACGTTCCTGTAGTACCGGTGATGTTATAATTACATCCCGAATTAAGATTCACGTTTGCGGTGTGGCAGTAAAAGCTTCCCGCGCCTGCAATAGTTCCCGATACATTATAAGTCGCCGTAGAAGAATTTCCCAACTGAAGATATGTGCCGGATGCTATATTAACCGTCCCTGCAATTGAATAAGTGTTTGTGTTCGCCGATGACATAATCGAACCGGCAGTTATATTTATTACTGCGGAAGAGCCGTTCGTAAACCCGCCCGGAAATACGCTTGCCGTATTGGAAGATTTATTTATTGTATTTTGATTAATGATTTGCGGATAGCACGTTAAAGCAGTTCCTGAAATGTTAATAACAGAATTATTGTAAACAACGCCCGAACCGAAAATGCTTGATGCAGTCCAGTTTACTGTTCCGTTATTGAAGAAAGATTTATCAAACGTGCAGCCGTTATTAAAAATTGCAGCAACTCCTCCTGAGTTCAGAGTAATCGCGCCGGTTCCGGTAAGTGAACCGGAGGAAAGGCTTAAGGAATCAGTTACAATAATGCTATCCGACCCGTTAATGTAGCCGAGCACAAACACTTTTTGAAAGCTGAAAGTCTTTCCGCAATTTGCGCTAAACGTTCCTCCGGCAGTAATGTTTAAAGATGAACCATAACCGTTTACTGTCAAGCCCGCAGGAAAAACAATTGTTCCGCCTGCCGGAGAAATATTCCCCGCATTGGTAAGTGTCATTCCTGCGTTGAAATTCATAGTGCCTAATTGCGCAGTAGTTGTTCCTGTTACATTGTATATGCACGAGCTTAAAAAATTTACTGCCGCAGTCGAGTAACACACTATTGTTCCCGCTCCCGCAACAGAAGCGCTGACATTAAAATTTGTAAACGAATTCTGCCCCAGCTGTAAAATCGCTCCTGAAGAAACGTTAAACGCTCCTCCTATTGAGTGTGTACCTGATTGAATTCCCAGCGTAATATTTCCCTGCTGAATATTTACAGTTCCCGTATTATTGAAAACACCGAAAAAAATATTCTGATTGTTAGAATTTTTTGTAAAGGTTGAGTAGTTGTTAAAAGTATTATTGAATGAGCTTCCAAAGACAGTCTGGTTATTAAAAATATTATTGTTGTTGAACGTTCCAGACCCGCTGATAGTGCCCGAATTCCAGTTCACTGTTCCGTTATTGTTTAACACTCTGTCTATAGTAACAGTCGAGTTGGAAATACTGAATGTGCCGCCGGAGCTTACAGTCATTATACCTGCTCCTGTCAGAGTTCCGCTCTGCATGTCAACCAAAGCTCCGCTGTTTACAAAAATATTTCCCGCTCCGTTAATTATTCCCGTAAGAGTGAGGTCTGTGCCGCTGCCGTTAACAATGTTTAGAGAGTCCCCGGCATTTAAAGACAATGTGCCGTTAATCACAAGCTGGTCAAGAGAGAGATTAACATCCAAAGTAATTGTTGTTCCAAAAGAAATTGTTACAGTCTCAGATGTATTGGAAGGGGAAGTTCCCGCTGCTACCCACGAAGACCCGTTGTATCTCTGCCAGTTTGCCGCAGTTCCCCAATTTCCTGAAGCAATGGCTTTGTAATCATTTAGCGTCTGGGAGAAAGAAATGTTAAAAAATAATGCGATGAAAATTACTATCAGGGAGAAGATTAATAATTTTCTGAGAAGAAATTTTATAAGATTCTTATGTAAATTCATATCGAGTTTAAAAATTATACTGCAAATTATTTACAAATCCGCGCGTTATCAAAGAAAGTTTTTTTTAAATGTTTAAGAAATTTTTTTAGTTTTCTTACTTGCGCCGCTCCAAATCATTGTTTTTAAAATGAATTACAATGAAACACCCCGTGCGCTGTGTTTTGATAAAACTAGTTGGAAAGATTTTGAGGATTGTTTGCATTTCCAGACTCGGAAACAAATTCCGCTGCTGTTCATTTTCAAAAAATTCTTTTGTATTCATCTCTTAGAAGTAGAGACTGTGTGAAAATCATGAAAATTAAATTCAAGCTCTCTCCCTTAAACTTAGAGAGGAGTTCAAAGCGCATTTGCAAATCGTAGAGACGCAATACTTTGCGTCTCCATAAATGACTGCCGGAATTGGCTTTAAAAGAAAAACAGGAAAGAAGTTTAAGGCATCAGCAAAACGAAGAGACACAATACTTTGCGTCTCTACAAACGACTGCCGGAATTTGTTTTTAAAGAAAAACAGGAAAGAAGGTTAAGGCATCAGCAAAACGTAGAGACGCAATACTTTGCGTCTCTATAAATGATTGCCGGAATTAGTTTTTAAAGAAAAATTGGGAAGAAGTTTAAGGCATCAGCAAAACGTAGAGACGCAATACTTCCCCCTCTACAAACGACTGCCGGAATTTGTTTTAAAAGAAAAACAGGAAAGAAGGTTAAGGCATCAGCAAAACGTAGAGACGCAATACTTTGCGTCTCTATAAATGATTGCCGGAATTAGTTTTTAAAGAAAAATTGGGAAGAAGTTTAAGGCATTAACAAAACGTAGAGACACAATACTTTGCGTCTCTACAAATGATTGCCGGAATTTGTTTTTAAAGAAAAACAGGAAAGAAGGTTAAGACATCAACAAAACGTAGAGACGCAATACTTCCCGCTCTACAAACGACTGCCGGAATTTGTTTTAAAAGAAAAACAGGAAAGAAGGTTAAGGCATCAGCAAAACGTAGAGACGCAATACTTTGCGTCTCTATAAATGATTGCCGGAATTAGTTTTTAAAGAAAAATTGGGAAGAAGTTTAAGGCATTAACAAAACGTAGAGACGCAATACTTTGCGTCTCCATAAATGATTGCCGGAATTTGTTTGCTTACACAATTTACAATACTACCTCATCTACTTTTAATGAATCTTCTCCCCTTTTTTATGATTTTTAATTCGACTTACATTTTTTTAAACTCATTTTTAAATTTAGGCAATAATAACGAAAGGCAGAATTTGTGAAACTATACAATACAGCTTCAAGATCAGTAGAAGAATTTGTTCCTATAGAAAATGGCAAAGTGAAAATGTATTGCTGCGGTCCTACTGTTTACGGCTATCAGCATATAGGAAATTTTCGTTCATTCTTTTTTGAAGATATTTTAAAAAGAGTTTTACAATACAACGGCTATGATGTAACTCACGTTATGAATATTACCGATGTAGGGCACTTAACTTCGGATGAAGATTCAGGCGATGATAAAATGGAAAAGAAAGCAGCCGAAGAAGGAAAAACTGTCTGGGAAGTTTCAAAATTTTTTACAGACATTTTTATGAAGGATATGGAGCTTCTCAATATTATTCCTCCAAATACTTTTCCGAAAGCCACTGAATACATTCAGGAGCAGATAGAAATGGTGAAGGAACTCGAAGCAAAAGGATTTACTTATGTAACATCTGACGGAGTTTATTACGATACATCCAAGTTTCCCGATTACGGAAAAATGGCGCGGCTTGATATAGAAGGATTAAGAGCAGGCGAACGAGTTGAGTTTTCCGAGGAGAAAAAAAATCCTACGGATTTTTCCGTCTGGAAATTTTCTCCCAAAAATGAAAAACGGCAGATGGAATGGGATTCACCATGGGGAAAAGGTTTTCCGGGCTGGCATCTTGAGTGCTCTGCCATGAGCAAAAAATTGCTTGGAAATCATTTCGATATTCATTGCGGAGGAGTTGACCATATTCCCGTTCACCATACAAACGAAATTGCGCAGTCAGAAGCAGCTAACGGAGAAAAATTCGTTAACTACTGGGTGCATGGCGAGTTTCTTTTAATGGGTGATGAAAAGATGTCAAAGTCAAAAGGAGGAACGCTAACAATAGCTCGGCTGAAAGAAGAAGGTTTTGAACCGATGCACTACAGATATTTTTTGCTCAATGCTCATTACAGAAAAAAACTTAATTTCAGCGAAGAAGGTTTGCAGGGCGCGAAGAATGCCTATGAAAAACTGAAAGAAAGAATTTTATCTTTAAAAGAAAAAGCTGCAAATGAAAATCTGACTGATACTCCGAACAACTATAAGGAAAAATTTTTAGAGAAAATTAATAATGACTTAGGAATAACTGAAGCGCTTGCAGTGCTATGGACAATGTTAAAAGATGATACACTTTCCGCGAATCAGAGATTAGAGCTTGCTTATGATTTTGATAAAGTCTTCGGCTTGCAGCTTGATAAAATTGAAAAAGCAGAGGCTGCGGATGATATTCCCGGTGAAGTAAAATCTTTAGCCGGGCAGAGAATGCAGGCAAAGAAGGATAAGAACTTTGCGCTATCAGATGAGCTAAGAAATAAAATAAAAGAAATGGGTTACGAAGTGAAGGATAGCAAAGATGGTTATGAGCTGAAGAGGTTGTGAAGTAATTTTTACTATTCTAATATCTGCTGTTTCCCAAGCTCCGGCTTGGGAAATACATGTAAAGCTAAACTCCGTTTGACGGCTCATATAGCAGTAACCCCACCCTTTAGGGAAAGAAAAATAATTCCACATTATAAGATGAAATGAAAGTAACCCCACCCTTTAGAGATTGCGCGAAAAGTCGTTTTTAGTTCTCCGTCCCAAACCCCGTTTGGGACGGAAATATAAAGTCAAACTCCGTTTGACGGCGAAACAGTAACCCCACCCTTTAGGGTGGGGTTACAAAAAAACTCAATGAAGCCCTTCAGGGCTAAACTTATCAAAGCCATACTTCTTTCATAAATTCATTATACTCTTCTTTAAAACTTTTCAAAATTATCCTTTCCAAACTGCTGCTTTGGAATGGAAAAAAATCTTAACTCAATTTTATTATTCATAAAATCCTAACCACCCTTTAGGGGAAGAAAAAATAATTCCACATTATAAGATGAAATGAAAGTAACCCCACCCTTTAGGGTGGGGGTTCAAAAGAACTCAATGAAGCCCATCAGGGCTAAACTTATCAAAGCCATACTTCTTTCATACCTTTATCTTTGTCCCCTCTGCATTTCAATCCACATAATATAAATTTCCTGTCAAGTAAATTTCGAAAAAATTTACCTATATATAGTAATAGGCAGCATTGTATTTGAAAAGTGTCTGCTAATTATTAAATTATGGAGGTTCTTTTTTAATACTTGAGATTTAACAAAATTCTCAAAATATTCAGAATTGTTTAAACAATACTTTAAGGAAAAACTTACGAGGGGGCGTAAGTTTTGATATATGTTTTTACAAGATTTAAGCCCCTTAAAAATCGGTTTTTTTCACCTCAAATACTTCAAATTACGCTCTTTACTATCTCAATAAACTCCCAAACTTCTTCAAACCTGTTATATAGTGGAGTAGGAGCAATGCGGATTACATCCGGCTCGCGCCAGTCGCAAATCACATCGCTTGCGATGAGCTTGTTAAAGACCTCCCTGCCATTGCGCAAAAATCTGAGCGATAATTGGCAGCCTCTTTGCTCCGGGTCGGAGGGAGTGAGGATTTCCAGTTTGTCGAGCAGCCCGTTTTCTCTGATGAGGTATTCAAGGTAACCGGTAAGAGTTTTACTCTTTGCCCTGAGATTCTTTATCCCGGCTTCTTCAAAAATATCAAGCGACGCTTTTAAAGAAGCAAGCTGTAAAATCGGCGGATTGCTAAGCTGCCAGCTTTCGACGGTGGGAATCGGAACGAAATCGGGACGCATTAAAAACCGGGTCTGCTTGTCATTGCCCCACCAGCCTTCAAAGCGCGGAATGTTTTTATCAGCGTGATGCCTTTCGTGAACAAACGCTCCGGCAATAGCTCCGGGACCGCCGTTAACATATTTGTAATTGCACCAGACTGCGAAGTCAATGTTCCAGTCATGAAGCTGAACATCAATGTTCCCCGCAGCGTGGGCTAAGTCAAATCCGACCAAGCAGCCTTTTTTATGCCCGGCTTCAGTAATCTTTTGAAGGTCAAATAATTGCCCCGTGTAATAATTTACTCCGGCAAACATTATTAAAGCAATTTTACCCCCTTCGTTCTCTATAATACTAAGAATGTCCTCAGTTTTTATATAGGTATCTCCCTGCTTAGGAAAGATTTCAATGAGCGAATTTTCATCGTATCCATGAAACCTTAATTGAGATTTAACTGCGTACTGGTCTGACGGAAATGCCGTTCCTTCGATAAAAATTTTGTTCCGTTCAGCAGTTGGTCTGTAAAATGAAACCATCATCAAGTGGAGATTAACTGAAAGCGTGTTCATATTCACAACTTCGCTTTCCTTAGCCCCTACTAAATGCGCAGCCTGCTTTGTGAGAAACTCATGATAAGGCAGCCAAGGATTTCTTGCATGGGTAACTCCTTCGATTCCCATAAGCTCCCAGTCCTTCAGTTCCTGCTCAACATAAGCACGGACTGTTTTGGGCTGAAGTCCCAGCGAGTTGCCACAGAAATAAATCTGCTCTTTGCCTTCTTTATTTTTCGGAATGAAAAATTTATCGCGATAGCCTTTTAGCGTGTCGTTTAAGTCTTGCTCAATTGCAAAATTTTTATTGGTAGAGTAATTCATAATGTTTTACTTGGAAAACAAAATTAAGATTGTATTGCCTGAGTTTCAAGTTTCAAATTGTGATTGACGTTTTACTAAATTTCATGAAGGTCGCCCTCCGTCCCGATTTGAAAAATCGGGACGGAGGGCGACCCTATAAGCCGGATGAAAAATCGGAATTGTTTATTCATTAAATTTTTAAAAAAATGTCTCTATTTTTATTTAAATTTTTCAAATCTAATGGCAAATTTCAGAGTCGGCTTCGGTTATGATGTGCATCGCCTTGTTAAAGGCAGAAAGCTCATTTTGGGCGGAGTGGAGATTCCGCACACCAAAGGGCTTGAAGGGCACTCCGATGCCGATGTGCTGCTGCATGCAATCTGCGATGCAATTTTAGGCGCATGCGGTTATAAAGATATTGGGCACCAGTTTCCTAATACTGATAATAAATACAAAAATATTTCAAGTCTTATTCTATTAGAAGAGTCTTATAAGCTTATTAAAAAGAAAAAATATAAAATCGAAAATATTGATTGCGCCATTATTCTTGAAGAGCCAAAAATTTACAAATACACTGAGCAGATGAAAGAGAGTATTTCCAAAATCCTCAAGACAAAAAATATTTCTATCAAAGCTACTACTTCAGAAGGTCTTGGATTTGTCGGAGCAAAAAAGGGATGCTCGGCGTACTGCACAGCACTTTTATACAAAACAAAATGAGCTATTCTTACCGGGAAGTAACGGAAATTATCAACTCGCAAAAGCCTTTCATTGAAAGCAAGTATGGGATTAGCAAAATCGGAATTTTCAATTATTCCGGTGAAAACAAGGGAGTAAGACAGGTTGACTTTTTAATTCATACTGAAAAACCAATCGGAATGTACTTCATTGACTTCGCTGAATTTATTGAAAGTGTGCTGAACGTTGATGCAGAAATCTTAACTGAAGACGGGCTTGAAAATATAAAAGATGAAGCACTAAGAAACGGAATAAAGAAAAAAGTAGTTTATGTTTGAAAGAGACGATAAAATAATCGTAAAAGAAATTCTGGATTCGTTTGATAAAATTTCCGAAATCACAGAACACATTGACTATAGTAATTTTAAAAATGATTCTGAAAAAATTATCTCTGTTCTTAAAGAAATTGATTCCATCGGAAAAAATTGCCGGGCTATCACCGGAGAATTCCGCCTTTCAAATGAAGAAGTGAACTGGAATTACATTATAAGGACAAGAAGGCGACTCTCGCATTCCCTGCTGAATGCTGTTAATACCGATGTGATTTGGACATTAGTGAAAAAAGATTATCCTCTCATAAGAGAAAATATTTGCAAATTATTAAACTCGTGAATTATTGATAAACATTCTAAAATCAGAAGTACGGCTTTCTGATATAACAACAATAAAATTAGGCGGCACTGCAAAATATTTCGCGCAATTCAATAACATTTTTGAACTCAAAGAGCTTCTCCTCTTTGCAAAAAATGAAAAGCTCCCCGCGCAAATTACCGGGGGAGGAAGCAATATTATTTTCCCGGATGAAGGCTATAAAGGGATTGTTTTAAGAAATCACATCAAAGAGTTTTCTTATGAAGTATTCGGCGAAGATGTTATATTGAAAGTCGGAGCAGGAAACAACTGGGATGAGGTCGTAAAGTTTTGCGTGAATGAAGGTTTTCAGGGAATTGAATGCCTATCAGGTATTCCGGGAAGCACAGGAGCAACACCTATTCAAAACGTGGGAGCATACGGGCAGGAAGTTTCAGATGTTATTCTGGGAATAGAAGCATATCGAATCGAGGATAATTCACTTGTTACTTTTAATAACCATGAATGCGGTTTCGGATACAGAACAAGCATTTTCAAACGTGAGCAAAAAAACAAATATATTGTAACTGAAGTTATTTTTAAATTACACCTTAACAGAGAGCCGAATGTAAGATACAAAGATCTGGCAGATGAAATTCAAAAAGATAATAACTACAACAATCTTTCTAATACCGATAAGTTAAAGTTTGTAAGAGAAAAAATTTTAGAGATACGCAGAAGAAAATCTATGGTAGTTGATTCAAACGATGCAAATACTGTTTCATGCGGTTCTTTCTTTTTAAATCCTGTTTTAAACGAAGAAGAGTATAAAATATTTGAAGAGAATTTATTCCATTTTCCTCTCAAGCCAAAAATTTTTAAGACAGAAAATGGATATAAAATACCAGCTGCATGGCTCATAGAAAATTCCGGTTTCTATAAAGGGTATAATAAAAACGGAGCAGCGATTTCAGACAAACACTCTCTGGCGCTGGTAAACCGTGGATGCACAACCGGACAGCTTCTTGAACTGGCAAACGAAATCGAATCAAAAGTAAAGCAGTTTTTTGGAATACAGCTTTATAAAGAACCTGTGATTATAAACTATTAGTTTAGCTGATAATGAATACCTATTTATCCCCTGCAAGTATTGTTAAAATATCTTATTTTTAATTGTTTATTTAATGCGCTTTGTCAACAACTCCTCACGAAAATACTAAAAGAGACATCAATTTATTACGAAGAATTTCTTCGGGAGATGAGTCTGCAATAGGCGAGCTTTATGATTTTTACAATAAATACCTCTTTACTACCGTCTATTTCATTTTGAAGGATGAGGCAGAAGCAGAAGATGTCTTGCAGGAGGCGTTTTTTTTAATATGGGATAAAATAGATACTTACGACGAAAGATTGGGAAATCCAATCTCATGGATGACTCGTATTTGTAGGAATAAGGCAATAGATAAGCTCCGCGCGCGCAAGCAGAATACAGACATTGAGGAAACAAATGAAACCTTAATTATTGACCTTAACGAAGATTACAAAAAAAATAATCCTGAGTTCATTGCATCGGCAGGGCAGGAACAAAAGGACGTTCTGGAAGCTATAAGTGAGTTAGATGAGACACAGAAAAAGTTGATAGAATATGCTTATTATCAGGGCTTTTCTCATTCAGAACTTTCGGCTCATTTTAATATTCCTTTAGGAACGGTCAAAACTAAAATCAGGTCAGCGATGATGATTTTAAGAGAACGTTTAAAACACTTAAATTGATTTAGGAGAGAATTATGCAAGACGACATAATATTAAATTCGGTTGGCGCTCTTAGTGAATCTGAAAGAGAAAAATTAATTTCATCCCTCAAGAATGCAGGATTCAGCGAGGCATTTCTTGCTTCGGATGTTAATAATTTAATCGAAAGAATAAATGATGCTTTAATAAATAATCCATCACGCCTAAAATCACCTTCAGCAGGATTGAAGGATAAGATTATGGCAAGGATAAAAGCATCACCTAAAAAAGAAAATACCGAAGACTTTGATTTTAAGTTTGCAGATCCTACTAACGATTGGTTTGACCACCCTCTTGTTAATGCAATAAAAGTAAAAGTATTATCCGTTAATCACGATAACGGTTATGCAATGCTTATGATGAAAGTACCTGCAGAAACTGAATATCCCGAACATCATCATACATCCCCCGAAGAATGCCTTATACTTGAGGGAGATTTTCAGGCAGAGGGAAGAGTTTTAGGTCCGGGGGACTTCCATCATGCTGAACCGGGGTCTGACCATGGAAAACTTTATACCCGCAACGGAACGACTCTTCTGCTTGTCGTAAACCCGGCTGATTACGGTCTATAGTTCTTTATAAATAATTTTTTTTGTTTTGGGGTGCCGCTTATTTTATTCCTAAGATAACGGCTGAGATTACACCCACGAACCTGATCCGGTTAGTACCGGCGTAGGAATAACATTTGATTCAACGCTTATATTTTTCTTATTTTTTCAGGTTCAAGAAAGATGTAAGCGTTTTTTATTTTAAGTAAAATGAAATACTTTTTTTTAATTCTTTGTTCTTTTTTTTCTTTTAACTCTGTATTTTCGCAGGAGGAAACCGATTCAACTTTTCAAACACAAACAATTGAAGTAGATGCTCTGAAAGGCATTGAACGAAAAACTCCTGTTGCATTTCAGGATATAAAACGTGATGAAATCACAGAAAAATACTGGATGCAGGACTTGCCTATGTTCCTCAACGGAAAGACAAGTTTGAAGTCTTATTCCGAATCGGGCGCGTCGGTCGGATACTCGTATCTTTCTCTTAGGGGATTTGACCAAAGAAGAATATCCATTCTAATAAACGGCACTCCACAAAACGATGCCGAAGATCATCAGGTTTACTGGGTTGATTTGTCGGATATAACTTCTTCTGTAGAAAATATTCAAGTGCAGAGGGGTATAGGAACAGCATTGTATGGCACTTCTTCTATAGGCGGTGTAATAAATATTCAAACAATTGATTATGCGAAGAGGAATTTCTTAAATGTTGATGCCGGATTCGGTGATTATAACTCACGAAAATATTCTTTAGAATATTCTTCAGGGTTGACAAAAAATAATTTTGGCTTTTACGGAAAATTTTCAAGAACTTTGACAGACGGATACAGAGACCTGTCATGGTCAGACCACTGGTCATATTTCATTGGCGCAACGAAAATATTTTCCAATTCAACTTTAAAGCTGAATGCCTATGGCAGCCCGATAAAAAATCACCTTGCTTACCTCGGGATTACAAAAGATTATCTGGAGGGACAAGTTACCGGTGATAAACTCGTTGACAGAAGATACAATCCATTAACATATAAAGACGAGTCCGATAATTACAACCAGCCTCACTATGAGCTTATCTATAACTGGCAGCCGTCAAAAAACGTTTACATCTCAAATACAATTAATTATATAAGAGGCGAAGGTTATTTTGTAACCTCTTATCCGGCAATATGGGGATATGATTTTTCTTATTTCAGATTGAATCCGTTTTATGTTTCAGATACAACTACATTCAATTCTTTATACTATCAGCACAACCCCGACGGCAGCTTTTACTATGACCCTGCCCATGGATTTGTAATAGACAAAAGTGATATTGTAACAAAGCTGCATGTGAATAACAATGATTACGGCTGGTTTCCGAAAGTTCAGATTTCACACAACAAGGGAACACTTGTACTTGGCGGAGAAATGAGAATTCATAAATCAGAACACTACGGCGAAATTGCTTTTGCAAATGCGCTCCCTGACGGTACTCCGCCAAACTATCAATATTACTATTATAATGGAAAGAAGCGCACGCTTTCAATTTACGCAAATGAAGTTTATAACTTTAATAATTTCCTGACCGGTATGATCGGCTTACAGTATGCAAATCATAGGTACTCGCTTGATAATGATAAGTTCAAGCCATACACTTTTGATGTGAATTATGATTTCTTTACTCCGAGAGTAGGTATAAATTTAATCGGTCCCTACAATCTCAGATTTTTTGCAAATGTTTCTTATGCCAAACGCGAACCGCGCCTGAAAGATATTTACGATGCCGAAAGCCCTTACTCAACACCAAACTTCAGAGTGATAGATACAGTAAACAAAATTTATCAAGACCCGCTTGTGAAGCCCGAAGAAATGCTCGATTATGAATTCGGTATTAACTACAAATCTCCTGCTACCAACGCAAGTTTAAATTTCTATTGGATGGATTTCAAAAATGAAATCGTAAGTAACGGGCAGCTCGATAATGTAGGGCAGCCGATTAACGGAAACGCGGGAAGATCTGTGCACAAGGGAATTGAATTTGAATATTCATTCATTCCGTTTTACCTATATAAAGGATGGAATAATTTTTCATTCGATTACAACTTAACTTTATCCGATAATTATTTTAAAGAGTACACTGAAATTCTTGGAAGAGATTCTGCCGGAAACGTAATTTACGGCAATGATTATTCGGGAAATCAGATTTTGTTAAATCCTTCCGTAATGGGAAACCTTTCTTTGAATTATTCCGATAAAGGAGTCTTTAATGCTTATATCACCATGCAGCACATTGGAAAACAATATCTTGATAACTCGGAAAACGAAAGGAAAAATCCTGCCGCGCAAACTACGCCGGGCTATGTAAATAAATTCATAGAGCCGTATGTAGTTTTTAACGGGGGAATTTCTTATAACTTAATGAGTATTATATCCGATAAATCATTAAAGAAATCAATCAGAAGTTTTGACATCGAGATAAAAGTGAACAATATATTTGATAAGCTTTACGAAACAACAGGAGGAGTTGATTACACAGGCGCTCCAAACTGGATTCCCGCTGCTACGAGAAATTTCTATGCGAATTTGAAAATAGGATTTTAGATTTAAGATTGACCCGCTTGATGAAAACCGAGCGGGTTTTTTATTTTTAATGAATACAAGCACTATCGCATTCCATAAATGCTTCCGCCGCTGATTTTATATAGATAAATTAATTTATTTACAGTATTTTCATAATATAAATTGTAAAAAAAATTAATTTATGAAATATTTTCTTCTTTTTTTGTTATTAGCATTTTATAGTATTACATTTCCACAAACAGAAGAAGCAAAAACTAAGTTTACTGAAGCGATTAAACTAGTTGATGCCGGAAAATATGATGAGGGCATAAAGCTGTTTGAAGAAGTACAAAAACTTGATCCGTCAAGCAGTGCGCCTCAATATGAAATTGCATATGCTTACTATGCACAAAAAAAATACGATAAAGCAATAGTCATCTTAGAAAAGATAAAGAACATGCCGGACGCAGAAGACAGATATTTCGCTTTATTGGGCAATGCCTATGATTTAACAAACGATAGGGATAAAGCCATTGAAACTTATGAAGCAGGCTTAAAAAAGTTTCCTAAGTCAGGATCAATATATCTTGAACTTGGAGTAGTGAAGTTAGATGAAAAAAAATATGATAAAGCATTAAAGTTTTTTGAAAAAGGCATTGAAGTAGCCCCGACACATCCTTCAAATTATTATTGGGCTTCAATTTTATGGGCAGATACTAAAGACAGAATCTGGGCTTTAATATATGGGGAAATATTTCTTAATCTTGAGAAAAATTCAAAACGAACTGAAAACATTAGCAAATTAATGTTCGATGTTTATAAAGATGGGTTTGAATTTGAAGACAATGCCATCAAAACACATCTTTCAAATACAGACGATGTTCAGTCAAGTAAAATCGAAGCAGACAAGCTTATGAATTCGTTTAAAGTAAAGGGCTATGAATTTCCTATGGCTTTATCAGCTGTAGGGCAAAACAAAATTGATTTAAAATCCTTGAATGAAATCAGAACAAACTATCTCGACTTTTATTATAAGGAAGGTTACGACAAAATATTCCCTAACATAGTTTTTAAGTACCAGAAAAAAGTTAAAGACGCAGGATTTCTTGAAGCATATAATTACTGGATATTATACGATGGCGATAGAAAAGACCAAGCTGAGTGGCAGAACAAAAATCAGGAAACGTGGAATAAGTTTATTAAATGGTTCGATAAAAACCCGATGACTATTAACGAAAATAATAAATTTGTCAGACAATAAAATGAAAACTAAAATTTTTTTTCTCCTAGCATTTATTTTGTTATCAAGATACGCTTTTGCCCAATCTGATTCCATCAGCTTACATACTCCGGCAGTTTTTACTATTACGTATTACGAATACAAAAAATCTCTCTTTTCTTTAAACCAATATACTACGGATAATGAAGTTTATCTGGATATTCTTACCTCAAAATATTTGACAATTAGAAAAAAATATCCTACTGAAAAGAACCCGAACGCTGTTTCAAAATTTGTAGTGATACCTCTAAAAAATGTTAAGTCTATAGGATACGCAACAGGCAGGCAGGAAACTTTCGGAGCAGCGCTTGGATTGGGGATAGGAGCGGTTGGAGGCACGCTTTTGGCTCTTCTGGCTAAAGAGTACGATAAAGGCAGCGGAAAATTTAATCAGGGAAATATAAATTCAATCGTTATTCCTTTAGCAGTCTGGGGAAGCACAGGAGCGATTTTAGGATACATCATCGGCGGCTCAATGTACAGCTATAACTCAACTGATTTAAGCTCATATGACAACAAGCGTAAATTTGACGAGATAAAAAAAATAACGGCAGTCGGGATGAATCGTAAATAAAAAAAGTAACCGGCAAATAGCGCAATATACATTTTTTAATAATATCCCACAATCTATTATTAACTTATATCTTTAAAATTATTTTTAATTATTTTAAGTTTAAGAAGATTTATTTTGAAACTAAAGAAATTAATTGGACACATCTGGTTCTGACGCCGCCCAAAAAGATGCGGGCGGAAATACCGATTCGGACTACCACAGTAGTAATTCACACCACGGTAAATCAAGCTTAAAATATTTACTTGCTCTCAGTCTGGGAGCATTAGGAGTTGTGTATGGCGATATAGGCACAAGCCCTTTATATGCTTTGCGGGAGTGTTTTAGCGGACATTATGGATTAATGCCAACTCACGATAATGTACTGGGCGTACTATCATTAATATTCTGGTCGCTCATTATTGTAGTTACTATAAAGTATCTTGTAGTAATACTTCGCGCAGATAATGATGGTGAGGGCGGAATACTTGCCTTAATGGCATTAGTAAAACCTTCAGGAAAATCAAAATCGGCGCTGGTAATAGTTTCTCTGGGAATTTTCGGCGCTTCGCTATTATACGGGGATGGTATCATCACCCCGGCAATATCAGTTTTATCGGCAGTTGAGGGTTTAAAAATTGCCACTCCTTTTTTCGAGCCCTATGTTATACCTCTCACAGTTGTAATTTTGTTTTGCCTTTTTGCTGTACAAAAGAAAGGGACGGGCAGCGTAGGGAAAATGTTCGGTCCTATTACATTAATCTGGTTCGTTGCTATAGGTCTGCTTGGTATAAAAGGTATTGCATCAAATTTTGAAGTTATAAAATCAGTAAATCCCTACTACGCAGTTACTTTTTTTACCCATAATGGCTTTGCAGGATTTATAGTTCTCGGCTCTGTGTTTCTTGTGATTACAGGGGGAGAAGCGCTATATGCGGATATGGGACACTTCGGAAGAAAGCCGATTAGAATAGCATGGTTTGCTGTTGTGCTTCCCTGCTTATTTTTGAATTACCTTGGTCAGGGAGCTTTAATGCTTCAAAACCCTTCTGCGGCAGAAAACCCTTTCTATCTTCTTGCACCGCAATGGGCATTATACCCAATGGTTATACTTGCAACATTTGCAACAGTAATTGCATCTCAGGCATTAATTTCAGGTGCTTTTTCACTGACCTTTCAGGCAGTGCTACTTGGTTATCTGCCCCGCGTAAAAACAATCCATACTTCGGAAATGGAACGCGGACAAATTTATATACCTCACCTTAACTGGGCACTGTTCGTGGCGACTATTGCTTTAGTTTTGAGCTTTAAAACATCAAGCAATCTTGCTGCTGCATACGGTATAGCCGTTACGACAACAATGGTGATAACTACAATACTTGCATTCTTTGTAATGACAAGATTGTGGAAATGGTCTAAGTTTACTGCAATTGCAGTTACTGCTTTTTTCTTTGTTATTGATGTATCATTTTTCGGAGCCAATCTCCTCAAGTTTTTCCATGGCGGATATGTTCCTATTGCAATGGGTGCCGTTATTTACATAATGATGATGACATGGCATAGCGGAAGAAAAGCTCTTCACAGAAAAATACAGGAAGAAACCCATTCGCTTGAAAATTTCATTGATGAATTTATGAGCACAAGAATGGTTTCTATTCCCGGAGCGGCAGTGTATATGTCGAGCAATATAAAAGGTGCTCCTCCTCCATTGATATTAAATATCAAACATAATAAATTATTACACAAGCTTATCGTCATATTAACAATAAAAATTTCTAAAGTTCCCAGAGTTAAAGATGAAGACCGGATAACGCTGGAAGAACATGCCGAAGGGTTTTACAAAGTAATTGCTGACTACGGCTTTATGGAAGCTCCCGATATAAATAAGATAATAGAACTTCTTAGAGCAAAAGGCGTAGATTTGGATGTGGAACGGACTACATTCTTCCTTGGCAGGGAAACTTTAATTGTTACCGATAAACCCGGGCTGAGAAGGCTAAAGAATAAACTGTTTGTTCTAATGTCTAACAACGCTCAGCGCGCAACGGAATTCTTCAAACTTCCGATAAACAGAGTGTTTGAAGTCGGCTCTCAAGTCGAAATTTAATTTATAAAACATCCATAGATAAGATGCAGTATAGCGAAGACGGTGAAAACATCCGGCTGTCTTTATTTGAAGAATTCAAAGCTTCATTAAAAACAGTCGAAGCAGAGGAGATATTTGACTTAATAATTTTCCGCCCTATCTCATTTGTATTTGTAAAGCTTATTTACAACACCAATATAACGCCTAACCAGATTTCAGTTGCAGCAATGCTTATGGGCGTTATTGCCGGAATAATTTTTTCTTTCGGAACGCATACGGATTTTTTAATCGCATCCGCTTTTTATTTTACCTGCAATACTTTAGACTGCGCAGACGGACAGCTTGCAAGATTAAAAAAGAACGGCACTCTTCTCGGAAGAGTTGTTGACGGATTCATTGATTATGTTGTCTCAACTGTAATTTATATTTGTCTCGGAATTGCTTTAGCAAAAGTATCAGGCAGCGGATGGTATGGTTTTTTTCTTTGTGTAGGAGGCGGTATTTCTGCGGCTGTTCAGGCATTTTATTATGACTTTTACAGAAATCTCTTCCTGCAATATGTTCACGGAAAATCGTCCCATTTATCCGAAGAGATAAAGGAATTTGAAGAAGAAAAAGAGAGGCTGAAAAAAACACAAGGCAAGCCGATAGAAAAATTACTAATTAATGCTTATCTGTGTTATTCCCGCCTGCAATTAAAAACTGCTAAAAGCACTAAAGTATTAAATGTCAGCCCGGAAGAATATTATAAAGATAACCGGCTGCTGCTGAGGCTTTGGAGCTGGGTTGGCTCAACAACTCACATGGTATTGCTGATGACCTTTTCCATAATAAACAGAATAGATTTATATCTAATCTTAAATTTTACGCTTCTCAATTTATACATGATAACAATTCTTATGATTCAGAAAAAAGTTCATAAAAAATACGAGGTAAACAGTTAATGCAGGCAATTATTTTAGCGGCAGGACTTGCAAAAAGGCTGCGCCCTCTTACAGACGTAACGCCTAAATGCCTCCTTGAAGTAGGAGGAAAAAATCTTCTTCACCGCACCATGGATAATGTCATAGCAAATGGTATAACTGATTTTATTTTTGTTACCGGCTATAAAGAAAATATGATTAAGAACTATCTGAACGAAAATTTTGCTAATGTAAATATAAAGTTCATATCCAATCACGATTTCGCCAACAACAATAATTCTTACTCTCTATGGATGACAAAAGATTTAGTACAGGGTGATATTATTTTATTAGATAGCGATATTTTGTTCGACAAAGGAATTATAAAAGAATTGCTTAATGCTCCACACGAAAATTGCCTTGCAGTAAATTTTGAAACTGAGCTTGATGAAGAGCAAATAAAAGTTGTTCTGGATGAAAAGAAAAAAATTCTTGAAATTAGTAAAGTAACGGATTTAAAAAAATCAGCGGGCGAATCAATCGGTATCGAAAGATTTTCGTATGATTTTATGCAGGAGCTTTACAAAGTTCTTGATAGAAAAATCATTAAAGAAAATATTGTAAACGAATTTTACGAAGCATCTTTTGAAGAAGTGATTTGGCAGGAAAATGAAAGGAACAGTATTTACGCCATTGATGTTTCACATTATAAGTGCATGGAAATTGACACCGTAGAAGACTATGAGCGGGCTAAAAACATGCAGATTTAACGACACGAAAAAATCAACTAACACTTACCAAATTGAGTAACTACTACAGAAGACCAAGTTTTTTCGGAGGATTCGGATTATTCCCGCCGGTAATAAAAATGCTTTTAATTTTGAATATAGGAATATTCTTAATTGAAAGATTTTTCCTTTCAAGCATGCGCGTTGGAAACGTTCCTTTAGACTACACAATCATAAAATATTTTGCGCTGAATCCCATCGGGCAAGGATTTTTACCGTGGCAGCTTGTTTCATATATGTTTCTGCATGGAGATTTTGCCCATGTATTTTTTAATATGTTTGCGCTTTGGATGTTCGGAATGGACTTGGAAAACATCTGGGGTTCAAAACGTTTTGCATTCTACTATTTCCTCTGCGGTATAGGGGCGGGAGTTGTAAATCTTCTCGCTGCCCCGCTTCTTGGACAAGGCGCGCCTACAATAGGCGCTTCAGGAGCAATATATGGCGTACTTGTTGCCTTCGGTTATTTCTTCCCGAACAGACCTATATATTTATACTTCTTTGTTCCAATAAAAGCAAAGTACGTTATAATACTTTATATGGTAATTGAGGTATTTGCCTTAACAGGAATTCAGGATGGAATTGCTCATATAGCTCACTTAGGCGGCGGTGTAATAGGGTTTATATATCTTCTTATCATATATAAGCGAATCGGTAACATTGATTTATCAGGAAGAAAAAATCCGTTCCAAAATTTCAGTTCCGAAAACTCTTACAATGAACCTCAGCGGAAAAGCTCCATATTCTCAAACGGTTCCGAAAAAGTAACGAATGCAGAATTCACTGAAGTGAAAGAAACCGATTATAAAGAAGAGTATGAAAGGCAGCAAAAAGAGGCGCAGGCAAGAATTGATGCAATACTCGATAAGTTAAGCCAGGGGGGCTATCAAAGCCTTACCGATGAGGAGAAAAAAATTCTGTTTAATGAAAGTAAGAAATTGCGATAAATGGAAGCAGTAATTGATAATAATAAATATTGTAACAGCTTAACTGAATATTCGCGGTTAAAAACCCGCGAAGTTTTCATCGGAGATGTTCCGCTTGGCAGTGATAATCCGATACGGATTCAATCAATGACTACAACTGATACGATGGACACTATTGCAACTGTTGAGCAGTCTATTAGAATTATTGAAGTGGGCGGAGATTATGTCCGCATCACTGCGCCGAGCATTAACGAAGCTAAAAATCTTGAAAACATAAAAAAAGAACTAAGAGCAAGAGGCTATAAAGCTCCGCTTATTGCAGATATACATTTCACGCCAAATGCAGCAGAGCTTGCAGCACGAATTGTTGAGAAGGTTAGAGTAAATCCCGGCAACTATGCCGATAAGAAAAAATTTCAGATTTATAACTATACCGATGATTTATACAATCAGGAACTTGATCGTATAAGAGAAAAATTCACTCCGCTTGTAAAAATCTGCAAAGAATACGGCACAGCTATGAGAATCGGTACAAATCACGGTTCTCTCTCCGATAGAATTATGAGCCGCTACGGCGATACTCCTCTTGGAATGGTTGAATCGGCACTTGAATTTTTACGAATATGCGAAGATGAAAATTACCACAATATTGTTCTTTCAATGAAGGCAAGTAATCCGCAGGTAATGATACAGGCATACCGTTTATTGATAATCAAAATGCGCGCGGAAGGAATGAATTATCCTCTTCATCTTGGCGTAACAGAAGCAGGAGATGGCGCAGACGGAAGAATTAAATCTTCTCTCGGTATAGGAACTCTGCTGGAAGACGGCATTGGCGATACGATAAGAGTTTCATTAACCGAAGAGCCGGAGTTTGAAATTCCGGTTTGCAAAGAACTGGTTGAAAGATATACTGGAAGAAAAAATTCAAAGGAAATTCAACCCCTTAATAAAAATTTACCGCTTCCGTACAACCCATTAGAATACAAAAGAAGAACTTCTTTTTCCGTCGAAAAGACAGGAAGCCATAACGTTCCCATTGTTCTTCTTTCTCCAAACCAGGACAGCATGCAAAATCATTCATACTTAAAGCAAGCCGGTTACAGTTACGATGCCGGGCTTGATAAATGGAACATTGCAGATATTGCGCCTGACTATATTTATCTCGGAGAAAATGATATTCCATACGAGCTTCCCGGAACACTAAAAAAAATTTTCAACTACTCATTTTGGAATAACTGCAAGGATACAGAAAATACTTTTCCGTTATTTAATCTGCACGAATATTTAGAAGCGCCGGAAAAATCCCGGCGGTTAAATTTCCTCCAGCTTACAACGGATGATGTTTATTTCGGTGATTTGGATTTTTTAAGAAATGAAACTAAATGCGTAATTGTTCTTACAAGCAGCAATGAAAACTACTTTGCAGATATAAGAAGAGCTTTCATTGAGCTAATAAACAGAGCAATAACTCTTCCTGTTGTTATAAGAAGAAATTATGAAAACATTTCCGATGATAACCTTGTGCTATACTCTGCAACAGATATGGGCGGACTTTTAATAGACGGATTCGGCGACGGAATATGGATTGAAAGCGCTTCACCGATTGAAATACAGACTCAAACATCATTTGGAATTTTACAGGCAGCAAGAGCAAGAATATCTAAAACAGAATATATCTCCTGCCCTTCGTGCGGAAGAACGCTCTTTGATTTACAGGAAACAACAGCAAAAATTCGGGCGCGGACCAATCATCTCAAAGGAGTGAAAATTGCAATCATGGGCTGCATAGTTAACGGTCCCGGTGAAATGGCAGATGCCGACTACGGATATGTGGGCAGCGGTGTCGGAAAAATTACACTCTACAAAGGCAAGGATGTTGTAAAAAGAAGTATTGATACGGAAATTGCAGTTGATGAATTGATTAATTTGATACGAGATAATGGTGATTGGAAAGACGTAGAAAATTAAAAACTCATCTGTTATTTTTCAGAAAAACCTCCCAATGCCAACTAACAAAATCGTACCTGACCTTTCGGGAACAGCTTTCGTAGTAAATGTATCCCGCTCTGAAAAAGTTATGCTTAGCAAAGATATTTATGCAAAGCTATGGACTACAGAAGAAGCGATTTTTCTTTATCATGAATTGCAAAAGCAAGTTTATCAATACGATGATTTATTTATCAGCTTGAGGCACAGATTTTTTTATGAAAAGCAAAAAGAGTTTATTAAAACCCATAAAAATCCTGTAATAATTAATATCGGTTCGGGATTTACTAATTATCCTTATCTATTGGAAGGTGATTTTGAATACGTTGAAATAGATTTGGAAAACATTGTCTATTATAAAAAAGAAGCTATAGAAAAATTTCAAAAAAATGCCCTGCTTCCCTATAGAGATGTTTACTATTACCCTATTGACTTAAACAATATTATTGACCGTGAATATCTAAGGTCAAAGCTCAACGGGGCAATCGCAACTTCAAGCCGTTCAATGATTATTATGGAGGGTTTAACTTTTTTTCTTGATAAGACAATTTTAGATTGGCTATTTAAACTTCTCGGCTCTATTCAAAAGAAAGGTTCTGAAATAGTATTTGATTTCTGGAAACCGGACGCTCCTGAATACCCCGTCCTGCGGAAATTAAAAACATTTCTTGAGGGTCATTTCGGCTATGAGCAGAAAGAATATTTTTTGTTCGATAGAGACTACATCGAGTCGAAAAAAGACTATGTGATAAGCGAATTGAAAACCATTCAGGATATTGAAAAACTTTATGCCGGAACAAATTTTTTTGACAATAAAGATAATGTAATCCCAGCTAATCTATGCACGCTAGTGAAACTATAATATCGTTTTAATAAATGCCGGATAATATTACTTCTCTTTCGTTTCCCTATAAAATAATTAAGTTCAGTAAAACATTTCTTAGACAGTTAAGCTTTAAAAACACTTTTTCCGCGCTTAAACACAGAAATTTCAAGCTATGGTTTTACGGTCAGATGATTTCTTTAATCGGCACGTGGATGCAGATTACAGCGCAGTCATTCCTTGTATTTGAGCTTACACACTCCTCCTCTTACCTCGGATACATTGGCTTTGCCTCAGGAATTCCGTCATGGTTTTTCATGTTCTATGGGGGAGTGGTTGTGGATAGGGTTTCAAGAAGAACGGTTCTTATTTACACACAAATTGCTTTGATGCTTTTATCGGTTATTCTAGCCTATCTTACATTTTCAGGGAAAATAGAAGCCTGGCACATATTACTTCTATCTTTTCTCACAGGCATTGCAATAGCATTCGATGCGCCCGCAAGACAGACCTTTGTTAACGAGCTTGTTCACAGAGAACACTTAACTAACGCAATTGCTCTCAATGCAACCATGTTCAATACTGCTTCTGCTGTTGGTCCGGCATTTTCCGGTGTGATGTATGCTCTTATAGGTCCGGCATGGTGCTTTACTATTAACGCAATATCTTTTATTGCCGTTATCATCGGCTTGTACATGATTAAGCTTCAGCCAAAACCAAGAGCAAAAAAAGAATCTTCAGTTCTTTCTGATTTAAAAGAAGGATTAGTTTATATAAAATCTCACAAACTTATAAGAACCTTTATATTTTTTTCCGCCGCGGTCAGCCTGCTTGGCGTTTCATTTACAAATCTTATTCCTGCTTGGGCTGTAAAAATACTTGGGGGAGATTCCACAACAAACGGAATGCTCCAGTCAGCGCGGGGAGCCGGCGCTCTTACAAGCGCATTAGTAATTGCATCGCTCGGCTCATTTAATTTCAGAGGAAAACTCTATACATTAGGTGCAATTTTTCTTCCCACATTTATTATTCTTTTTGCCCTGCTCCATTTTTCTGCTGCAGCATATATTACACTTATTATTGTAGGAGCCTGCACCGTTCTTGTCTATAACCTAACAAATGCTTTTTTACAGACACTTGTAAGTGATGAGCTTCGCGGCAGGGTTCTTGCGTTTTATACTTTTACTTTCTTCGGGTTAATGCCTCTTGGTTCTCTCCTAATCGGAAACGCTGCGGAATGGTTTGGGGAAACTTTCGCAATCATTATGTTTGCCGCTCTTCTTTTGGTATGCTCGTTTTATGTGTTTTTGACTGTTCCTAAAATTAGGGCATTATAATTAAATTTAAACACGTAGTAGAATTTTTTATATTATTAGAATTTGAATTTTATTATTCCGGTTTTTGTTTTACCTCTAGATTAATCTCAACTCTTCACAAATGAAAAAGTTATCGTCCCTTTTGATTTTCGCGCTATTTCTATGCCCGAAAATTTTTGCTGCTGTTCCTTTTACAATTGAACTGGAGCAAATAAATATCCCGAACTCACCAAGCCTGCATTCATTCGCATTTGCCCAGTACAACGGCAAGTGGCTTTTCATAGGCGGAAGAACGAACGGCTTACACGGATTCAGCAATGTTGCACCGGCTTTTCCTAAAGCTTATGCAAATAAAAACATTTTCGTTGTTGATCCGGCAGCCAATCAGGTATGGTCACGGAATGTTTTTACAGATATGACCATTGCTAAAGCTGACCCGCTAAGAAGTTTTAATCCTCAATATTACCAGAAAGACCAATATCTTTACTTAATAGGCGGTATGGGCTTAGATTCTTTGCGCGACTCTATGGTAACATTTAATTCTATTTCTATCATTGATGTGCCCGGAATAATAAATGCAATCATTAATAATCAAAACATTAATTCTTACGTAACTCAAGTAACCGATAACAGAGTGCAGGTTTGCGGCGGAGAATTAGGAATGATTGGAAATGATTTTTATCTTGTCGGAGGACATAATTTTTCAGGAGAGTACAAACCTACTAATAACGGCACATGGTATCAAAAGTATGCTTCGATGTATAAAAAATTTAATCTCTCTACCGGGGGGATTATTTCTAACTACACCGAAACTATTGATACAGCTAATCTCCACAGACGGGATATGAACCTTGTGCCTGCAATAAATTCGGATGGCACTGAATCATTGATTTTATATGGCGGCGTTTTTAAATCAAATGCTGATAACCCTTTTCTTGAACCGATTTATATTAACTCATCGGGCTATAACGTGGATTTTTCTTTTCAACAAAGATTTACACAGTACACAACAGCATATATTAACATGTTCGATTCCGTTAAAAAAGATATGCACACGGTATTTTTAGCCGGAATGAGCTTGTATTATTGCGATGCTTCAGGAACACCTAAAAAAGATTCTTTGGTGCCCTTTATTAAAGATATAACAGCTTTAACGAAAAAACAAAACGGAACAACCGTAGAAACAATTTTACCGAATAAATTCTCAGAGTATCTAGGAACGAATGCTAAATTTATTTTAAACGAAAATATTCGCCATTACAGCAACGGAGTTATTAAGCTTGCTTCTTATCCGGCAAGAACTTTGGCAGGATATATGTTTGGCGGACTAAGAGCACCTCTGCCGAATTTCACCTCAGGCTCTGCCAGCGACAGAATATTTAAAATTTACATTACCTATACACCCATAGGCATAAATCAAATTGGAACAGAAGTTCCTTCTAAGTTTGAACTTTCGCAAAACTATCCAAACCCTTTTAATCCTAACACCTTAATAAAGTTTAATGTAAGCAAAGCAGGTGCTGTAAGGCTTGCAGTTTATAACTCAATTGGTAAAGAAGTTGAAGAGTTATTCAGCGGTAATTTGAATGCAGGAAAATATGAAGTGAACTGGAACGCTTCAAACAGACCAAGCGGAGTCTATTTTTATAAATTAACAGCCGATAATTTTAGTGAAGTAAAAAAGATGATGCTGGTAAAGTAAAAACAGAAATTTTTCTTATAACAAAAAAGCCCAATGAATTAATTTTCATCGGGCTTTTTTATTATACTTCTAAAATTCTCTTTTAAAATCCTACGCTTCCCTCCGGCGGAAGATTTGTTTCCTGCGTTCCTTCGGACGGTAATGTGTGCGGAACATTGCATTTCTTAGGCAGAAATTTCTTCAAAGCCAAATCTTTATGCGAAGGGCAAGAGCCGTTATCCAGCATTCCGCTGACGGAACAAATACTGACTTCCTGCACATCATCAGGCATTTCAAAATATGCAACATGGAAATCGAAGCTGTCGTCTGCGTAAAGATACTTCATAAATCTTCCCCATATAGGAGCGGCAGCTTTACCTCCCTGACCATATCCGCCGCCGAACTTAACACGCGGGTCGTCAAAGCCGAGCCAAACACCTGCAAGAAATTGGGGAGTAAATCCGATGAACCATGCATCGGTATAATCATTTGTAGTACCCGTCTTACCCGCTGCAGGACGCGAGAAATACTGCCTTATGCTTGTTGCAGTTCCCTCATCTACAACCCCTTCCATCATATCCTGCATAATGTAAGCAACGCCTTCACTTAATATCTCACGGGAGTCAGGCTTGATTTCCTCAATTATGTTTCCATTCCTATCAGTAATTTTTGTAATGGCAATCGGTTCAACCCATATTCCTTCATTGGCTATTGTACCGAACGCATTCGTCATTTCCAGCGGAGTAACCTCTCCTGCGCCAAGTACCAATGAAAGCACATTAGGCAACTCTGATTTTACACCCATATCGTGAGCAAGCGAAATTACTTTATCAAGCGGAGCTATTTCCATCGTTGTTCTAACTGCAATCACATTGATTGACTTTGCAATCGCATCACGTAACGAAACACTGCCGCCCGTACCGCCGCCCTTCGGCGACCATATTTTCCCTCCTACATTCACCGCTACAGGGTCGTTGGAAATCATATATCCCGGACTGTATCCGTTTTGTATTGCCTCAGTGTAAACAAAAACTTTGAACGTTGAACCGGGCTGTCTTTTTATCTGCGTAACGTGATTTAATCCGTACTTGAAAGTATTATTCGGGTTAGCGCCAACCATTGCCTTTATCTCGCCTGTTTTAGGATTCATACATACAAAACCAAGCTGCACAGTTGTTTCAACCTGCTTTACGGAATCAATAAAGCTCTGGCTTTTTCTCAGCTTTTCTGCAATCTTGCTTCTCTCTGCATCGGTCTTTCCTTTCTTATATTCATCCGTCTGTTTTATCTGCCGTTCGACGGCATCATTAAGCACATCCTTATTATTCTTCCAGTTCCAATAGCCATTGAATTCTTTTTGAAATCCTTTCAATTGTTCAGTCGCAGCAGTAACTGCATGCTTTTGAAAACGCGTATCAAGAGTTGTATAAATTTGTAAGCCGTCTCTATATAAATCATATCCGTATTTTTCAGCTTTTTGCTCTAAAATCTGTCTCACCATTTCCGTAAACTGGGGGGCAGGCGAGTTAAACTGCGCAAAATTTTTCTGAAGCGTTACCCGTATCGGGTCATCGGAAGCTGTTTTATACGTCTCCTGATTTATATATCCCGCTTCAAGCATTGAGTTAAGAACAATGTTTCTTCTTTTTTTAGATTCTTCTGGATTATCAACAGGGTCATATTTAGAAGGATTCTTTAAAACCCCCACTAATATAGCGCATTCATCCAATGTCATCTCTTTGGATGGCTTGCTGAAATACGTCTGTGCTGCTGCCTCTACTCCGTAAGCTCCTTTACCGAAATAAACTGTGTTGAGATAATAAGCCAGAATTTCCTGCTTGGTATAAGTACGTTCAATTTGAATTGAAGTCATAGCCTCGCGGAGTTTTCTGTTAATAGAAACTTCGCGTCCTATATCAGGGTAAAGATTTCTTGCAAGCTGCTGCGTTATCGTGCTTGCCCCTTCTTTAGCTCTGAATGCCATTATATTTTTTACAAGCGCTTTTAGAGTCCTGTCTAAGTCAAATCCCCAATGGTCGTAAAATTTCCTGTCTTCGGTAGCAATCAAAGCATTAATCATATCCTTGGGAATATTTTCAATTGTAACTTTCGTTCTGTTTTTCAGAAAGAATTTATCAATTAATTCCCCGTCGGCTGAATATACTTTAGTTGCCTCTTCAAGTTTTGGATTTTCTAATTCGGAAAGAGATGGAAGCCCCTGCGCAAGATAAACAAGGTATCCCGCAAAGCAGATAATTCCTATAAGAATTATTACAATGGAAGTGCCAAGAAAATTATTTGCCTTCCGGTTTTTCTTGGAAATTTTTTTCCTGTATTCTTTATCGTTGAGATATTTATCGAGCTCTTCTTCTTTATATTTTTCCTTTTTTTTAGCCAATCGCTTTTATTATCTCCTGTCTGTACTTATTTTCTTTTTTATTGAAGTAACTAATCAGTTCTATTTTCCCTTCTTTAAAAACCGCATATGTAAAATTATCAATCCAGTCGCCAAGATTTATGTAAGTTCCTGTAGGGTAATCTACTCTCAAAGGTCTGTGCCTATGCCCCATAATCACAAAATCAAAACCCTCATTTATTTTCTTCCCGCCAAAATCCTTTAGCCCGTCGTGCTTTGAATAATCTCTTTGCCCGGTGTGCATTCTTGATGAATGCGAGCTTTTCTTCGCAAGCCCTATACCCCAGTCGGGATGCAGCTTTGCATACATAAACTGGGCAAAGCGGTTTCGCATAATCGCCTTAAGAATTTTATATCCGGTATCTTTATAAGCCATTCCGTCTCCGTGGTGAATGAAAAATTTTTTCCCTTCTATTTCACGGATTATTTCATCGAATACTATATCAATACCAAATTCATCTTTAAAGTATGTTCCCCGCCAAAAATCATGATTTCCCGCAAGGTAGTTTACTTTTATCCCGCAGGAAATAAACTCAGCAATTTTTGCAAACAACCTGTAGTAGCCTTTCGGAACTACGTGCTTGTATTCCATCCAGTAATCAAACAAATCGCCGACTATAAACAATTCCTTAGCATCAGCTTTTATCGAATCCATAAAATGCAGAAGAACATTTTCCTTGAAAATATTATCTTCTCTGGAACCGTAACCTAAATGAACATCTGAAATAAAGTAATAAGCACTCTTCATCTTGCTGTAAAGCGTTACACTGCGCTAAATTATTTTACTTTTATTTTAGCGGTGAAATTCTTCGTTCCGATTTTGCACACACCGTTATCAGAGTTGCAATAACCGAATTTCACTTTTCCTTTGATTGTGATTGTCGAACCGCTTGCTGCGCCCGAAGGAACGGTAAAATTAAATTTTACTTGAGCAGGATTTGAAAGATAATCATCTCCCCCTGAAACATTTTGAAGCCCGTTTCCGCTTACTCCGTCAGTAATTGTAACTTCAATTTCAGGGTCCTTCGGAATTTTTACGTGGTCGCCTGTTTTAAACTTTATTGTTAATACTCCGCTCTCTCCGGCAGTATATGATTTTTTATTAGCAGAGGCGGAAACTCCGGGAACTTCTGCTGCATTTGCAGTTCCTAAAGCCGATAAACAAAAGAATGCCATAACAAAAATGGCTAAGAGTGATTTAATTTTTGTCATTTTTACAATTATTTTTGGTGAATAATAAAAATATGCAATTTTAAATTTTATACAAAGACAAATAAAATATGCTAATTTTTCAACGAATTATAAGCATTTTAGTTCCGCTATGAGAGAAAGATAGATTTGCGAAATAAAAGGGTAAGTGAGTATTTCATTACCCTTTTATAATTTAATACCGCGAGATTATATAACCATTAAGAGGTTTGTGTGATTCTATTAAAGCATACGCATTATGATTGTGAATACTCTCGAAATTTTCCGCTTCTACGCTGTACCATGTGATATGCGGCATTTCTTTCAGTTTCAACACAACATTTCTCACAAGGTCTTCCACAAAGACGGGATTTTCATAAGCGCGCTCAGTTACAAATTTCTCGTCTTCCCTTTTCAATAAAGAATACAACTCGGAGCTTGCGCTTTCTTCCACCAGACTAATCAAATCTTCAATCCAAACAGTATCATTGAACCGCACGGAGACTGTTACCTCGCCTCTCTGATTGTGCGCGCCGTATTTTGCAATGCTTTTTGAGCATGGGCATAATGTTGTAACAGGCACAACAACTGTCAGAACAAAATCCTTTGCATCATTATTTCTTGCAGCATGAAACTTTGCTTTGTAATCAATTAAAGATTCTTTCTGTGTAACAGGAGCTTTCTTTGAGCGGAAGAATGGGAATTCCATTTCAATATGTGAAGCAGTTGCATTCAGTTTTTTCTGCATATCTTTCAAAATTTTATCAACTGAATCTACATGAATTTCTCTGTCCTTGCATTGAAGCACTTCGACAAACCGGCTCATGTGAGTTCCTTTAAATTCCTTAGGCAGGTCAACAGTCATAGAAATTGTCGCAACCGTATGCTGTATGTAGTTCTCTTTATCTTTTACAGCAATAGGATACTTTAACTCTTTTACTCCTACTTTATCAATAGCAATATTACGAGGGTCTTTTAAATTCTGTGTATCGGGCAAAACCGATTTATCAATCATTGTAGATTTATCCGGCAAATTGAGTCCTTTTTGTTTTTTGGTGTTAAATGTTACAACATTACAGGGGATAAAAAAATTCTATCTCAAGATAATTTCGGGATAGTTTGTGCAGTCCATATTTAGAAAAAAAACCTCACCGGTTTTCTCTTTAAGAATACTGCTCCAGATAAACATTTTATCCGTTTCAGGAATATTGGATGTCATAATTTCACTTTCAGGAATAAACCGGAATTTCCCTTCGTGAAAATCGGGCGGAACTTCATTCACTTTTTTCTTAAACTCAAAAAGAAAAACCATAATGTCCCCTATATGAGGAAATTCTTTTTCCGTCATTATTCCCAAAAGCCTCCAGTCAGTGTTAGCCGAAACAATTCCGCACTCTTCCGAGGCTTCACGAACAGCGCATTCTATAGGAGATTCTGCAAGGTGCGCGTCTAGTTTTCCTCCGGGTGGAGATAGCAAGCCTTTATTGGGATTTTTTACCCTCTCAAGAAGAAGATAATCGCCGTTTTCATTTCTTATGTATAAGAGCGTTGCTAACTTCATTTGCGTTTAATCTTCTCCGAATCCAAATCTGAGCTTTACTTTTTTAAACTGAACTTCTTTTTTAGGTTCCGGCGCAGGCTCTTCTTTCTTCGGATGACCTGCTTCCTTTTGCTTCTCCTTTACTTCAGAAGAAGATTCTTCACCCTCTTCAAACGACAATTTTTTAGCAGAAAATTTTACCCCTTCTTTTACTAACGGGTGAATTTCTTTTGTATCCTCTTCCGTGAGAAAGTTAAAATCCCTATCGTATGAATCAATATATGACAAAGAGTTAACTGACCCCGGCAAAAAAGAATTATCAATAGGCTGCGAAAAATCATCCTGCTCTTTTTTTACTATTCTAAACTCTTCGCCAAACTCAACTAAAAGCTCTCTTTGAGTTTCTTCCAGTCCTCCGCTTACGTAAGCGTTATCAAATATCTCATCGTTTACATATTCCTGCTTACGGGAAAATTTTTGCTTCTCCGCATACTCAAGATAATTGCCCGCTTTATACAACTCGGCGCTTATCTCTGAAATTGTTTTCAGTGGATTAAAATCCAGTTTCAATTCTATCTGATAGTCTTTGATTTCAAAGCTGCCGTTTACAATTACATCGGAGATATTTTCGTTTGTGAGATTTTCAATAATGTATTCCGAAACTTTTTCGGAATCAATTTCCGGGAAAGAGGCAAATGTATCGAACCTGTTTAAATCAAAAAATAATAGATTAGCGAATTTATTCTTTTCTACTGTTCCGGTAAGGCTGGAAATTCCCTGCGCATAAGCCCCGTTAATGGTAATCATTTTCAGAAGTGATTCATAATTTCTGATATTTTTAGAACAGAGAGTTGCAACAAGTTTTACTTCCGACAAAACATTTTTTCCTGTAAATCCCGTGCCTATGCTGACGTTCAAATCAGAATAGATAAAATTTCTAAAATCAAAATTCCTAGGGTAGAAATTCACAATATCGGAAGGAGAAAGAACAACATTCGTAGAAGTAGAATTCAAAACATCAAATTCATTTTTGCTCAGGTAAATCGGGTTTGCAAGTATAGTCGAATGCGTAAGAAGGTTATAATCTTTTAAAACATATATAAGAGATTTTCTGAACAAATCTTTTATCTCCGTCAAATCTTTTTCATTCTGATAGACTTCAAGAAATAGTTTTACATCGGCTGAATTTGTAAGATTTTTCAAATTATTTACCAAATACATATTTACCTGCTCATCGCCTCTTACACCTGAGAATATTTTTGCATCCAAAGGAGGATTTGTTGATTTATTATTTTCATAATCAACAATGTTTGTTGTTATTGCCGAACCGCTAAGCACATCATCGAGGTGTTCAAAGCTTATATCACCCGACGACTCAATTACGTTTACCTCCCCTGCTAAAATTGCCTTTAGGTAATTTACTTTAAAAATATCTTTCCGTTTCTTAACATTTTCGACCAGATATAAATATTTATCAACAAGCTGTAAAGCCGGGTTTTCCTTTAACGTTTCAAATGTGCATTTGCGGAAAAAAAGCTTATTGAATGAAAATGTTGAATAGCAGTTTGAGTTTATAAATCCCGGAACAATAATCTTATTCTGCGCATCAATCAGCTTAGTCTGCGGATAGCGCTCAATAAATTTTCCGATTTCAAACCTGTTTTCAAAATCTATCTCGACAATTTTTTTATTCTTAATAACAATAGTATATACCCCTGCCCTGTTTTGCTTATCAAGCGTAAGTACTATACCATTCTTAATAATAATAAAGCTATCCATTATTTATAAATCTTCTATTATATATTCTTCATCCAGTGAATACTGGCTGTCAACTAACTGATTGCCTTTGTTATTATAAACTGCATATTGAAATCCGTTTCTTACACTGTATGCGCCGTACTCGCCTTTTATGTTGAGAGCAATAAATCCTACCTGAAATATATGGTCTCTGTTTTTGCTGGAAAGCAGATTTAACTTAATAACTCTTTCACATGCAATCTTACATGCTTCCATAGGAGAAATTCCCAATCTCATATATTCCACAATCAAAAATGAACCGCATGCGCGAACGCATTCTTCGCCTCTGCCCGTAGATGCTGCTCCGCCTACCTCACCGTCAACATAAAGTCCGCTGCCGGGAATAGGACTATCGCCAACTCTTCCGTGCATCTTCCACGCCATACCTGAAGTTGTGCATGATGCCGAAATATGCCCGTCTCTATCAAGCGCAACCATTCCTATTGTATCGTGATTTCCGTCGTCATTAACCGAATCTGCTTTTCTTTTTAAAATTGCAAAATCATCTGTGTGAATTTCCTCCGGTCTGTTACCGCCCGCAGCCTTCCATTCGTTAAATCTGCGGATAGAGTTTTCTGTCATCAGGCTCTCCGCTTTGAAACCGTTCTTTATTGCAAAATCATATGCTCCGTCCCCTGCTAAAATCGTGTGCTCTGTATCTTCCAAGACTAAGCGCGCAAGTGAAATAGGGTTTTTTATATTCTCAACGCAAATCACAGAACCTATTCGGGCTTTCCAATCCATTATGGCAGCATCAAGAGTAACTCTTCCGTCTGCATCAGGCAAACCGCCATAGCCGACACTTAAAACAGTAGGGTCATCTTCGGCAACTATTACTCCCTTTTCTACTGCATCAAGAGAGTTACCGCCTTTTTTCAAAATTTCATATGCTGCTTCATTCGCAGCGAGTCCGTGTTTCCATGTTGAAATTACTATTGGTTCCAATGATTTAACCTTTAATGTGTTTTGAAATCATTTCAAAAGTTCTATCGTATCTGAACTGAACATTAAAATGTCCGCCCTTAAATTCTTCGTGAAAATGTTTTATACCGTGCTTTTTTAATCTGGCAGAAAAAATTCTTGCGCCTATGTTCAAGCCGAACTCATCGGATTTCCCTGCATCTATAAAAATAAGCTTCAGCTTCTTTAAATTATTTTTGTACTTAGCTACAAGATTTACCGGGTCGAACTTCTGCCACTTATTAAAGATATCTTTTCTAAGTTCGCCTGTTTCCAAATCTATAGGTAAATCGAAATTATATCCCTTCGTTTTCATATTTGCAGGATTGGGCGAGTAACAGCTTGCCATTCCGATTGTGTTAATTATATTGTGGAATGACTTCGGCTTAGGCTGATTAAAATTTATTTCATTCTTAATGAAGTTAACAACGCCTTTATCACCTTTGCCGTATCCTTCAATTTCATTTATAAAAAAACAAAAATCATTTTTGTAGCAGTACTCAAAATACGCATCGCCTGCCGTCGTACACATAAGTCCGAATGTATTAGGATTTTTCATTGCAAGAGTCATAGCCCCGTAACCGCCTGACGACTTTCCACAGATAGCTCTTGAGTTTGCTCCCGGAATCGTTCTGAAATTTTCATCAATAAAAGGAACAAGCTCTTTTATAATGTAGTCTTCATAACGCCCTGTTGCAGTCGAGTTTATATATTGGCTGCCTCCGTATTTTGTTATGCAGTCAGGCATTACAACTATCATTTCTTTCATCTTGCCCGTCTTTATAAGCCTGTCTAATCTTTGCTGAATGTTCTCGCTTAAATAACCATAGCTTAAATTGTTGAATCCCGTCCCCGTAAATCCCGAAATTAAAAATGCCACCGGATATTTTTTCTCTGACGAATAATATGAAGGTGGGAGATAAACAGGAAACTCTCTCTCATGCGAATCTCCGAGCGGATTGTTTTTCAAAACCTTACTCGAATGAGAAACAATATATATTAAGCTTTTATTTTTTTGCATTTATTAAATATTAAAGCAAAAGTAAGTATAATAATTGTTAAAGTTAATTTACATTTTTAATCATTGATTGCGTTGATTAGAAATGATTGAAACGAAAAATTAAATCATTACAATCATAAACAATCAGTGTAATCAGCGATTAAAATGCTTCAAATCCACTTTATGCGTAATTTTTATATTAGCTTTCTCACCGTCAATAATCTTAACAGGATAACCTGCAAATTCAACCGCTGCAGCTTCATCTGTTCCCCAGAAATTTTTGACAACTGCTTTATCTAATGAGTTTTTTAAAATATCATACCGGAATACCTGCGGAGTCTGCACCGTCCATAAATTTTCTCGGGGGAGAGTTTTTACTATAAACCCTTTTTCATCGGTCCGTTTGACTGTATCTGATATTTTTATTCCCGGAATTACTCCGCCGGAAGAATGGCATTCCTTTATTAAATCAGTTATAAGCTTTTTTGAAATAAACGGTCGCACTGAATCATGCACAAGAATTATATCGCTTTTGTTTGCTTCAATAGAATTTATCGCATTATATACCGATGCCTGTCTTGTTTCGCCGCCTTCTACAAGTCCTTTTACTTTTTTAAAATTATTTTTTGTGATAATTTTTTTCAGCAATTCAAAATTTTCAGTCTGCGACGCTATGTAAATTTCATCAATAAGCTTAACCGAATGAAATTTTTCTATCGTATGAGCAATGATTTCTTTTCCCTGAATTTTTAAAAATTGTTTTGGAGTAGCCGAACCGAACCTGGTGCCTGTACCCGAAGCGGGTATGATTAAGATGTGTTTCATTTAGCAATGAAAAGAAGAAAATTCTTTTGAAAGAATTTAACAAAACAAAAAAGGCGAAGTTATAGCAATAGCTCCGCCCTTCCGTTAACAATAAATTTTTATATTACAAGCATTGCGTCGCCGTATGCATAAAATCTGTATTTCTCTTTTATCGCTCTCTTATATGCCTTCATTACAAAATCTCTGCCCGCAAATGAACATACAAGCATAAGCAGTGTGCTCTGCGGCAGCTGGAAATTTGTAATCAGTTTATCAACAACTCTTAATGTGTGCGGCGGATGAATGAACTTATCCGTCCAGCCTTTTCCGAACCTTATGCTCTTAGTCGTAACTATGTTTGCCTCAAGAACTCTCGCAACCGATGTTCCCACTGCAACAATTTTTCCTTTTTTGGAAACAGCATTGTTAATTATATCGGCATTCTCTTTTGTGATTTCAAAATATTCGGAATCCATTCTGTGCTTCGATAAATCTTCAACTTCCACTAATCTGAATGTTCCTAAACCAACATGCAGAGTGATATATGCAATCTTAACGCCTTTATCTTTCAGCTTCTTTAAAAGTTCGGGAGTAAAATGAAGTCCTGATGCAGGGGCAGCTACCGAACCCACGTTCTTTGCAAACACTGTCTGGTAATCTCCCTTATCTTTTTCAGTCGGCTCTCTTTTTATGTAAGGAGGAAGCGGAGTTTTACCAAGCTTATCAATCACTTTGGAAAAATCTTCCGTTACATTAAATCTTACAATTCTTCCTCTGGAAGTTGTGTTATCTATTACTTCACAATAAAGATTCTTATTGAAAAATATTCTGTTTCCTATTCTTACTTTTCTTGCAGGGTCAACAACTACGTCCCAGATATTTTCTTCAGCGTTTAATTGTCTCAGCAAAAATACTTCAATCTTTGCTCTGGTTTTTTCCTTTGTTCCGAACATTCTCGCAGGAAAAACTTTCGAGTCGTTCAATACAACTACATCGCCTTCATTGATGTAGTCAATTACGCTTTTAAATTTTGAAGTTAGAATAGATTCATCTTCTCTGTTCAATACCATCATCTTAGCCATATCACGGGGTGATTTTGGTGCTTTTGCAATCAGATTCTTTGGAATAGGGTACTTAAATTGTGAAAGTTTCATTTATTGTAATATATTTTAAAAATACAAACGTCTCTTACTTCATAATAAGAGACGTTTATCGTTAATTCGTTTTTATAAATTGTAGAATGCTTTTATTCCCGGATACTGCGCTGCCGGACCAAGCTCTTCTTCAATTCTGATTAATTGATTATACTTTGCAACTCTGTCTGTTCTTGAAAGCGAACCTGTCTTTATCTGCCCTGCATTTGTTGCAACTGCAAGATCTGCAATTGTTGTGTCTTCCGTCTCACCGCTTCTGTGACTGATAACTGCCGTGTAGTTATTTATCTTTGCCATTTCGATTGCATCCAGAGTTTCGGTCAGCGTTCCGATTTGATTTACTTTAATTAGAATTGAGTTTGCAATTCCCTTTTCAATTCCTTTTGAGAAAATCGAAGTGTTTGTTACAAATAAATCATCACCGACTAACTGCACTTTTCCTTTTAATGCATCTGTTAACTCTTTCCAACCGTCCCAGTCGTTTTCTGCCATACCGTCTTCTATTGAGATAATCGGATACTGCTTGCATAAGCTTGCATATAAGTCAACCATCTGCGAAGAAGATTTATTCGGAATGTGTGATTTATAAAATTCGTATGTTCCTTTGCCCTTCCACATTTCGGAAGATGCAACGTCTAAGCCCAAATAAAAATCTTTTCCTGCTTTGTATCCTGCTTTTGAAATAGCTTCAAGAATAACTTCGATAGCTTCTTCGTTCGATTTCAAATTCGGAGCAAATCCGCCTTCATCACCGACTGCCGTATTTGCATTCTGTTTGTGCAAAACATTTTTTAAGCTGTGAAAAACTTCTACGCAGCTCATTAGAGCATCTGAAAAAGTTTTTGCGCCGGTAGGGATAACCATGAACTCCTGAAAGTCCACCGTGTTATCTGCGTGCTTTCCGCCGTTGATGATATTACACATTGGAACCGGAAGCACTTTTGCATTGGCTCCGCCGACATATCTGTAAAGCGGAAGTCCTAAAAAGTTTGCTGTAGCGTGAGCAACTGCCATCGAAACTCCAAGCAGTGCATTTGCGCCGAGCTTTGACTTATTTTCTGTACCGTCAAGCTCTATTAATATCTGGTCAATTAAATTCTGATCTATTGAGTCATAGCCTAAAAGCTTATTCGCAATGTTTGTGTTTACATTTTTAACTGCTTTTAAAACACCTTTGCCTAAATATTTCTTCTTATCTCCGTCTCTTAATTCAACTGCTTCTCTTTCACCTGTAGATGCGCCGGATGGAACTGCAGCCCTTCCGAGAGTTCCGTCTTCCAAAGCAACTTCAACTTCTAAGGTGGGGTTACCACGTGAATCTAAAATTTGTCTTGAGTGAATATCTAATATTGCGGGCATTTATAAATAGAATGGTTAATTTATGAGAATATGTAAAATAACTTAATAATCAAGGGAAAACAATTCACAAAGAAAGGGATAATTTCGACTTAAACATTGAAATTACAGAGTTTGACCAATCGAGAAGTGTTATTTTGCAGATAAAAAATTGGGGAAATTTAACCACAGAAGACACAGATATAACACACAGAAAACACAGAGAATTTCAGTTTTTTTTATTGTTAATATAATCTGTGCACTCTGTGAAACAATCTGCGTAATCTGTGGTTAAATTAATAGATGCCGCCATCACCGCTACCTGAAAACGAGCTTTCGGAAGACTTACCATCCGTTTCTTTAATCATTATCTGAACTGATGTCTTTCTCAAATTCTCATCTTCATACTCAACCGGAATTGACAAATTATCGCTCATCATTACCGTTCTACCGGGTTCAGTTGTAAACTTGGAGTAAATAAATTTCACTTTGCCGAATAAGCTCTTTTTTAGAACGCCAAGATTAAGCGAATAATTATAAGAAACATTGTATGATGAAAACGCGCTAAGACATATATCCTGTTCGTCTCTGTTATCAATCACAAGAGTAAAGCATTTCTTCTTCATTACCATTATCACAAGAAAAACAAGTATCAGCACAATCACTGTTATTAATCCGATAAGAACAAACAATCTCCATGGACCGTACTTCATTTTTATCTCAAGCGGAATTGTCGTAACAATTTTTTTATCCTTCAGCGACGGCTGGAAAATTTCAGGAATTGATTGCAGAGCAAACAAGTCCTTAAAACTGTTTATATAATTCTGGTCAAGTAGAATATCCGTCTGTGAAACTTCAAGCACAAGATTTCCGCCTATGGAAAAATCTTCTTTGAATATTGTATTGAATGAAAATGTAGGCGTTATTTCCGGCAGATTAAAAATCAACGTAAAGCCCGTTACCTCACCTTCCGGGGAAACATTGCTTACGGTGGAAGGCGTTATCTGCTGAGTGCCTAATGATTTTACGGAGTAATCGGAAGATTTAAAATCCTCAAGATGAACATTGAGGTTTGCGCTTTTAATAATATAAGGATAAAGATTTGACTTCAGAGATAAATCATTGAAAGTCTCCCTTACTTTCTCGCCTTCTTCAAATCCAAATCCTCGCAAAGTTTTTCCATCGAAATATAATTTACCCTCTGCAATTTTTCCCGATGCAACTCTCGGCTGCAGAACAATTGTACCTATATCCTGCGGCTTTAGTGTAATTGCTTTCTGTTTTATTCCCGCTTCGCGAATAAGTTTGTCATATCCCTCTAACTGTTTCTGAGATAAATTTTCTTTCGAATATACTATTGCATACACAACATATCCAAGCGAAGTATATCCGACTTCAGTAACTTTTTCGGGAATGGGGTATAATAAAATCTTCCTTATGTTATTATCGTTTCTTAATCTCTGATAAAAAGAAAGTGTGTTAAAATAAGATGAGTCCCCGCTTCCGCTGTTATCGTTTATGTTATCCGTTACCAGCCAGATAACACCTGCATCGCCTTTGAAAGTTTCTATTCCCTTATCGAGCGCTTCAATTAAATCCGTTGTACCGAACTCACCATCGCTTCCTCTCATCAGCGTAAAATTTTTCATCACGCCTTCTGCATTAAAATCTTTATATCCTCCATTGAAAATTGTTTTCGGTGATTCTATCTTTCTCTTCGGGTCGCTTTTAGTAAAAAGCATCACACTTGCATTATCTTTTTCCTTAATGGAATTTTTCATCAAAGCTCTGGCAAAGAGCTTGAATGCGCTGTTTGATTCTCTGTAATAACCCGACATGCTCCCCGAATTATCAAAGAGAAAAACAAAGTTATTACTTTCCTGCGCTTTGGCAACAAGTGAAGCAAATAAAAATATTAAAACAAAAAATCTTTTCATTTTATTATACATGAATGTTCAGGTTATCGTCGGAATAAAGCTCGATAATCCCGTCTTTAGTTAGTACAATTAAATTATTATAACTGATGATAACGGAAATAATGTCGTCGCATTCATCTCTTCCCTGAGAAGAGACAGTTCTGCTTTCCGCTTCCTGAAACCTGTTCAGATTATGAATTACAAATTTATTATTTTTAACAATCACCACAACATTTTCATTGCAGCACTCGACTTTATTTTCATATTCGTCATCGAAGGAATAAACAAGCAATCCGTTATTTTTGTAGCACTTCCATCCGTCAATCGTCCCGATAAAAATATTTTCGCCGTATCCGCAAAGCGAGTTTACATAGTTGAGTTTTATTCCGCTGTATTTGTAATTTGTTTCTTTTGAAGATGAGCTTAGATAAAAAAGCTCCTGCAAATCCTTAATAAAAAACATTTTGTAATTCTGAAATAGAAAGTGTGAAGTCGTAAATCCCGGTGTTTCAATTTTTACTTCTTTAAAATCCATCGTCATTAAATCAAGCACAAGCACTTTGTCATCGTTTAATATATAAGCCATTCCCTCACCTACGCAGATGCTTTCTGAAAGGAATTCATTTGAAGTAAATTCAAACTCAGTTATAGAAAAATGATTTGCCGTATCAATGATTTTAAGCAGGGCTTTCTTTGAGTCAGGATTATATTCCAGAAATAAAATTAAATTTTTATATCTGTTAAGACTGCTCCATATAAAAAAATCTCTTTCGCTTGAATATACCGTTTCATAAAATATCTCATCTTCTTCTTTAAACTCAAAAATATTTTTTACCGAGTTTATAAATATTCTGTTCTCAAACACAATTCCTGTCTTCTCAAAAACATTTTCCTCAATAAAAATTTTATTTTTTATAGAAAAATCAAACCTGTCAATAAAATAAACGTTGCCTGAAATAGAAGTTAAAATAAAACACTTATTGCTTTCAAGAATTGAATTTAAAAAACTATCTTTAATCTCCAGATGGAATTTTCTTCTGAAGCTTTTGTCTATTCCTTCGGGAAATTTTAAATCGCTTTTATAAAATCCGTTAAGATTCGCACTGCCCTTATAAAAAGAGTTTATTTTAGCTTCCTCAATATTTTTCCTCTGAATTTCCTCATGGTTGATTTTCGGCAATACCTGAACTTCGTCCTGAAAATCTATTTCAATACGTTCGTTATCTTTTTTTTCATCTTTGGGAAATTCAATTACTATTCTTTCGGGCATTATTAAATATTTTTGTGACGCGCTTTTTCTAATCTGTCGTTTATTGCTATACCTATTCCTTCATCTTTTACTTTAGCTGCAAGAATAAGTTCAAACCCTTTTTCATCCAGGCGTCTTAAATCGAAAAATAAATGTTTTGCAGCTTCTTTTAAATCGTGATATTTATTCAAGTCAAGTATTCCGTAATTTTTTCCCTCAAATTTTTCAAGCTCGTTAATATGTTCGACAATCACAAGCGGAGTCGTTGGCGCATAATGATTTAAAAGCATTCCCGGGGAATGAATTTTACCGCTTTCCGGTTTGATTGTCTCTCCTGTTACACTTTGTATCTCTTCCTCGCTTACAAATCCGTGTCTTAATACAGCAGGTGTTTCGCCGGATAAATCAACAACGGTTGATTCAATTCCCACATCGGAAAACCCGCCTTCAAGAATATACTTTATTCTGCCATCCATCTCTTTTTTTACGTCTTCGGCAGAGGTCGGTGAGATTCTACCAAACCGATTCGCCGATGGTGCAGCTATCGGAACATTCACTTTTTTCAGCAGTTCTCTGAATATATTATGAGACGGAAATCTCACGGCAACAGTTTCATTGCCCGCCGTTACAATATCAGGAATAATTTTTTTCTTTTTTAAAACGTAGGTAATAGGTCCCGGTGAAAATTTTTCATAGAGCTTGAAAAAATTTTGCGGTATCTCATCTGCATATTTATCCAGCTCTTCTGTATCAAATAAATGCACAATCAAAGGATTGAATCTCGGCCTTTCCTTCGCTTCAAAAATTTTTATTACGGCATCCTGATTAAGCGCATTCGCACCGAGTCCATACACGGTCTCTGTCGGCAGTCCGACAATATTCCCATTCAGAATCTCTTCCGCCGCTAAATCAATATCTGTAATTATTTCTGTCATTAAGAGATAAAAATACTTTTATTGTGTAAATTTTGATAGTGGATAATTCTAACACAGATTAGTATGATTAATATGATTACACAGATAGTTTTAAAATTCATCAGTGCCATCATAAAAGTCATAGTTATCTGTGTTCCCGATAAAATGACTATCTAAACTCAATCTCAATAAATCCAAAAAAATTGTCTTATAATTATATAAACGGATAGCGATTTTTATATATGGGCACAGAGCAAAATAATATTACACATACCTGCGCTGAAATTATAGCAGAAGAAACCGGAAAACAGCCGGGCATCCTCCGCTCTAAGTTTGACTATGTTAACGATAAGCTCACACTTGATTATGATCCCGATAAGATTCATTCTCAGCAAGTAAAACAAGTTGCAAAGAACGTTTCCGATAAGCTCGTTACAAACTATCAGACCTGCAATCTTCATCTTGACGGACGCTCCTGTGAGGCATGCGCTCTTGCGCTGGAGAAAAAAGCCATGGATATTGAAGGAGTTAAAAAGGCAAATGCCAGCTTTCTCACCCGCTCTTTTATAGTTACATTTGATAATCAGGTAATCACACCCGATGAATTATTAGACCAGTTCAAACACAAAGGTCTTCACGTCGAACCGAAAAAAACTGAGCGTTCTGATGCTGAAGATAGCTCTTCGTGGTTATCACGATTTCTGGATTCACCTAAGACTGAATTAGTTTTTACAATCATTACTTTCATTTCAATGATTACCGGCTTTATTTTAAAACAAGCCGGGGCTGAACCTTCCGTTTACAATCCTCTATATATTATAGCTTACTTAGCAGGCGGCACTTATGGTGTTCGCGCGGGAATAAACTCTATAAAAGAGCTTACAATCAATGTAGATATATTAATGATACTCGCTGCAATAGGCGCAGCATATATCGGCGCTCCTTTTGAAGGCGCAATGTTATTATTTTTATTCTCGCTTTCAAATATGCTCCAGGCTTATGCAATCGGTAGAACGCGCAAGGCGATTGATTCATTAATGAAATTACGACCAACAGAAGCGCTAGTAAAAATTCAGGATAAGAATATTGTTCTGCCAATAGAAGATATAGGAATTAATGATATTATCGTTATCCGCCCCGGTGAAAGAGTTCCGCTCGACGGAGTTATTATGGAAGGGCATTCATCACTGGATGAATCTTCTCTTACGGGGGAATCATTCCCCGTTGCAAAAAAATTCGGCGATAAAGTTTTTGCAGGAACAATAAATCAAACAGGCGGACTTGAAATAAAAGTTACAAAGCTTGCACAGGATTCTACTATTGCAAAAATTATCAAGCTTGTTGAGGAGGCTCAAAACCAAAAAGCGAAAACGCAGCGCTTCCTTGATAAAGCCGAGCAGTACTACGCCATCGGAGTTATTGTCTTCACAATATTAATGGTGGTCATCCCGTACTTTGTTTTGCACGGAAATTTTGACGAAGTTTTTTACAAAGCTATGACGCTTATGGTCGTTGCCTCACCATGTGCTTTAATTATCAGCACGCCGGCATCCATTCTTTCAGCAATAGGCAACGGGGCAAAACGCGGCATTCTATATAAAGGCGGGGCCCACCTGGAAATGACCGGAGATATAAAAGTAATTGCATTCGACAAAACAGGAACGCTTACTTACGGCAAACCGGAAGTTACCGATGTAAAAGTTATTCCTTTGCCTGTATCTGAAAATGTAATATGGAGCGGGGAGGAGAACGAGCTGCTTTCAATTGCTGCGGCAGTCGAAGCAAAGTCAGAACATCCGCTTGCGCAGGCAATCGTGAAATCTGCACAGGCAAGAAATCTTGAAATCAAGCAGGTAAAAAATTTCCAATCCGTTACAGGAAAAGGCGTGATGGCAGAACTTAACTCAAGTACAATTTGTGTGGGCAGCTTAAATTTCTTCGAAGACTACGAAACACATCACCTGGATACCGCTTACGGAATTGTTGAACAGCATCAGAACGAGGGAAAAACTTCAGTGCTTGTTGCAGCTATAGAAGATAACAAAGCATACATTATAGGAATAATTGCAATTGCAGATGTAATACGTCCCGATGCAGCTGGTGTAATTAAAGAGTTAAAATCTCTTGGCGTAAAAAGAATTATTATGCTGACGGGTGATAACAAACGTGTTGCAAAGGCTATTGCTGAAAAAGTGGGAGTAGATGATTTTTATGCCGAGCTTCTGCCGGAGGATAAAGTCCGCATCGTAAAAGAAAACAAACAGCACGGAATTATAGCTATGGTTGGCGACGGAGTGAATGATGCCCCTGCTCTTTCCACAGCCGATTTAGGCATAGCAATGGGCGGAGGCGGAACTGACGTTGCGCTTGAAACCGCCGACGTTGTGCTTATGTCTGATGACTTAACAAAAATTCTTTATGCTATTTCTCTCAGCCGTCAGGCAAAGAAAGTTGTTATTCAAAATCTTACTTTCTCTGTCGCAGTAATTATTATTTTAATTGCTTCAACGCTTGGAATAAATCTTCCTCTTCCGCTTGGAGTTGTGGGACACGAAGGAAGCACGGTACTTGTCTGCATCAACGGCTTAAGACTTCTAAGATTTAAGAAATAAAATTATCTTCTTATCTGTAATAATTTTATTTGCTTCGCTTTTTTAGTTTTCAACATTGAAACAAAAAACACAATGAAAGAAGAATATCTAACTGCACTATTAGTTTCTAATTTTTCCCTTAATAAAAATCTTGAAGGTATTACTGAAGAAGAAAGCCTTAAGCCAATAGGTATAAAAGGAAATTGTATCAATTGGATTGCAGGGCATATTTTAGCAGTGCGGGATGCTTTTTTCTCCAATTTCGGAACGGAAAAATTTCTCAACGAAAATGAAATCAAGCGGTACGAGCGCGGGTCTGAACCGGTTAATTCAAATGAAAGTATACCTCTATACTAAAAATTAAAGAGGGGCTTGATATTACTTACAAAAGATGGGCTTGATATTACTTACAAAAGATGGGGAGAATTGCTGAATACAAAAGATGAAAACTTTTTTAACACTCCAATTCCTGCCGATATACTGCCGGTTCCTATTGCTGAACCTACAATTGGGAAACTTTTATCCGTTTTAATTTATCATGAAGGTTATCATACGGGACAAATCGGTCTTGCAAGAAGAGCGTTAGGTTCTGATTTTAATGGAATAGTATAGATTTGAATCTTTTTAATAAGTAAAAAACTTGAGCGCTTTTAGCAGCTAAAAAGTTCACGCATAAAAAAATCCGTTCGTGAATTAACACGAACGGATTATCATTCTAAAATTTTACTTTCTTCTTTTTACATCTCTGCCATTACTTGCATCTCTTCTTCTTTTTCCTTCTCTATTACATTCCCGCCATCAGCATTTACTCTTACTTCCTGCGGAACAGGTTTTATTTTTCTTGCAATAAAAATTGCAACAAGAGTAAAAAATACTGCTCCGTAACCGACAACATTATAATTTAATATTTCGCCTGTTGCTGCCTTGACAATCACAAGACCCGAAAGAAACGAAGCGACACCTGAGCCAAGCTGCATTGCAGATGAATTAATACTCATAAAGCTGCCTCTATGCTGCGGTGTAACAGTAGAAGTAATTAAAGCCATTGAAGGCACCATTCTTCCGCTTATGAAAATGAAAAACAAAGTGCTGCAAATCAGCACTGCCCATACAGGCAAGTGAGGCATGTGAGTTGCGGTTATCAAAGGTATAATTGAAAGCAAAGCCATAATGGTAAATACTTTCGGCTTACCGTATTTATCTGCCAGCCGTCCTATCATAGGTGAAGTAAAAATCGTTGCGCATCCGCCAAGCAGATACATATATGTTAAGTTCGATTCGGGGAAACCTACATTAGCAACTAAGTAAGGGCTGATGTACGGAATTACAGAAAACTGCCCCAGCACAAGAACAAACATAAACATAAGACCGCGAACTTGCATCGTGCTTCCGAAAACATTTTTTATAACCTGAACCGGTGAAGGTCTTTCTTTAGTTAAGTGAGAGTTTACATTTGGCACAACTTTGTAAATAAGAATACTTACAAGCAGTCCCATAAAGCCAAGGAAGAAAAACGGCATATGCCATCCTGCAAGGTTTGCAAGATAAAGCCCGAACGGAACTCCGAAAATTGAGGCTACTGAAAACGATGCCATCACAATTCCCATTGCAGAAGCTCTTCTGAATTCAGGCACCACATCACCGACAATTGACATAACTAGCGCGCCCATTACGCCGCCGAAGAGACCTGTTACAATTCGAGCTGCTGCTAGCCATTCATAGCTTGGAGCAAGCGCGCAGCAGATTGTGCCGATTGAAAATCCTATGTAGTTAAATAATAACGCTGTCTTTCTATCGAACCGGTCAATAAAGAAAGCGCCGACTATTCCCGTAAATCCCGCAGCGAAGGTATATGATGAAACGATAACACCGAACTGCGACGGATTAATGTCGAACAATCGCATCAGTTGAGGACCCAGAGGCATTACAATCATAAAATCCATTATTGCAGTAAACTGAATAGTAGCCAGTGTGTACAGTAATAACTTTTCTTTTTTTGGAGTCATGAATAATTAAATTATCAAATATAAATCACTAAAATGACTTACTAATATCTATCTTGAATTTATTAACTCTATCTGTAAAAAGTATTTATTTTTAAGATTAACCCCATCCTTCAGAGGCTGTGTTAAAAGTCAAAAACTAATTGAAGGTTCTCCTTCCCAAACCCCGTTTGGGAAGGAAGGTGCCCGCAAAACTCCGTTTTGCAACGAAGCAGAGCTTCATAAAACATATTCCTTGCGAAGCAGGAGCTTCGCAAGGAGAAAAATGGACGTTTCACACAGTCTCTTAAAAGGCGGGGTTATAAATTCTAATCGAAATTTTTATTTCTTACAAAATCAAAAACCTCCCCGACTCTTTCTACATTTTTTGCGCGAGAAAAAATGAGGAGGTTAATTTTTATTGAACTTATCCAATCTTTAGTAGGATGAAATTCAAAATACTTTACTTAATATTTACTAACGTAAAATTTTTGTAAAAGTTTTAACATTATTTCAGCATTGGAGCAAAAACTTCATCAACAAACTGCTTAAAGCTTCTTGATTTATGTCCAGATACTGTTTCAACATCATTAGTTGTAAAATCTCCCCATCCCGCTGCATAAGCAATGGAATACTGTCTGTAAAGGTTAGCTGCAAACTCACCTGCGCCCATTGCGATAAGTGATTCCTGCACCTGGTCTGGTGTAACAGCCACATAATTCACCTGCTTGCCGATTGATTCTGAAATTATTTTTGCCATCGTATAAAAATCAATAGATTCGGGACCTGTTAGAGTATAAATTTTATTTTCATGTCCGCCGTTTACAAGAACTTCAGCGTAAGAATCTGCAAGATCTCTTACGTCAACAAGCCCCATTTTACCGTCGCCCATTCCCCAGTACATTGCGCCCTGCTCTTTAATTGTCTGCGTTGCAAAAAGTAAATTCTGCATAAAAAAGTGCGGGCGGAAAATCGTGTAAGTAAGTCCCGACGCTTTTATATCTTCATCTGCGGCATAGTGCATCTTTCCGTTTTCAGTCGGCGCATCCGGCGCTGCTTTTATAGCGGAGTTTCTAACAATGTGTTTCACGCCTGCGTTTTTAGCAGCAAGTGTAATTGCTTTTCCTTCTTCTATTGCTTTAGGATTTGCAAGCGTTAGCGAAAATACTGCATCCATTCCTTCTGCTGCTTTGTTAAGAGCATCCTGATTTTCAAAATCTCCCTGAGCTAACTCAACACCTAAGTTTTTTAAGTTCGCTGCTTTTTCGGGATTTCTAACGTATGCCCTTAATTTTACATCAGCGTTTTTCGCAAGTATGCTTTGTATTGTCAATGAGCCGACTGATCCTGTAGCCCCTGTTATTAAAATTTTTTTTGACATGGTTGTAATTTATTTGATTAAGATTTTTTCAATAATATTTATTTATAAAATTTGAACTAATTCTTTTTTGAGTAGGGGTACAAACTTTAAGAAGGAAGTGGTGTTTAATAAGAACACTAGAAATTAATTTTCTGATAATACCGCCCCTTCAGCCCCCTCCTAATAAAGGAGGGGGGAAGCAAAAAACAAAATTTTTATGCTGCTTTAGTGAATAAATTTTTTCCGTTGGTAATTGTATTTGCAAACCATACAAATTCGCTTACAAATGCTTCCGCTCCTTTTGCTGTTTCTTCGTTCAAGGCATTATATTCGTTATCGAATGACTGATGAACAAACGGCACTAAGAATTTTTTCGGCATAGGATAAGAGCCGATTGCAAGAATAAGCTTTTGAATTTCGTGTGATGCGTTTATTCCTCCAAATTTCCCGCCTGAAGCTGTTACAACTCCAATCGGTTTTTTTGTAATTTCTTTTAAGAAATAATCGAGGAAGTTCTTTAATACCCCAGAGATTCCTCCATGATACTCCGGCGATACTAAAATTATTGCATCTGACTTATCAAGAATTTCTGATGCTTCTTTTACCGAGGCAGGCGGATTTTCAGTCCTGCTTAATCTTTCTTCCAAAATTGGTACTTCATAGTTTATTAAATCAACTATCTTTACGTTTATATCTTTGAATTCTTTAAATTTTTTTTCCAAGTAATATGCAGCTTTATGCGACTGCCTTCCGGTTCTTACCGAACCGATTATGATTGCGAGATTTAACATAATTTATGTGCGAGATAAATTTTTGTATTAAAATTTTTAATTAAGTTCATTCAATAAGCCATCTACATCCAGAGGCTCTGTTACCATTACAATCGTTCCGTCAGGGTTAAACTTCCATTGCTCTTTTGGTTTATCCCAATATAATTCCACGCCATTTCCGTCAGGGTCATTTAAATAGATTGCTTCCGATACGCCATGATCGCTTGCTCCGCTTAACGGATAGCCTGCTTTTATTAGCCTCTCAACTATCGCTGCCAAGTCTTTTCTTGTCGGATATAAAAAAGCTGTGTGATACAATCCTGCTGCTCTTACGGGAGCAGGCGGCATTCCTTTGCTGTGCCATGTATTCAATCCTATGTGATGATGGTATCCCCCCGCAGAAAGAAACGCTGCCTGCGAGCCGTACATTGTTGTAAGCTCAAAGCCCAGCAGGTCGCGGTAAAAATATAACGCTCTTTCAAGGTCAGATACTTTCAAATGAATGTGTCCTATTTTTGTCTGAGCCGGTACTATATAATTGTCTTCCATTTTTTTTATTATTAAAAGCTCCCCCACTCCCATGGGGAATTACGATTACTGCCGGACAAACCCGGATACGGATTGCTGCCCGGCATAATCCTCTCCTTCAAAAAATTATCTCATCGGAACGTCTATTATCAGCATCTTTGTATCCTTCGCGAATTTAATATCGGCAGTATCTTCGTCAGTAATTCCCATTGAGTCTCTTCTGTTCAGCTTCTCTCCGTTTACTTCTGCTTCTCCTTCTATAATAAATATCCACATGCCGTTATTTTTCAGTTTGCGTTCATACATTACAGATGTTCCTGCATCAAAATCACCAAGATTAAAATATACATCCTGATTCAGCCAAAGCGAGCCGTTCTCTTTTTCCGGTGACGCTACAATCTGAAATTTATTTTTTCTTCCTTCAGCATCAAACTTCTTCTGGTCATATCTCGGCTGAATATCACGCAGCTTTGGGAATACCCATATTTGCAAAAGATTTCCTTCTTCATCTTTTGAGTGGTTAAACTCCGAGTGATATATTCCAGAGCCGGCAGACATCACCTGCACTTCTCCTGCGGTAATTACTCCCTGATGCCCTACGCTATCCTTATGCTCAAGCGCGCCGTAAATGGGGATTGTAACAATCTCCATATTATCGTGCGGGTGCATTCCAAATCCCATTGCCGGGGTAACTATATCATCGTTGAATACCCTCAACATTCCGAAGTGAACTCTTTCGGGATTGTAATATCCTGCGAAACTGAATGTATGCCTTGCGTTCAGCCATCCGTGGTCTGCGTGTCCTCTTTCATTTGCTCTTACAATAATGTTTGACATTTTTTATTTCCTTTCGGTGTTTTCGTTTTAATTACTCTGTAAACTGCGCCTGCTTTATTATTGCCGGGTTTTCACCGAAGCTTTTATCAGAACCTTTTATAAGCTTTGCAATTTCATTTTGTGTTGTTAAAGTCTTATCCTGCGCATACCAAAGCTGAACCTTTTTCTTCACTTCATCGCTGCTTAGTTCTTTCGTCTCTTTGTTTTCAATTACCATTGATTGCGCCGGGCGCGGACGCGGTCCCCAGTGCCATTCCTCCTCATAATTTTTATCCAATGAAATCAGCATAGGTATTGACCTGCTTCCGTTTGTTAAATACATATCCATTATTTCGGGATTCTCATCTCTTAATATTATTATCAATTCTATCTTGCTGTTAAGCGATGCAAGGTTTCCTGCAATAGGCGCTATCTGCGCTGCGTCTCCACACCATGATTCAGTAATAAGCACCCAGTATTTCTTTTCGTTTATTCCGTCAATAATATTTTTTACATCGTTAGATATTGCCATCGTTTTATCAACACGGGTCAT
>JAFDZO010000029.1 GCA_018266845.1 Bacteroidota bacterium | reverse complement strand
CCCCCCGGAAGATAAATTGAAGATACGTTACCATCGGCTCCGGCAGTTGTGCTTCCTATCACTGTTGCGTTCGGCGCAGTCCTGAATGCCATTGTGTGATACTCGGCGCTGCTTTGTGTTGTTTCGTTTACAAGTATTACAATTTTTCCTTTGTAATAACTTTTATTTGTGTCGCCGATTTTATAATAGTCATTAACAGTAAACAATCCCGGATACTCAGTGCTTCCGGTTCTGAATTTCACAAACTCTTTAGGCAGCGGCATCAGATATTTGCTCAATGTAAAAACGATAAATTCTGACGGATAACATCTTAAATCAATAACGATTCCTTTAGTATTGCTTAATGCCTTCATCATGGAATCGAGCTCAGTGTTTTTAATTTTTCCGGGATAGATATATCCGATGTTTTTATTTATGATGCTCCAGCTTTTTTTATCGTCGTTCGAATAATATTTTTTGAAATCTATAATGTCGCTATCGTAGCAGCTTAATTCCCTGCTTTCAGTTTTTCCGTCTCTTTCAATTTCTATTTTCAAAGCATACTCATTAGTTCTTAAAATATTTCTTGCAATATCTCTTAACTGCGTAGGATAGTTTGAAGCAGGTGTTAAGGGCAGCATATCTTTTACAATATCCGATACAGCTTTTCCGTTTATTGAAACAATCCGGTCCCCGATTTTTATATCAGATAAATCTTTTTTCGTGCTGTCATTGAGAGAATAAAAATCCGTAACAATTAATTTCTCTTCTATAAAAGTGGTTATTGCGCGCGGCCGGTTAACACCATAATATAAATTAAGCTCGCGGTTTTCACCCCAGATGTTTCCGTGTGTATCATGTATTCTTGCTATGAGCGCGAGAACATTTAAAGTATATTCGGAGTTCATTCTTCCTTTAACAAATTTAGGAATAAACTCTTTCAGCACTATGTTCCAATCTTCTCCGATAAGATTTTTATCGGGGAAAAAATACTGAATCATATTCCAGTACCTGTAAAGCGAGAGAAGCTTTAAGCCGTCATCTAAATCAATATTTGTATAAGAATTTTCATTATTGAACTTAGGATTATTTACAACTTCATACATTCCTATATAATAAGATTCTTCTTTCCTCTTAGCATTTTTTATTAAATCGAGCTTTGCAATAATTTCATCGCTGAAAATATTTTTATTACTCAGCCAATCAAGCTCTGGAAGAATGGTCGCGTTTTCATAGTCTGAAATTTTCTTTTCGTTAAACTCTGTTATTTCGCCGAGCTTATTAATCCACGCAAGAAAAATTTCATCACGTTCGGTTTTTGAGACGTTCAGAATTTTAGGCATAATTCTGAAAAGCTCATAGTCCCAGTTATATTCGCCTTCACCGATTTTCGGATGATAGTATTTTAAAAATCCCCACAGCTTTCCGAGAACGAATAAATTTTCAGTCTGCAATTCGTTCAAATCATTTATAACAATTCCTGAACCGTTATCGAACTCTTTATCGGAATCGGCTTTATATGAAATAATTTCTTTTGGCTCTGCAAGCTTAATATCTTTGCCGTCAACATCAATTTTAATATCGCTTACCCAAAGTTTTCCCGTGCCGCTTATTATAGGTCCTAGATAAATTGTTCGCGCGCCTTCCACAATAGGAAGCTCTACGGAGTATTCTTTCCAGTCAACCGTTCCGGCAATATTGTTCTGCAGCATATTATCGAAACTGATTGATTTATTATTTTTGTCATCTACTCTTAATAATAGTCCCACGCTTCCTCCCGAAACATTTTCGAGCTTCATCTTTGCTTTTACAGAAATAGTCTTGCCCTGAAAATTCACAGGTATGCTTGTTGCGAGGCATCCGAAATCCTTACTTTTTCTATCTGCTGCGGGTTCAATGCGCATTGAATATTTGTTATCCGTTTTCTGCAATGAATCGCGTGTATAAACATAGTTCATTCCCCATAGAAACCAGCCTTCAGGAAGTCCTGTTTTATCGCTCATTTTTTCAAAATTGATATTTGTTAATCCGGAAGGATTTTCCTGTGCGGTTATAATGGATGAAATTGTAAAAATAAAAATAATAAATAATTTCTTCATAAGGGTTATTTTTTAAATAAATTATGTAATTATTTTACAATTTACTACATATTACTTCTTTCTGTGTTAATTTTGGACAAAAAAACTCCCGCCGGATTGCTCCAACGGGAGTTTTTAATAATGGTGAATCAGAACAAAAAACTACTTCACAAGCATCATTTTCTTTGTTTGAACAAAGTTGTTGTTTCCGCCTTCGGCTTTCATTGTATAGAAATATGTTCCTGAAGATAATGCCGATGCATTGATGTTCATTGTGTAATAACCTGATGTCTTCAAGTCGCCGTTAAGCAATGTCATCACTTCTCTTCCCGTCATATCATAAATTGAAATTGTTACCTTGCTTTCGAATGGCAAATCAAAATCAATCTTCGTTGTCGGGTTGAAAGGATTCGGATAATTTTGTGATAGAGAAAAATTATCAGGGATAAAATTGGATTGTTGATAAACGCTGACCAACTGAGAATACTTTATTGTTGTTATATCCCAGTTAGTTGATGATGTACCCCATGTCTGCCCAGTAACATACAAATTATTAGAAGCATCTAAACAAATTCCCAGTGCTTGGTCACTTGAATTACCGTTTCCATTATATCTTACATTCCATTGTTGAACCCCCGTTGAGTTGTATTTAATGGTTACATAGTCATCCCACACTACATTATTTACACCGCAATATCCGGCTGTATAAATATTACCGAATTTATCAACTGAAAGAGTAAAGAGAGCATCACTGCTATTATTAGGCCCGTTGTATCTTGCTTCCCACATCAAAGTCCCGGAGGTATTATATTTTAAAACTAAACAATCTCTGTTAGAACCTATGCCGGAGCTTGCGCCTGCGCAAATAACGTTTCCTGTGCTGTCTAAAGCAATGGCGTAACCATTATCATAATTTACTGCCGGACCGTCATAAGTTTTTGCCCATTGTAGTACCCCGGAAGGGCTATATTTTAAAGTTGTAACATCCGTTAAAGTACCTGCTCCTGTAGTCGAACCTGTAACAAAGATATTTTGTGAATTGTCAATCACAATTCCGCTTGGAGTGTCAAAATTGTTACCACTACCATTATATTTTTGAACCCATTGCTCGGTACCATCAGGACCATATTTAATGATAAGGTAATCTTCTTTTGTTGATGAAGTGCTTGTAGTAGTTCCCATAATAACAGCATTACCGTTTTTATCTAATTTTATTTCATCGGCAAAATCGCTCGCATTCCCGCTGCCATTGTATTTATTTGCCCAGAGAAAACCGCCAGATGAATTATATTTTATAATTAATGCATCATTGTTATTTACACCTCTGCTCGAGCCGCCGGCTATATAAATATTTCCTAACGTATCAATTTCCATATCCATAGCATAATCATCCAGAGTAGCGGCACCATTATAAGTTTGCGACCAAAGAAGAGTACCGCTGCTGTTGTATTTCAAAAGCAAAGCATCTTTAGTGGTTCCTGAAAGAGTTACAGCTCCTGCGATGTAAATATTTCCGTCTTTATCTATATCAATATCCCTGAAAAAATCTTCATTATTTGCCGGACCGTTATAAACTTTACTCCATTGCAAAATACCCGCATTATTATATTTAAGGAGTATGCCATTATAAGATTCAGTGTTCGAGCCGCTGTAACTGTCTCCTATAACATAAACATTTCCTTGTGCATCAACCCTAACTTTATAGCCAGTATCAAAGTAATTACCGTTTGTAAAGGATTTTGCCCACTCTTGTGTTACTTGACCTAGTATAGCGTGAACAAAAATGAAAAAAATAGCAGCCGTGAAAATATTTTTTTTCATAACAATAAGTTATTTTATATATTATAGGCTTTTTTGAAATTAAGTGCAATGTGAAATTAAGAAAAATGTAATTTTTTTAATTAATAAAACATAGATTAATATACTAAAAAAAATACCTGACTCCGCTAAAGCGGAATCAGGTATTTGTATTATTATAAATAATTTCTGATAACTAATAACTGAAAACCGACAACTATAAACTACTTCACAAGCATCATCTTCTTTGTCTGCACAAAGTTATTGTTTCCGCCTTCAGCTTTCATCGTGTAAAAATATGTTCCCGATGATAATGCCGATGCATTGATGTTCATTGTGTAATAACCTGATGTCTTCAAGTCGCCGTTAAGCAATGTCATCACTTCTCTACCTGTCATATCGTAAATTGAAATTGTTACCTTGCTGTCGAAAGGCAAATCAAAATCAATCTTCGTTGTCGGGTTGAAAGGATTCGGATAATTTTGAGATAATGCAAATTTATTCGGAACGCCGACTTCTACGAATGAAGCTAAATCATAATATTTATAGTTTCCGTTGTTATCAATTTGTTTCAGTCTGTAATTATATTTTCCTTTGCCTTCAATTTTTTCAGTGAATTTGTAGCTGACTGAATAATTTACTGTTCCGTTTCCTGCTGCATAACCGACTTTTGCCCATGTTCCGTTTTCAAATGATTTGCGTTCTATTTCAAATCCTCTGTTATTTTCTTCCGATACAGTTGTCCAATTAAGCTCAACCGTATTTTTATTCACAAGTGAGGTGAATGAAGAAAGCTCAACAGGCATAGGAGCATCTGTAGAAGTAAGAGCAAAGATTGAGAATGAAGTTAATCCCGTTGCTGTAGCATAAGCAGGAGGACCTGCTGTATAGCTTCCGTTTGCAAGCTGAGCATCCCATACAGTTCCTTGGTTTGAGCTTTTTGCGATTCTTGTATTTGCAGCCGTAGTGATGTTATATTGTTGGTTCGGATATGAGTATAGATTTATATCATAGTTCAAACCGGTTGGAGTTCCTGATGAAACATAGATTGAATCATATCCGGCAGAGTACTGACCTGAGAATCCAGGAGGAATTCTTCCGCCAAAATGTCTTAATGAAATATCGAAGTTAAATCCGCCGGTAGGAGCATTGATAGTTATTGCAGCTATAAGTTTTCCGCCGAAAGAATAATTGTATGTTCCGGTTCCTGTAATAGTGTTAGTAACTGTTGGAGGAACTGCCGTCGGCAACGATTGCTCTGCGCAGCCGATAGTTGTTGGTCCGCCTACAATAGTAGTTGAACGTGTTACTGCGTTAATGCTGCCACTGATTGAAGGATAGTTTACCGGAGTACCCTGACCGTAAGCATACCAAACAACTGATTGCGCAGGAAGAAGAGTCATAGTAGCGTTGGCAGTATTGTTCCATAAGTTTGCAGAGGAAACATTTGCAACAACTTCAGCAAGCGAGCTTTTATCGCCGAGAGAGTTTGTTTTCCATGTTGCAAAATCAAGTCCTATATTGGTAGATGCATAAGCTCCAATGTTTCCTGAGCTTAATCCAACAAACAAATTATTATTGGACATTGTATCATTCCAGTTAGTGGCTGAAGATACACAAACCGGGAAACCGCCTGCTCCGCCTGTTCTATTGTAATAGAAAATATTATTTCTTAATGATATAGGACCTGTAGAGCTTCTAAAAAATCCGTAAGAATAGTTTGTCGCGCCCGTCATGCTTCCGCCGATGTAAACTGAGTTATAAAGGTAACTATGATTTACAGTAAAAGTATTTGCAATACTTGTCCAGATACCTCTTACCATAGCTTCAGTTCCGGTTTGTGTCTGAAGAGAAATGGCATTATTATAAACAAATACATTACCAGTAGCAGAACCAACCTGAATACCGCTTATAATCATAGCAGTTGCGCCTGTATTAGTATTTGTGGAAGTAAGGTCGTAAATTTTATTATTGTAGATATGAGTAAAACCGGTTGTGCTGCCACCGGCATAAAGTATTCCTGCAAAAGAGTTTGCGATAGTTGAATCAGTAAACTGAACCACATTATTAATCACATTATCATTAATGTAAGTTTTATTACTTGCAGTTGTATTAGCAGTTCTGATAGGATATACCTGGAATGAAGTGGAAGTCCCGCCCGGATTTCCTCTAAAATCTGTAACAGTATTATTGTAAACATTTACAACTAAACCGCCAGTGACTAAAATTCCGCAAGTTCTGTCGTTTTTCTTTCTGTAATATCTTACTTTGGAAATTGTATTGTTGTAAACATTTACTGTATCTGTTGTACCGCCGGAAACTGTTATAAGTCCGTTATCATAAGTTGTGTGAAGCGTATCCCATGGATTAGCGCCGCCGCCAAGGGTGTTATTGTAAATATCCACCCGTCCTATAGCTACTATACCGTTAATAATACATGTTGCCACTGCGTCATTCCCGGCAATATTAGAAATAGTATTTCCTCTGATTGTAGTTAAACCGGCTGTGCTTGTACTTACTCTAATTGCCTGAAGAGTTGTGCCATTTGCATTCAATAATGGCGAGCCAGACCTATCGAAAGCAGAGCCGCCAATACTATTGTAACTAACGGAGTTATATTTGCTGTTAGTGGAAACATAGTTAATTATGTTAAAACCCACTGTTTGAGCAGTATCGTTGTAGAAATAGTTCGAGTCAACTGCTATACTATCACCTAAATTGCCGCAATCTACTATTGCTGTAGAAGTACTTCTCCATTTTCTGAATGTGTTGCTTGTGATTGCAATAAGGCTGTTGCTTTGCGGGAAAGCCAAAGCGTTGTTATTGAAAATAGCAGTAAAATATCTTTCGCTGTTTATGCCTTCAAAAATATTTTTAGAAATGTACAAGCTGTCATTACCAAGAATGCCGGACGTAGTTCCTAATCTGATTGAAGCATTTGTTGTAACAGAGGAATTGCTTCTGATGTAGCAGTTTCTTACAGCAATGGCTCTTGCTTCGTTAGTAAACTCAAATACGGGAGTTGTACTTGCTGTTGTAGAATTATAATTCTGGAAAACAAGATACTGCCCTGCGCCGAGGAAAGAACCCTCAACATAAATTTTTCTGCATCCATTGAATCTTATCATAGCATTAGTAGTGATGCCTGTTCCACTAATTGTGTAAGTAGAAGCGGAAGAAGGGATGATGTAAACACCGAATCCGCTTGCAATAGAATTTAAAGCATTTGTGCCGTCTTCTGAAGTATTGCCAACAACTGCAACAGTAAGGTCGCCGCTAAGACCAAGTGTATTAATTGCTTCAAATAAACCACCTGCGCCGGTTAAGTTTGCAAAAGCGCCACCCGGGGAGCCGAGTGTTACCGTGCCGCTAAGCTGCGCAAAGGAGTTTTGTCCCGAAATGAGAATAAATAACAAAAAAATTGTGAAAAAAAGTTTTTTCATGATACCTTTCTTAGAGTTATATTTTTTAAAAATTATTTATAATTTAAAGGAAATCCTAACAAAATCCTAACAAAAAATGCATTAACAAAGCGCATTAATAACCAAGAGGAATATTTACATAATTTCTAATAATCAAATATTTGTTTTTTGCAATGTAGAGAGTTAGGATTGTTGTTCAGTAATTTTTGTCCATTAACTTGTATTAACATATAAAATAATTTCAAAATTTGCAAAGAAACTTTTTCTTATTTGTTAGTAATTCTTTTGTTTACTACCATGTTTTTTTGACTTACAAAAACCTTTATATTGTTGTAGTTTTATAAGGGTTTGGATGAATTTGTTTATTCTTTATCAATATTTATAAAGGAGAATATGCTATGGATACCAAACCATTAGATGTAAAGAAAAATGATTTAGCAGGACCGGGAATCGGAAACTACGACGAACTCAAGAACGTTCTGCCAAACAACTACAAATCGCTTCTCACTCCACGGGAAACCCAGCTTGCAATTACAGAATTAAAAAGATTTATTGAAGACGGGCTTTCAAAAGAATTAAATCTTATGAAGGTTGAAGTACCGTTAATTGTAGATGACGAAAGCGGCTTCAATGATAATCTTGATAGAGACGGCTCAAGAACTCCGATAGAGTTTCACATCAATAATGATTACAATAAACATCCTATAAATGCGCAGGTTGTGCAGGCAGCTACTAAATGGAAAAGATTTTCATTAAAAGAGTTTGATATGCAGCCCGGCGAAGGCATCATTACCGATATGCGCGCTGTGAGAAAAGATTACTTCTTAGACCACGACCATAGCGCTTATGTTGACCAATGGGACTGGGAAAAGGTAATTAAACCTGAAGATAGGAACCTCGACTATCTTACAAATACAGTTAAAAAAATTTGGCGCGTGATAAAAGTAGCGGAGATGTATATACAGGAAAAATTCCCGCAGTTGAAAACGGATAAATATCCTAATCTTCCTGAAGATTTAGTATTCATCCATGCAGAAGATTTGCTTGATATGTATCCTAACCTTCCAAGGAAACAAAGAGAGACGGCTATATTGCAAAAATATCCGGCAGTATTTATCTATGGAATAGGCTGGACGCTGAAAGACGGTTATCCTCATGAACTAAGAGCAGCAGACTATGATGACTGGGTAACTGAAACAGTTTCAAAAGACGGAAGACCAATGCACGGACTTAACGGCGATATACTTGTATGGAACCCTGTAACACAAAGAAGACATGAGTTATCTTCAATGGGAATAAGAGTAAATCCTGAAACGCTAAAGCTGCAGCTGGAAATGACTAACCAGCTTGATTTCTTAAACTACCCGTATCACAAAATGATAATGAACAATGAAATTCCATTGAGTATAGGCGGAGGAATAGGGCAGTCAAGAACTGTAATGCATTTATTAAAGAAGGCTCACTTAGGAGAAGTAAGCGTAACCGTATGGCCAAAGGTATTGAAGGATATATGCAAAGAAAAAAATATTTTTGTATTGGAATAGAAGGCTAATAGCGCATAGCGCAAATAAATTAGTATTAATATAAAGGCGGTGATAAACCGCCTTTTTTGTTTTATACTAATACATAATTTAACTATTTTAATGAATGCCAAAAGATAATAAGTTATCTCTTAAAAAAGGTAAAATTAAGAAAAAAATTCTATCGTCTAAAGAAAAGAATTTTATAGTAACAGATGAATACGTTAGAAGTTTATACGGTTCATCAAAAACAAATGGTAAAGTACTAAAATCCCTATTTAAGGATAAAAAAATAGAAAGAGAGTTATAAAAATTGAACTACAAAATTTTTGAAAATGTAGATAAGTATATCGAGAGACTGCTCATTCCACAGGATGAAGCTTTATTAAAAGCGGAAGAATCTTTGGTAACAGAAAACATTCCTCTAATAAGTGTCTCTCCTAATCAGGGAAAGTTATTGCAAATCCTCGCAATGAGCTGCAATGCAAAGAGAATTTTAGAAATTGGCACGCTTGCCGGCTATAGTACTATATGGCTTACCCGCGCATTGCCGGAAGATGGGAAACTGATTACGATTGAATTTGATTCGCATCATGCAGAAGTGGCAAAGAAAAATATAACAAGAGCAGGGCTTGAAGATAAAGTTACCATTATAAACGGTAAGGCTATGGATGTGTTAGAGAAAATGTTAGGGGATAAAGAAGAGCCATTCGATTTTATTTTTATTGATGCAGATAAGCCTCCTTACACCAAGTATTTTCAGTTAGCAATGAGACTCTCTCATAAAGGAACAATAATAATTGCAGATAACGTAATCCGCGATGGAGAGATTCTTGATGAAAATAGTTCAGATGAAAAAGTAATAGGTGTGCAGAGATTTAATAAATTTTTATCAGACTGCAAAGAAGTAAATGCAACGATTCTACAGACTGTTGGCGTAAAAGAATATGACGGAATGGCAATAGCGGTAGTGAAATAAAGCCCTCAAATTACTGTATTTACAGTATTCAATCAGGTTAATCAGTTAATAGATTTATGCGTTAATGATTTCCCCTTGACATATTAATTTTTTTATTTTAGTTTTGAATATCCTTAAAACAAAATAAAAAAAAATGTTAATTAAATGGGACTTACCTTTTTCGATCATTGAAATAATAATAAAAAAACTTTCGGAAAAACAAGATAAAGAAATTTTTTCAACATTAGATTTTATTGAAGAATGGGCAAAAACCGATAAAGAAAGCCACGATGATTTTGAAAAAGTTCGAGGTAGAAATTGGAGAGCACTAACCGGAAAAGCAATTAAGAAGTATTCCATTGCTTCTGGAAAGTTTGTTCAAATTACTCCACCCCACGTTAGTCCGGCAAGATGGAGATTCATAAATTAAATATGACAGGCTTTAAATTAAAAACAAAAGACGGAACGGAAATCCGTTTCGAGTATTACAAAGAAGCGCCGGAAACATCAAAGGTATTTGATAGAGCGCTTCCCTTTACGCAGACAATTATGCACGCGAGGGTATCGGGACAGGAATTGTGGTCTGATAAAGCTCCAAAACTGGATGTGATACAGGAAAATGCTTCTGTCTTTGCAGAGCCGGGCGAGTTTGTAATTGCCCCGAACAAACCCGATAGAAACAAAGTAAAAAACTGCCTTGGTATTTTTTACGGAGAGGGCAAGCTGATTGACTGCTGCAATATTTTTGCAAGTGTCTTCGATGAGGATTTTTATCTGCTGAAAGAGCTTGGCGAAAAAATATGGCGCGAGGGATTTCAGGAAATAACATTTGAAAGGCTTTAGATATGAATGAGAGATTCGATAATTACTCCGTGCGGCTGATAAATGCCGGAGACACTGAAGAATATTACAATTTTATTGATAAAAACAGGGAGAGAATTGAAACTTACTTTCCTGTAACAGCAAAAGTGAATAGCTCTATTTCAGGAACAAGAACGCACATAGCCGAAAGAATGAAGCAGGCAGAAGAAAAGAAATTTTTGCTGTTTGTAATTCGCGATGAAGTGAAAAACGAATTTGCAGGCATAATTTTTTTAAAAGATATTGACTGGAACATTCCAAAAGCGGAAGTAGGTTTTTTTACATCGGAGAAATACGAGGGCAAAGGGATAATTTCGAAATCGCTAAATCTGTTAATGAATTTTTCTTTTGACGAATTTGGAATCAACAAGCTCTTTATGAGAATTGCTCCAGATAATTTCAGAAGCAAAGCTGTTGCAGAAAGAAACGGATTTACTCTTGAAGGAACTCTGAGAAAAGATTTTAAATCGTTCGACGGAACATTGATTGACGTGCATTATTTCGGTTTTTTAAAAGGAGATAAGAGAAAGTGATTTCATACCGTGTAATGGAAGCAGGCGACCATGAAAAGTGCATTGAACTTTGGAAAGTAACAGAAGGAATGGGATTCATAGAAAGCGATACTTCCGATTCGTTACGTTTTTATCTCGAAAGAAATCCCGGTATAAGTTTCGTCTGTCATAATGAAGACAATCTTATCGGAACGATACTCGGTGGACATGACGGCAGGAGAGGATATATATATCATCTTGCTGTGAAGAAAGAATACCGCGGCAATTTAATCGGAAAAACACTCGTAGATCTTTCCTTAGATAAAATAAAGTCAGCGGGCATACAGCGTTGTATAATTATGCTGAAATCAGATAATGAAGCAAACGCAAACTTCTGGCTGAAGAACGGCTTTGACCGCAGAGAAGACCTTAACATGTTTTCGATAGATTTATAAAAAAAGGCGGTAATGAGCCGCCTTATTTTTTTACTGTGAATTATCTCTAACTATATTTTATAGCTGTTCAGCACCTTCATGTAATTTGCGCGCTCGAATGCTGCCGGTTCGGCAACGGATTTCTGGCTCATGCTTCCCTTCATCTGAGAAATTGATTCGTATTCTTTTTCCTGCATCCACGCCATTAAATCGCTCAATACTTCCGTAATCCGTATAGGTCCATGACGCAGTAAGTCAGAGCACATCATTGCCGCATCACCTCCTGCCATCATAATTTTAATTACATCTTCCGCGCTGTGAATGCCGCTTGTTGCTGCCATGCTTGCGTGAATTTTTCTATACAGAATTGCAATCCACCTTAGAGGCACTCTCATTTCATAACTGCTTGAAAGCAGTAAGTGCGGAACGATTTCAAGATTATCTAAATCAAAATCAGGCTGATAAAATCTGTTAAACATAACAATAGCATCAGCACCGGCTTCATCAAGCCGTTTTGCCATATTAGCGAAAGAAGAAAAGTATGGACTAAGCTTTATGGCAACAGGAATATTTACGCTCTCCTTTACTGCCTTTAATATATCTATATACATATTTTCAACTTCATATCCGGGCAGGTTAATATCGGTTGGTATATAGTAAACATTAAGCTCTATTCCGTCTGCTCCTGCCTGTTCAATCAGCTTTGCGTATTTTATCCAGCCGCCTGTGCTTACTCCGTTAAGACTTCCTATAACAGGTATGTGAACGCTTTCCTTCATTCTTGTTATATGCCTGAGGTAGTCTTCAGGTCCCAGATTATAATCTTCTACATCCGGGAAATATGTAAGCGCTTCTGCAAATGAATGTGTTCCGTGAGCTAGATAGTGGTCAAGCTCATTTGCTTCGTGGGTTATCTGTTCTTCAAAAAGCGAGTAGCATACAATGGCTGCGGCGCCTGCATCTTCCAGCTGTTTTACGCTATCAAGATTTTTTGAAAGCGGAGATGCTGAAGGCACAATGGGATTTTTTAAGTTCAGTCCCATATACTTTGTTGTGAGATCCATATTGATTAAAATTTTCTTTTTTTAATTTTTATTTTTCGAATCTTTTTCAGGGGCAAATTCCTGCTCCAGCTTTTCATAATGTTTCCATCTTTTGTTTACCTCTTCCTGCGCAAGCTTCAATAAATATTTTGCGTGTTCAGGGTGCGATTTCGTCAGCATCTTATACCTCGTCTCTTTATAGGCATAATCTTCAAATTTTATCTTAGGCGGTTTTGAATCAAGCTTGAACGGCGACTGTCCTTCCTTTATTAAATCAGGATTATATCTGAATAGCTGCCAGTAACCGCTATCTACTGCTGCCTTCTGGCTATCCAAAGCTTTTTCCATATTGATACCGTGAGCTATGCAATGCGAGTAAGCGATTATCAACGATGGTCCGTCATAAGCTTCAGCTTCGAGGAATGCCTTCAAAGTCTGCAAGTCATTAGCTCCCATTGCAATACGGGCGACGTAAACATTTCCATAGCTCATTGCAAGAAGACCCAAATCTTTTTTAGGATTTGCTTTTCCCGAAGTGGCGAACTTTGCAACTGCGCCGATACCTGTTGACTTAGACATCTGACCTCCGGTATTAGAGTAAACTTCAGTATCGAGGACGAGGATATTTACATTTTTCCCGGAGGCGAGAACGTGGTCAAGTCCGCCATAGCCAATATCATAAGCCCACCCGTCGCCGCCTATAATCCAGACAGATTTTCTTACGAGATAGTCAGCGATGCCTAATAACAATTCCGAATCGCGGGAGTGTATGCCTCGTAATTTTTCTTTCAGTAATGAAATTCTTTCTCTTTGCTGAAGTATTTCAAGCTCGGTGTTTTGCGGAGCGTGGAGAATTTCCGTTACAAAAACTTCTCCAAGATAATAGCTTAACGTAATTAATAGCTCGGCTGCATATTCATAGTGCTTATCAATAGAAAGGCGCATTCCCATTCCGAACTCTGCGTTGTCTTCAAAGAGAGAATTATTCCATGCGGGACCTTTGCCATCAATATTTATTGTATAAGGCGTTGTCGGAAGATTTCCTCCGTAAATGGAAGAGCATCCCGTTGCATTTGCAATAATCATTCTATCGCCGAAAAGCTGCGTAGCAAGTTTTATATAAGGAGTTTCACCGCAGCCGGAACATGCGCCGGAAAATTCAAAAAGCGGCTGAAGTATCTGGCTGTCTTTAATCGAACCGATGTTAAGTTTTGTCCTGTCGTATTCAGGCAACTCTGAGAAAAATTTCCAGTTGGTTTTCTCTTTTTCTTTTACGGGAAGCTGCGGGACCATATTAAGCGCTTTAAGTCGTACTTCACTTTTATTCTTCACTGGGCAGATTTCATAGCAAAGTGTGCAGCCCGTACAATCTTCAGGCGCGACCTGAATAGAGTAAAGCGTATCTTCTCCAAATTCCTTTCCCTTTGCCTGCATATACTTGAATCCAGCAGGAGCATTTTCAAGATACTTCTTATCGTATGTTTTAATTCTTATTGTGGAGTGCGGGCAAATCATTGCGCACTTGCCGCATTGAATGCAGATTTTTTCATCCCACTCAGGAATCTGTAAAGCAATGTTTCTTTTTTCCCATTGAGCTGTCCCTGATGCAAATGTTCCATCTATAGGCATTTCACTTACCGATACTTCATCGCCGTTGCCTGAAATCATTTTTGCGAGAACGTTCTTTACATAGTCAGGTGAGTCTAACGATACTATCGGAGGCAGTTCTATTTTACTGCTTGCCTTATCCGGGATTTCAACTTTAAATAAATTTTCAAGAGTTTTATCTACAGCGTTGAAATTTTTATTTACAATCTCATCGCCTTTTGCCCCGTAGGTTTTCTTTATAGAGTGTTTTATCTTTTCAATTGCTTCGTCTTTTGGAAGCACACCTGATATTGCAAAGAAACAGGTTTGTAATATTGTATTCATCCGCGAACCCATTCCCGTTTCCTTCGCTACTTTATAAGCATCTATCGCATAAAAATTTATTTTTTTATCTATGATGTCTTCCTGAACTAATCGAGGCAGTTTATCCCAGATTTCTGATTTTCCATAGGGAGAATTCAAAAGAAACGTACCGCCTTCAACAATGTTTTTCAGCATATCAAATTTTTCAAGAAAGTTGAACTGGTGGCATCCTACAAAATTTGAAGAGCCGATTAGATAAGAAGACTTAATCGGATTGCTGCCGAAACGAAGGTGCGAAATAGTTGTCGAGCCGGATTTTTTCGAATCATATACAAAGTATCCCTGGCAATAGTTATCGGTTTCCTCTCCTATGATTTTTATTGTGTTTTTATTTGCGCCGACTGTGCCGTCTGCGCCAAGACCGTAAAACATTGCGCGAAAAACACTGTCGTTTTCTTTTGTGAAAGTTTTATTGTATTTAAGGCTTGTAAAAGTTACATCGTCATTTATTCCGATTGTAAAATGATTTTTCGGCTTATCTTTCTTGAGTTCTTCATAAATTCCCATTACCATTGCGGGAGTAAATTCTTTCGATGAAAGCCCATATCTGCCTCCTGTAATGTGAGGATATTTTTCAAAGGGAGGATTATCCGATGTCATAACTTCGCAGATTGCAGAAACTATATCTTTATAAAGCGGTTCACCGGATGCTCCCGGCTCTTTTGTGCGGTCAAGAACTGCAATTTTCTTAACCGATTTAGGAAGCGTATTTATAAAATGACGGATAGAGAATGGTCTAAACAAACGAACTTTCAGCACGCCGACTTTTTGATCACCTGTTGATTTTAAATAGTCAATTGTCTCTTCAACGGTTTCTGCGCCTGACCCCATCATAATTATTATTCTCTCTGCATCGGGTGCGCCGTAATAATCAAAAAGATTGTAGCGTCTTCCTGTGAGTTTAAAAAACTTATCCATATTGCTCTGAACAATAGCCGGGCAGTTATCATAAAATTTGTTCACGGTTTCTCTTCCCTGAAAATATACGTCGGGATTTTGCGCAGTTCCTCTTATAAATGGATTATCCGGTGAAAGAGCGCGTTGTCTGTGTCCGGTAATAAGTTTTACATCAATCATTTCCCTGATAATTTCCTCCGGCACCATTTCGATTTTTGAAACTTCATGAGAAGTTCTGAAGCCGTCAAAGAAATGTATAAAGGGAATTCTCGATTCTAATGTAGCAGCGTGGGCAATTAATGCCGTATCCATTACTTCCTGAACGGAGTTTGAACAAAGCATTGCAAAACCTGTTTGCCTTATCGCCATAACATCGCTATGGTCGCCGAAAATAGAAAGCGCTTGCGCAGATAAAGCGCGCGCGCTGACATGAAATACAGTCGGTGTAAGCTCACCTGCAATTTTGTACATATTTGGAATCATGAGAAGCAAACCTTGCGATGCCGTAAAAGTAGTTGTGAGCGAACCAGTTTGAAGCGCTCCGTGAACTGCTCCGGCAGCTCCTCCTTCACTTTGCATTTCCTGTACGACAGGAACGGTTCCCCAAATATTTGGTTTCCTTAGGGATGACCACACATCGGAAAGTTCTCCCATTCCCGAAGAAGGTGTTATTGGATATATTGCTATTACTTCGCTGAGTTTATATGCTATATAGGCAGCGGCTTCGTTGCCGTCGATTGTGGAGAAATTGGAGGAAATCATAGGACAAAATTAAAATTGACAGTAAAAGAACTTGCCCATTAGCCCGATTAAATATAGGGGAAGATAGTAAATTAAAATACTTAATAATTAAAATTGGTTTTTTTTGGTCGGATTTTAAGGAAGGAGTTTTCTGATTTCACTTACAAAATATTTTGCGTTTTCCAAATCATTTTCAACCTCTTCTTTTTCAAAAGTTACAAAATCGTCATAATCACCTTTTTGTCTTTTTCAAAGGCATCAACATAGATTTTTCCAAATTTTTTATCAACAATACCGGCATTCACATAGTTTTTATTGAACCACCCCAAAAGCTGCCCGTGCTTAGAAGTTGCAAAATCGTCTTTTTCAGCTAAAGCCGAAACCAAATAGAAAATTGAATAATAAATTCTGTTTTCTGCCAAATGTAAGCTGTTTTGTTTTAAACAATAATCAGCTTCGTGTAAAGCAGTTTGGCTTTTCTCAATTCTATATTTTATAATATCAGATTTATCAAATTCCATAAAATATTCCTTCTTTTTTTACAGTATAGCGGAATCTTGTAATGGGTTTCAGGATATCTTCTTTTGAATAAACTTTAACATCGAGAATAATATCATACTTCAGCATGTACTCGGTGATTATATCAAAAATAATTCCTTCAAATCTCCAGTCGATTTTTCTGTCAAAAAGAACTGCAATGTCAATATCCGATTCATTATTTCCCTCACCGCGCGCTCTTGAGCCAAAGAAATAAATTCCGTAAAAATCAGAAAATTTGGATTTCATTTCCGCCGAAATTTCTTTTATTATTTTATCATCAGTCATAGTTAAATATAGTTATTTTCTTTTTGAATTAGAATTTATTTAAAAGCTGCATATCCTAAAAATTGTTAATTGTTAATTGCCCGTGCTTGATTTATATTTATCGTTTCAAAAAAATTCAACCTCGTTTTTTTCCAATGAAGTTTTCAGATTTCCAGTACTCCCGTCCCGACCTGGATGCAATAGGAAGAGAAATCCATCAAAGCTTAAAAGATTTTAATAATGCCGCGTCAGCAGATACACAGTGCCGGATTATTGAATATGTTAATGCTATCAGGAGAAGCTTCTCAACAATGTTCAACATTGTCTCGGTAAATTATTCAATAGATACGAACAATAAATTTTACGAAGAAGAGAAAAAATTTTTCGATGACCACTCGCCGATTTTTTCAGGATATATCTCCGATTATTATAAGTCTTTAGTTCAATCAAAGTTTAAGCAAGAGCTTGAGAAGAAATTCGGCAATCTTTTGTTTTCAGTAGCCGGCTGCTACATAAAGACTTACGACCCCATTATCAATGATGACCTTGTATTAGAGAATGAGCTTTGCACAGAGTATAATAAGCTTATCGCTTCGGCTAAGATAATGTATGACGGCGAGGAAAGAAACATTGCAGGTATGGAGCCTTTTATGCTTTCTACCGACCGCGCAAAACGTAAAGAAGCAAATGAAGTAAAATGGAAGTATTTTGCAGATAACGCAGAGCATCTCGACAGAATTTTCGATGACCTTGTAAAAGTAAGAAACACAATTGCAAAAAAACTTGGTTATAAAAATTTTGTTGAGCTTGGCTATCACAGAATGGGACGCATTGATTACAATGCCGAAGATGTGAAACGCTTCCGCAGTTACGTGAAAAAATATGCCGTGCCGATAGCAGCAAAACTAAAACAGCGGCAGGCAAACCGTCTGGGGCTTGAAACTCTTGAATACTTTGACGGAGCATTAGATTATAACTCCGGCAATGCAACCCCCAAGGGAACCCCTGAGTGGATTTTGGAAAATGCGCGAAAAATGTATGAGGAGCTTTCATCGGAAACGGGAGAGTTTTTCAATTTCATGGTAAATAACGAATTGATGGATTTAGTGAACAAAAAAGGAAAGGAAGCCGGAGGGTACTGCACATTTATAGAAAACTACAAGTCGCCCTTTATATTTTCCAACTTCAACGGAACTTCACACGATATAGTTGTGCTCACTCACGAAGCCGGCCATGCGTTTCAGGCATATTGCAGCAGAAATTTTGACATAATAGAATATCACAATCCAACGCTTGAAGCATGTGAAATTCACTCAATGAGCATGGAGCTTCTCACATGGCCCTGGATGCACTCATTCTTTAAAGAAGATACGGAAAAATTCAAATTCTCCGCCATAAACGGATGTATGATATTTATCCCTTATGGAACGGCAGTGGATGAGTTCCAGCATTTTGTGTATGAAAACCCGGAAGCAACTCCGGCGGAAAGAAAAAATTTCTGGAGGCACACTGAAAAGAAATATCTACCGCTGCTTGATTATATAGATAATGATTATCTGGAGCAAGGCGGCAGATGGCAGGCGCAGAGGCATATTTACGAAAGTCCTTTCTATTATATAGATTATTGTTTAGCACAAATAAGCGCCTTTGAATTCTGGAGAAAATCGAACGAAAACCGTGATTCAACTATGATAGATTACATTAAGCTTTGCAAAGAGGGCGGAAGCAGATCTTATACTGAGCTTCTCAAAGTTCCTAAACTTGGCTCCCCTTTTAACGAAGAATGCTTTGAGCAAAATGTGAGCTATGTAGAGCATTGGCTTGATAAAGTTGATGATATGGCTTTATAATTTTTCCCTATACGTTTATAAAAAATAATGAACCGGTAAAATAATTTTACCGGTTTTTTTTGTTACAATTATTTACATAAAATAATTGGGATTTTGAGTGTAGTTAAATTATGTTGGTTTACCTTTTTAAATAAACATAATTCTAATGAAAAAAATCCTTACTATTTGCTTTGTAATTCTTTGCGCGCAGGCATTTGCGCAGATTCAAATTACCAGCTCTTATGCGCCGGTTTCGGGAAATGTTTTCTTATCATATGATGCAGATACAACTAATGTAAATCCCGGTAATTCGGGAGCCAGCCAGACATGGAATTTTGCATCACTTGTCCAAATAGGCGATTCTAACTATGCAACCTTTGTCTCCCCGTCATCTACTCCCAATGGAAGCGCCTATCCTTCGGCAACAGTTGCCGGCGGATTATCCGATCCGGTTTCGGGTTCTGTTTACACTTATTATCAGGCAACCGGCAGCAGCCTTTCTATTCTCGGAACAGTTGTTACTTCAACACAAACCCTGAATATTCCTTTGAGCGACCCATTGGTGATTCAAACTTATCCGTTAAACTATGGCAATTCAAGTAATGATAACTATTCAGGTTCAGGAGTTTTTGGGTCGGGCACTATAAAAAGAAGAGGAACGATTTCAATTTCTTATGACGCATACGGTACAATTGTTTTGCCTTCGGGCACTGTAAATAATGTTGCGAGAATAAAACTGGTGCAGACAGTTACAGACTCTACTTTTATCGGAGTGAATTACATTTCTTCAGTCAGCACAACAACTACTACATATCAGTGGTACAAGCAGAATTACAAATTTCCTTTAATGGAAATTTCAAACAGCACAACAAATAGTTATCCCTCAGGCTCGGTTACAAAAAGCAAATCTGTTTCATTCGTAAAAAATGCAGCGACCATCGGCATAGTCAATAATAATGTATCTGTAGCAGATGGCTATAAGCTGTATAACAATTATCCTAACCCCTTTAATCCTGTTACCCAAATAAGATTCTCTATTCCTAAAAATGAATTTGTTTCTTTAAAAATCTACAATTCTTTAGGAGAGGAAGCAGCGGAATTAATTTCACAAAACCTGAATCAGGGAGATTATACATATTCATTTGACGCATCAAGATTAACATCAGGAGCCTATTTCTATACTCTAAACTCAGGGGATTTTACCGAAACGAAAAGGATGGTCTTAGTTAAATAGAATTCCAAAAAATTTTTCGGTAAATTCTATTATGCAAATAGAACATAGTTTTACGTGCCCTTATTGCTTCGAGCAAATCACTTTTTTAATAGACCCCACAGAGGGTCCTCAGGCATACGTTGAAGACTGCGAAGTATGCTGCCGTCCTATTGCCGTAAGCTGCGAAGTTGAGGATGGGGAAGTGGTGGAGTTTGAAGCATTTCAAATAGATTAGATACCGGATTTCACAGGGGCGTTTTTTATTCCTGTAACCCATCGCAGACAGGAATAAGATACGCCCCGTTTTGCATTCCCTTATTTCTCCATTAAATTTTTCCCGCCTTATCATTAACTTTGAGCATGAAAAGAAAAACAAAGCCGTACAGAATACTTCTTTATTATCTGTACACAAAAATCGAAAATCCGGAAAAATATACGGAACAGCATCTGAAGTTCTGCAAATCACTGGGAGTGCTTGGGCGCATTATCATTGCAGGCGAGGGAATAAACGGAACTGTTTCGGGCACAGTTGACCAATGCAATGCTTACATTGCCGCAATGCACATGGATCCGCGGTTTGAAAAAATGGAATTCAAAATTGATGAAGCCGACGGGCACGCCTTTAAAAAAATGTTTGTCAGATATAGAAGCGAAATTGTTACTATGAATCTTGATGAAGATATAGACCCGAATACTTTAAGCGGAAAAAAACTTGAACCGGAAGAGTTTCACGAATATCTGCAAAGAGATGATGTTGTTGTAATAGACGGAAGAAATGATTATGAATATGACATCGGGCATTTCCCAAAAGCAGTAAGACCTGAAGTAAGAGTGTTTAAGCAGTTTCCTGAGTGGATAAGAAGCAATAAAGAAAAATTTGAAGGCAAAAAAATATTAGCCTATTGCACGGGCGGTATCAGATGCGAGAAACTAACAGGACTTTTTTTGAGAGAAGGCTACAAAGATGTTTTTCATTTGCACGGAGGAATTATCAACTACGGAAAAAACAAGAATGTCAAAGGAAAAGACTGGCTTGGTAAATGCTATGTCTTTGACGAGAGAATTTCAGTGCCTGTAAACAGAATTGACCCTTATGAAATAATATCACGCTGCTTTCATTGCGGAAAGCCATGCGACATATATGTTAATTGCGCAAGGCTGGAATGTCATTCGCAATTTTTGTGCTGCGATGAGTGTGAAACGAAAACAAAACGCTCATGCTCGGAGGAGTGCAAGAACTCGGATAGAAACGAGTATAATATTAAAGAACGTGAAGCCTAACTTGTATGAGGCTTCTTCGTTTTATTTTTTTACTTATCTTTCAATTTAATAAGAACTCCCCCAACAACAGTTCTGACAGTAGGGTTTCTAAACTGAAAATAACCGCCTATTGATTCAAGATTAAAGCCCAGCTTTATTTTACTGCCTTCAATCGTGAACCTTCCTTTTTCAGCAGGAAAACTTTTGTATAATCCGCTTGATTTCATGCTGTCAATCATAGGGTAAAAATTATACTGCGTAACTTCTTCTCCGTTATAGGTAATCTTCATCATACAAGGGTCTTTCATCAATGTCAGTCCTAATTTATTAGTGGAATCTATGTTTATGATATAAGTGGTATCAGCAAACTGATTTTTATCATCGTCTCTTCTATAATTATGAAAAGAGGAGTAAAAATCATAATCTGAAACCTTTGTAACAGATGTCTTATCAAAGGTATAACTAAAATACTCTTTCTTCTCTGAATTGCTGAACTCTCTATAGCTTGACTGGTATTCAAGCCCCATCAGCTTCATTACATTTAAGGATTGTGAATATTTTTCCTTTGTTAGTATGGTATCTAAGCCTGTACCCAGCCATTTCTTTAATTCACCTATGGAATTTCTCTGTGATAAATAATAAACGATTGAGCTGATATTCCCTTCGTCTTTTGGGTTAATTTTTTCTTTTGCAGGAACAATTTTTCCGTCAACTAAAATTTTATTATTAATAAGAAGTTTTTCCAGTCTTCCCATTTGACTTCTTTCAGAAACTGAAAATGCCCCCCACGGACCGAACGATACTCCAAACGCAAGTATAAATAACGTAATGGGAATTATTTTTATATTTTTTGTTTTACTGATTAAAAAGTATAAAGAAATAAAAGTCAGCCAGCAGGCAAGAACAAAAACAAAGTAGCGTTTTTCGGTAATCCCATATTCAAACAAACGGGTAAGAATTGCAGTGAATAATAAAACAATCAGAGGAAGAAGCGCTATGTAAAATGATTTTGAAAAAATTTTTATCCACCTGTTTTCAGCGTAGTCTCTTATCGGATAAATAAGAAGGAGTGAAAATATCCCTGTAATTGAAAAACATAATATCAGATACGATACCCACCCTTCCGGCAAATTCCACTGAATAATTATCTTGCCCATGTAGAGATATAATATTACAAGGTAAACAGTAACAAGCGGCAGAAGAACAAACTGGGTAAATATTTTAAGTCCTTTCGGGTAAACATCTTCGAGATAAAAATCCTGAATACTCTGCGGTATTCCTGCTAGGAAAAACCAGGTATTAAACACTCCCAATATAAAATAAAAAAGCTGCGGATAAATTTTCCCTTCTATGCTTACGTCAAACAATTTATCAAATGAAACAATTGCTATACAAAGTCCTATGTAGAGAACTCCCGAAAATAAAACAGAGGTGAGAATTCTTATGAAAAACAATTTATTAAAACGCCAGAATGCGTTTATGTTTTCCTGCCTGTCTCCCTCATTATTCATAAATGATGCAAACGAGACAAGAAGGTGTAAGCCCAAAGCAAATAATAACGAGCGGGTTATTTCTATTTCGCCTAATTCTTTTGGAAGCCAGAAATAATATAACACTAAGGAAGCTACGCCTACACCCTGAATAATAGTATTTTGAGTACGGGAAAGTTTAAAAACCTCATTTCTCAAAGTCAGGGAAAGCAGGAAAGAAATTCCAAGCCCGCAGCATACAACGGCATTCTGTAAATAATAATAGTCTGAACCTGTCGCATCAACCTGAATAATATAAATCATTATAAATGCGCCAATGATAGAGGAAAGAATTACAAATGGAAATCTTTGGAACGTTTCTCTTGCTTCTCCATATAGCTTTGTAACCGAAGGAATTTTCATGTTTATTTAGACTCCTTAATTAGTTTTTCGAGAACTTTCAAATGTTCATCGAATGCTTTTCTTCCCTTTTCGGTAAGAAGATAATTTGTTTTGGTCTTTTTTCCGATAAACCCCTTTTTAACTTTAATGTACTTTTCTTTTTCCAAAGCACTGATGTGGCTCGCCAGATTTCCGTCAGTCAGATTCATCAAATCTTTCAGTGTGTTAAAATCCATCATCTCATTAACCGAAAGCAAAGACATTACGCCGAGGCGTACCCTGCTTTCCAATAATTTATCGAGACTGTTAATAATTTCTTTCATTTTAATCCGCTTGTCTATCGTAGTTAATGTGTAAGATTAATCCGTAAACTATATGAAGAACTCCGAATCCTATAAAGAAAAATAAAAGGGCATAAACCGGGGCTAGGCATAGAATAAATCCGAGTAAAATTTCAAGTATTCCCAAATTTCTAATACTTGAAAGTGAAAACTTGCTGATATTTACTAAAGCCAGCCCGTAAAAGATTAAAAGAGAAGGCACAATGAGCAGATAAAATCCATAGTAGAACAAAATTGCTGCGAACAAACCGCCGCTTAACAGAAATATGGAATGATTGAATATAAATTTCCTGCCCACGTTATTGAATAATTTCACGCTGTTTCTTTTTGCTTTTTTACCTGCAAAGAAAAGAAATGCTGCAAGTGCCAAAACAAAAACCAGCAAACCGGTTGTAATAAGAAATTTTACCGTGCTTGCTTCACCGGGCGAACTGTCCCATCTCATTATACTTTGTGCCTGAGCATATATAGGGAAATTTAATTGAAACGCCGCGTAAAGGCATCCGAAGACTGCTATTATTCCGGCGCTGATTCCCGATGCTCCGCTTAAAGCAGTAAACCGCGCTGACTGCTCCATCAGGTTTTTAATATTCAGCAGGCTTTCAAGCTGCTCTTGTTTTTTATTTTCGGTTAAGTTCATAATGAATTATAAAAAGCACTTTGAAATACAAAGTTAGGGGGCAGGCAAAAACAATTCAAGCTAAAATTATCTCACAATTTTCCAGATGCAACGGCAATATTCCCTAGTCTTTCCAATTATACTTTTTAAGTAAATCCCAAACTTCATTTACATTAATTCTCTTAGCAAGAGTGTAAAGAACGGCATATGGGGGCAAAATAGAATAAAGGCTGTCTTTCTTGCTTTCAATAATTCTATCGCAAAGTTTTTTTATATCAAAAAGATGTTTCTTCAGAAAATCTGATTTCCTCATAATTGCAAAATCTTCCTGAAGCACAAAAGCCATTTTGACCGTATCATATAAAGCAAAATCAACAGCAATGTTTCTTGTTTTTACCAACCGCTGCAGTTTTTCTTTAATAAACTCAACATGTTTCAGGTCTAAATCGCCTTCTTTAAGGAAAAAAATATAAAGAAACGTAATGTATATATTTGAAATTATATTTGGAGAAACATTTTCGTTCATGGTCAGGAGAATATTATTAAGCACTTTGTAAAAGTCATCTAACAGAGATTCTTCCGGTTGAATGAATTTCGGAAAAGCAGAATTCATAGTTTCAACTTGGAGTATTTTATTAAAATACTTTTCGTTTTCTATCTGATAGTAAGTTAAAAATACAAAAGATTTATTGTACGAAAGCACAGCGTTTGCAAGGGCGTGCTTCATAAGCTTTTCGCCTTCACTATTGTTTTCCGGGGAAAGAGACAAAATATGAACATAGCTTTTAATCATTTGGAAAGTATAAACTCCGTAAGGATTTGCTTCGGTGCAAATTTCATAATACTCTTTTATTTTTTCTTTAGTCTCATGCCTCTTGCTTTTATCTTCATTAAATTCAAGCAAAGCAAGATATGATTTTGCCATAGCCCATTCGCTTTTTCTTCCGTCTTTATCAGCCCTATTGGAAATTTCAAAACACAATTTTCTTAGTTTCTCATTATTAGATAAGCGAAATTCTATTAAGGCAATAAGTAAAGGTATGCCGTATCTGTAAATCTCTAAATCAGCTTCTTTTATAATATCGTATGCGGCATAAAGATTATTAAGCGCTGAAATATAATTTTTATCGCTTATAAGCTTAAAAATATGTTTGTAAGCGCGTGTAAGCAAAAGCCTTACATTCATTTCCGCTTCTTCTACCTGTGTTAAATTGAATTTTTTTCCATTCTTATACATCTGCTCAATTTTTTTGTAAAAACTTAAAAACTGAGGATAGTTTTTTTGAACGTAATAATAATGAACCATAATTTCATTGCTTTCATATTCACACAAAAAAAGTTTGGCAGCATTTAAATTGTAACTTTCTATTATACCTTTTCTGTCTTTTTCCAGTTGATTAAGAAAATTAAGATGAAATGTTTTCATTTCTTTCTTCATGCCAATGGCATTCATTTTTCTTGCCTTCAAAAAATCAAATTCCAAATCGCTTCCTTTAAAATCTCTTTTCAAATCCTTTTCAATTTCTTCCCAGCCAAATACAAACACACGGAAATCTGCGAGCAAACGTGATTTTAATGTATCCAGCTCGCCGCTTTTTACATTAAGCTCTTTGCATACTTCATCGGAGTCCCAGTAGTTTATTTTATCGGTATCAATATAACGGTAAATAATTTTGAGAAGCTTTACATTTTTTTGCTCTCCGGCATTTTTTCTCTGGAGAAGTTTGTTTAGATATTCTTCCCGCTTACCAGGTTCCACTACAGAAAATTCTAAAATATAATTTAATGAAGCTTTGTTCATACAGATTGAGCAGAATTTTTATTCCGTTTGGAATATATGAACTATTTCAGAAAAAAAAGATTTTAAAATAACGGGCTTTGCTTTTCGGGAACACAGATTTTTATGATAACTATGAGAACACAGATAAAAAACTCTCACACATTATTTCCAACTGAATATCTGTGTCATCATAAAAATTATATACATCTGTGTTTCCGATTTAAGATTTTCTAATCCATTTAATTAAACCTCTATATTCGCTAATTTTAGCAATTCTAATAATAATCAAAATTAATACAAGGGTTTTTCAATGGAAAGAGTGTATATAAATAAAATCTCGGAATATGTAGATAAAGAAGTCACGATTAAAGGCTGGCTTTACAATATCCGTTCTTCGGGGAAACTGATGTTTCCTGAATTCAGAGACGGCTCTGGAATAATACAGGGCGTTGTGTCTAAAAAAGAAGTTTCTGAAAAAGTATGGGATGATTTTTCCAAGCTTACACAGGAATCATCTGTAATTGTAAAAGGGAAAGTTACCAAACATCCTAAGAAGGAAAATGTTTACGAGCTTCAGGTTACCGATCTGGAAACAGTTCAGATTGCACAGGAGTATCCAATCACCCCAAAAGAGCACGGAGTTGACTTCCTTATGGATAGAAGACATCTTTGGCTGCGCTCTGCAAGGCAGACTGCAATTCTGAGGGTAAGAAACGAAATTGTTCAGTCAATAAGAGATTATTTTTATAAAGAGGGATTTGTATTATTCGATACGCCAATCTTCACCCCAAACGCAGTAGAGGGTACAAGCACATTATTTGCAACCGATTACTTTGATTTAGGCAAAGCATATCTTTCGCAGTCGGGCCAGCTTTATGCAGAAGCGGGCGCAATGGCATTGGGAAAAGTTTATACATTTGGACCGACCTTTAGAGCGGAAAACTCAATGACGAGAAGACATATAACCGAGTTCTGGATGATGGAACCTGAAATGGCATATTATGATATTGATGACGATATGGATTTAATAGAAGACTTCCTTGAATATGTTGTACAGCGTGTTATTAAAAACTGCAAGGCAGAGCTTGAAACTCTGGAAAGAGATATTACAAAGTTGGAAAAAGTTAAGAAGCCTTTCCCGCGTATCACCTACGATGAAGCAATTGAAATTTTAAGAAAGAAAGATATTCCTCTCATAAGAAAAACTGCTAACGGCGAAGAGCATATTCGTCCGTTCCCGTGGGGAGAGGATTTCGGCGCGCCGCATGAAGAGGCAATTGTTGAAGACTATGATAAGCCGGTAATGGTACACCGCTGGCCCGCAGAAGCAAAGGCGTTCTATATGAAGCGCGACCCTGAAAATCCGAAAATTTGTCTCGGCGTTGATGTTCTTGCGCCGGAAGGTTTCGGTGAAATTATCGGCGGCTCACAAAGAGAAGACAACATTGACTTACTCCTCGAAAGAATAAAGGAGCACAACTTACCTGAAGAAGTTTTCGACTGGTATCTTGATTTAAGAAGATACGGAAGCGTTCCGCACTCAGGTTTCGGAATGGGACTTGAAAGAATGGTAAGCTGGATTTGTAATCTTGAACACATAAGAGAAGCTATTCCGTTCGCAAGGAGACCGAACAGAATTAGACCGTAAATTAAATTTCATTTATGGCTGGTGATTACTTATTTATGTTACTCATTGCAGCCGGAATAATTGCCGGACTGATAATTTATTACTACAATGATGTTTACAAAAGGAGAAATTTAGCTAATAACCTTTCTACAAACATCATGCCCGGCAAAACTTTTGAGTACGTTAAACTTCCCGAAAAATATACGAACTATGAAGTAAAAGGAGTTGTTAACAACTATGAATGGAAGCTGCAGGAAATTTTTAACCGGGAAAACGACCAGTTTACAAATAATGTTCATCACGATTATATAAAATTTTCTGCTGACTTAAATAAAAATCCGCATACAATTTTTATCCATAAAAAGCTTGGTAATGTAACAAAGCAGGAACTTTTTGAACACATACAGGATTTTTTCTTTGAAGGAAGGATTTTAAATCCTGAAGTAGATATGCAGGTAAAAGAAATGAACATTGTTCCCTACGGTAGCACCGGAGATTTTATAAGAAATTTTTATGTGTTTGCAAAGAATAAAAACTCCGTAAAAAAAGTAATTACAGAACTGGTTGAAGATGTAATAACTCACGATTTCAAGTGGTGTAAAAACGAAGAGCTGAAAATCATGATTTTAAAAGACAAATTAGTAATTAAAACTTATACAACTGTAAATCCGGTAGAAATAAAATCAATAATCCGCCTCGGAGAAAAACTATTAGATTATTTATGAACACGATTATTATAGACGGAAATAATTTGCTGCATAAAATCCCTTCGTTTAAAAAAAGCTTTAGCGCTAACCCTGATAGTACGCGAAGGACTTTAGTAGAGGCAGTAAAAGGAAGGATAAAGAACAAAGCAAAAATTATTTTTGTTTTTGACGGACACTGTGATGACAGAATACAGAACGTGATTTTTTCAGGGGCAAAAACCGCAGATGAAGTTATAAGAAAATTTATTGAGGATAATTACGATAAGAATTCTATTAAAGTAGTAAGCTCCGATAGAGAAATAACTTCGCTTGCAAAAGTCTGCGGCTGCGAAGTCAGTACTTCTGAAAAATTCTGGGAAGAAATAAATTCTATCTCTCTAACAAAAGGAAAAAATATAAATCAGTTATACTTGTACGATAAGAGTGAAAAGCCAAACGGAATCAGCAGGAAAGACTTTAATGAATTTTTAAAACATTTCACTTGATTTAGAATGAACTCAACTGAACTTCTTCATCAGTACATAAAAAATGAAAACTTAAGAAAGCATTGCTATGCTGTAGAAGCATGTATGCGCTGGTATGCGAAAAATCTGAACGAAGATGTAGAAAAATGGGCGGCAGCAGGATTGCTTCACGATTTAGACTGGGAAATGTATCCTGATACCCACCCAAATACTGCCGTTCCAATTTTAGAAGATGCAGGTTATGATAAAGAAACAATTGATGCAATTCTTGGACATGCTTATCCCGATAGAACAAATGTTCCGCGCGAAACAGCTCTCGCAAAATATTTATTTGCATGCGATGAGATTACGGGATTTATTACTGCATACTCTCTGATGAAACCAGACGGGATGAACAGCGTAGAAGCAAAGAGCATCATTAAAAAAATGAAAGATAAAGCGTTCGCACGAAACGTAAACCGCGATGACATAAAAAACGGCGCTGAAGAAATAGGCATTCCTCTTGAAGAGCATATTACAAATGTAATTAATATCTTACGTAACGACGAAAGGCTAAAATAAACCGTAATGGAAGTTATCTCAACAAAAAATTTAAAGAAAGAATACAAAGGCAGCGGCTTTAGCAAGGAGCGCATCACTGCTTTGAAGAATTTTTCTTTCACCGTAAATGAAGGCGATATATTCGGACTGCTCGGTCCAAACGGCGCAGGCAAGACAACGCTTGTGAAAATCCTTCTTGGTATTGTTTATCCTACCGAGGGCGATGCTTCAATCTTCGGCGAAAGCATTAAGAACGAAAAATACAAAACAAAAATAGGTTACCTGCCCGAAAATCATAAATTCCCTAATTACCTTACAGGGGAACAGGTATTGCACTATTTTGGAATGCTTAGCGGACTTTCAAATGCGCAAGTAAAATCACGAAGCGATGAGTATCTAAAAATTGTTGATATGGAAAAATGGAAGAAGACGAAGATAAAAAAATATTCAAAAGGAATGATGCAGCGCCTCGGCATAGCGCAGGCAATGATAAATGAGCCTGACCTGATTTTTCTTGATGAGCCGACTGACGGAGTTGACCCGATAGGAAGAAAAGAGATAAGAGATATTTTAATAGGATTGAAAGATAAAGGCAAAACAATTTTTTTAAACTCCCATCTGCTTAGCGAGATAGAATTAATTTGTAACAAGGTTGCAATACTTAATAAAGGCGAGCTTATAAAAGAAGGTACGATTGACGAAATTACTTCAACCGGAAACAAGCATGTGTTCACTACTTCAGATTTATCAGATGATGTGATAAACATACTTTTGAACCAATACTTTGCAACTCTTCACGGGAAAAATGAATTTATCGTAAATTCTGATTCAGCTGAAAGCCTGAATACTGTAATAGATATTTTAAGAAAAAATAATGTAAATATACTTAGCCTAACGAAAGAGAAGAACACCCTGGAAAACATGTTTATTAATTTAATAGAACAGCAAAACTAAAATGATTTTTAAAACAATAATATCGGGTGTAATAAAAGAAGCGATTGCAAAGAAAATCTTCATCGGTTTTTTCATTCTTTCAACACTTATCATTCTCGGCTTCCTTGCATTTGTTGGCTTCGACAGCGTAGAAGGTATTGCCACGATGGCAGGCGATGACATAAAACAACTGGTTATCGGCTTCGAGGGATTTATGCTGGGCGTATCCTATTTGCTGCTTATTACTTTCTGCCTCATCGGTGTTTCATCCATCATTCCTTCGATGCTTGAAAAAGGAAACGTAGATTTACTGTTATCTAAGCCTGTCTCAAGAGGGCAAATAATATTAGGCAAATTTACCGGCGGGCTTCTTTTAATTTTCCTTAGTCTTGTATATCTCATTGGGGCAGTATGGCTTATCGTTTCGATTAAGTTCGGATATTGGAATCCTACTTTTCTGATGTCAATAATTATGCTCACATTTTCGTTTGCAGTTATTTATTCTTTGGTAATTTTTATAGGCATTACCACACAAAGCTCCGTCCTCTCTATCATAATTAATATATTTTTAATTTTTCTTATCTGCCCGCTGCTTGCTAACAGGGAGACAGTTCTTTTTCAATTCATAACAAATAATGTCGTTCAGTTTATAATAAATTTCTTTTACTATGTTCTGCCCAAGCCATCGGACTTACAAACCATAACAGTAAAAATAATAAGCGGCGAGAAGATAGATTCATGGCAGCCGGTAGTTACCTCGGCTTTATTTTTAATAACGTTCCTTTCGGCATCAATATACATTTTTAAGAAAAAAGATTATTAATGTATTCGCGCTATTTGTATATTGTATTAATATGTTTTGCTTTTTTTACTTGCTCTTGCTCAGGCGATAAACCGAAAGTTGAACCGCTTCCCATCTCCGTTAAAAATAATTTTAATCTTCTTCAGAAAGACCCGCAGTTTGTTCTATATGTAAATTTCAAATCGATGAACCAAACTCCTTTCTGGAAGGCAAACATTTCCGATTCATTGCTGAATGCGGAAAGAACATTCGGAAGTCTTCTAAACACTTTTAAGGTGGCAACAGGTGCATCTATTTCTGACGGTCTGGATGAATTGTATTATTCCAATTCATGGATGGGTGAAAATTCCATCGTACTTAAAGGCGTTTTTGACAGGAAAAAACTGAACGATTATCTTGCTACAGATTCTAATTTTGTTAAGACAACAGGCAAAGATGGTACTCTAGTTTATATGAATAACGATAACCGTCTTTATTTTTTCTTTAAGGATAATTTTACTATCTGCGCCAGCAACTATATGACAATCATTGACGGAATGATTTCAGTAAGAGATACTTCAAAAACAGGTTTAATGGAAAACAATGAGATGCTCTCTGCTATAGAAAAAATTTACTACAAGGAAAATCTCTGGATGATTTCAAAAGAACAGATGTTTATAAGAGGAATTTTTATGAATTTTCTGGAGTCAAAGCTTGAGGCAAGTGAAAACAATCAGAACAAAAAAGCGGATTCTACAAAAACTACAATCGAAAATATATACAGTAAAATATCATCCGTTTCTTTCTCGGTAAAGATGGATAGCCAGTTAAATTTGTATGTTCAGACTGACTTTACTGAAGGAGCAAGCGCATCATATTTCAAAAGCTTTTTGACGGGGCTGCTTTCAATTTCAAAACTGGCATCAACTGTAAAGGGAAATCAAAAATCACCGGCAGATAAAATTCTTGAATCAACAAAGTTAGAGCTATACGATAGCACCGTGATGATAATTATGAATGTGAACAACAGTAATATTAGCGACTTCCGCAAAGGCGCAATAATAAACAAGCCGGAATAACTACTCTTCCGCAGCTAAAAACTTTTCTGCAAGCATTACATCTTCTTCGCTTCCTATGAAAAGGGGTACTCTCTGATGAAGTGTCTGCGGTTCAATCTCAAGTATTCGTTCTTTTCCCGTTGATGCTCTGCCGCCTGCCTGTTCAATTATGTATGCTAAAGGATTTGCCTCATACATCAGACGAAGCTTTCCGTTTTTATTTTTCTTATCGGAAGGATAAATAAAAATTCCGCCGTACAATAAATTCCTGTGAAAATCCGCTACAAGCGAACCGACATATCTGGATGAGTAAGGTCTGTTTGTATCTTTATCTTCTTCCTTTAGATAATCAATAAAGTTTTGCATTCCTTTTGACCACTTGCAATAATTTCCCTCATTAATGGAATACGTTTTCGATTTTTTCGGAATTTGAATATTCTCGTGGCTGAGTAAAAATTCTCCAACGGTCGGGTCAAGTGTAAATCCATGAACACCCTGCCCTGCTGAATAAACAAGAAAAGTGCTTGAGCCATACACAACGTATCCGGCAGCAACCTGCTCGATTCCTTTTTGCAGGCAGTCTCCTAATGTTCCGGGACCTCCCTGCGAAACTCTTTTATAAATAGAAAAAATTGTGCCTATAGAGATATTAGCTTCTATATTTGACGAGCCGTCAAGGGGGTCGAAGTGGCAAATGTATTTATTGCTTATAGAATTGTTTAAGATGTATTTATCTTCAAGCGGAATAAACTCCTCCTCTTCCTCAGAGCACACTGCGCAAATATGACCGCCTGATTTCATTGTGTTGGTAAGAATATCATTGGCATACACGTCAAGTTTTTTTACTGCTTCGCCCTGCACATTTTCATCACCCGTGAAACCGAGAATGTCAATCAGCCCTGCCCGGTTTACCTCCAGAGAAATTATCTTGCAAGCAAGCGCAATATCTGCAAGCAAATCCGAAAGCTGACCTGTAGCTTCGGGAATTTTTCTCTCTTCATCTATAATGTGCCTGTAAAAAGTTTGAAACTTGTTTATCATATTAGGGGAGTGTTAATTTTTTAAATTTCGTTCTATGTAATCTATTAATGAATGGATTACTTTAATATGAATTTCCTGAACTCTATCGGAATACTTAGATTGTGGCGAGCGAATTTCAATATCGCACACTTTTGCCATCTTGCCGCCGTCTTTTCCTGTAAGCCCCACAACTTTCATACCTTTTTCTTTCGCAGCATCTATTGCACTCAGAATATTTTTCGAATTTCCGCTTGTGCTTATTGCAAGAAGAACGTCTTCACTTCTTCCTACACCTTCAACGTATCTTGAAAAGATTTTTTCATAACCGTAATCATTGCTGACACAGGAGATATGCGAAGGGTCGGAAACCGAAACAGCGCCGATTGCTTTTCTTTCATCTCGGAATCTTCCTGTCAGCTCTTCAGCAAAGTGCATCGCATCACACATCGAACCGCCGTTTCCGCAGGAAATTATTTTTCCTCCGCGGCTGAGCGATTCAACCATAATATCGCCTGCCTGTTTTATCTTTTCAAAGTTTGAATTGTCTGAGACAAATTTTTCAAGAACGCTCTGCGCCTCGATAAAATTTTCTTTTATATGATTCATGTAGTTTTCAATTTTTTAAAATTAGAAGAGTTTATCCAGGGCATCTTTTATTTTTTCAATTCCTATTATCTCAAAGTTTTTATTTTTCTCATAACCCTTCAGATTGCTTTTCGGAACAAGTATTCTCTTAAAGCCAAGCTTTACAGCTTCATTAACTCTTTTCTCAAGATAGGAAATTGTTCTCACCTCTCCCGATAAACCGATTTCCCCAAGTATAACAGTTTCCGAATCAATCGGAATATCTTTATAGCTCGAGCATATACTCATCGCAACTGCTAAATCAATTGCCGTCTCATCTATTTTTACGCCGCCTGCAATATTCAGAAATACATCGGCTTTATTCAGATGAAAGCCGAGTTTCTTTTCAAGAACGGCAAGCAGAATATTAAGCCGCTTATAATCAAATCCCATTGATGTTCTCTGCGGAATGCCATAGCTGGTCGCAGAAACCAACGCCTGAACTTCTATTAAAATCGGGCGTGTTCCTTCTATTGCTGATGAAATACTGCAACCGGAAGCGCCGTAATTTCTCTGCGATAAAAAAACTTCACTGGGGTTTTTTACTTCGTTCAGACCTGTCTCGCTCATTTCAAAAATTCCAATTTCATTTGTAGAGCCGAAACGGTTTTTTATTCCGCGCAAAATTCTGTAAGCATGAGTACGCTCACCTTCAAATTGAAGGACAACATCAACCATGTGCTCAAGAATTTTCGGTCCGGCAATCATGCCGTCTTTGGTAATATGCCCGACTACAAATATAGGGATGTTTTTCGTTTTTGCAATATTAATCAGCAGTGCAGTTGATTCGCGCAATTGCGAAACAGTGCCGGGAGCGCTTTCTATGTCGTTGCGGTGAACAGTTTGGATTGAATCTATCACAATTAATTCCGGTTCTTCGCTATCAATTACTGCCTGAATTATATCAAGATTTGTTTCGGATAGAATATAAAAATTTTCGAGGTGATAATTTAAGCGGTCGCTTCGCATCTTTATTTGCAAAGCAGATTCTTCACCGCTGACGTATAAAATTTTTCTGTCTTTTATTTTATCGGCTATCTGAAGCATAAGAGTTGACTTTCCTATACCGGGGTCGCCGCCTATTAAAATTACCGAGCCGCTTACAATTCCGCCGCCCAGAACTCTGTCTAACTCTAAAATTCCGGTTCTTATTCTGTCTTCAGCCGAACTTTCAACTTCGCTGAGAATTTTTATATTTGCGCTCTGGCTTTTGAGTTCATTCTTACGGGAAATTTTTTCGCTTTTTATATCTACAATTTCCTCGACAAGAGTATTCCATAAGCTGCACTCCGGACACTTGCCGCTCCATCGCGGAGTTGAGTGTCCGCAGTTCTGGCATACGTATTTGCTTTTAAGTTTTGACAGGGGGTTTGTATTAATTATTTATTGTAAGTAATTCTTCTTTGGTGCTTTCAAAAGTTTTCTCAAGCTCTTTTACAAGATACATCAAGCCGGGTGTGTCGTTTTCTTTTATCTTTGTTTCTATCTGTCTGCAAAGCTCTGCAATTTCTTTCGCGCCAAGATTTAAGCTTGAACCTTTCAAGCTGTGAGTGTCAAGATAAACTTTTTCAAAATCGCTTTTGACTGCGCATTCGCGAAGATTATTTATTATTTCAGATGACTGGTCAATATAAAGCTTTACCATATCATTTAAGAATGAAGAATCTCCTATTTCTTTTAACCCGCTTATCACATCCATATCTAGGAAAGATTTGCTGTAGCGCATTCTTCTCATTTCTTTTTCTGCACGGATTTCTTTTCCCCATTTGATTAGAGCTCGCTGCACTTCTTCTATTAAAATCGGTTTGCCAATGTAATCATTCATTCCTGCTTCAAGGCAGATTTCCCTGTCTCCCTGCATAACGTTTGCCGTCATTGCGATTATTTTAGGGCGAAGCTCAAGTTTTCTATTTTTTAGAATGTGTTTTGTTGCTTCAAGTCCGTCCATTTCGGGCATCTGAATATCCATGAATACAATCTCGTAATGCTGACGATTTAGAGCTTCGAGCACCTCAAGCCCGTTGCTCGCTACATCGGCAGTGTAACCCATTTGCTGAAGCAGCCTTACTGCAAGCTTCTGATTGATTAAATTATCTTCGGCAACAAGAATTTTTAACGGCAGCTTTTCTGCAAGTTTTTTATCAAGCTTGCTTTCCGTCTGTTCCTTCCCAAACTTTACTGCGGAATTTGTTAAAACTTTTACAAGAACATTGAACAGCTCATTTTTTTTAATAGGCTTTGAAATATACTCTGCAAAAATATTATCCGCAGGCTCTTTATATTCCCTTAAATTTCCTACCGATGTTAGCATTATCATCGGAAGACTTTCACGCTCTTTTATTTCTTTTATCTTCTTGCCAAGCTCAAGTCCGTCCATATCAGGCATAAGCATGTCAAGTATTGCAAGGTCATATATTTTGTCAGTCTTTAAAGCTTCGAGCACTTCATTAGCTGATTCATAGGCATCTGCTACCATTCCCCATGACTTTGCCTGCTGCACTAATATATTTCTGTTAGTCTTGTTATCATCTACGATAAGAAGACGCTTGTTTTTAATTTCAGGTATGTGTCCGCTTTGATATAACTTCGTTATCTGCTGTTTGGAAGCCTTAACCTTTATAGTGAAATGAAAAGTCGAACCTCTTCCAAAATCACTCTCAACCCATATTTCCCCGTGCATCATCTCAACAAGTTTCTTGCTGATTGCAAGCCCCAAGCCAGTTCCGCCGTATCTTCTTGTTGTAGAAGAATCTGCCTGTGAAAATGCTTCAAATATTTTTCTCTTTTTCTCTTCGTGAATTCCTATCCCCGTATCCTTTACGGAGAATGACAGGGTTAAATCGTCTTCATTTCTTTCAAGCAGTTCTACTGATGTAAAAACTTCCCCAAAGTCAGTAAACTTAATTGCGTTTGAAACAAGATTGCCGAGAATTTGTCTAAGACGGGTAACATCACCTACTATGATATGAGGGATTTGTGAATCTATTTGATACAATAAATCAAGACGTTTTGCCAGCGCGCGGGGTCCCATCAAATCATAAACATCCTCTACACATGTGCTCAACTCAAACGGCTGCTCCTCTAGGATTAGCCGTTCGGATTCTATTTTTGAGAAGTCAAGAATATCATTTATTATTGTGAGGAGGTGGTCGCCGCTTAGGCGGATAGTATCTGCAAATTCTCTTTGCTCCTCCGTGAGTTCGGTTTCCATAAGAAGCCCTGACATTCCAATAACGGCATTCATAGGAGTTCTTATTTCATGGCTCATGGTAGCTAAAAATTCTGCTTTCGTTTTTAAAGCTGTTTCAGCTTCTTTTCTTGCATTAATAAGTTCTTCCTCAAATCTCTTCCGTTCCGTAATATCAGAGAGAGTCCCAAGAAATCTTTCTGCCTCTCCTTTGTTGTTTCTAAAACATTTTCCTTTGGTTTCTACCCAAATCCAATGCCCCTCTTTATGTTTTACCCTATGAACATTCTGAAATACTTCAGTTTTTCCCTCTATATGATCCTGTAATTTTTTATACAGAGCTTCCTTCTCATCAGGGTGAACCGAACCAAACCAGAATTTTCTGAAATCTTTTATTTCACCTTTATCATAGCCGATTATGCTAAGAAAAGCTTTTGAAAGAAAAATATCATCAGCTGCCAAATCCCAATCCCAAATGCCGTCCTTAATTGCCGTTATGACTAAATTATATCTTTCCTGATTCCTTCGGAATAATTCTTCTTTTTTTCTTATTTCGGTAACATCAATGCACAATTGATTTATGCACTCAATAATTCCTTCGTCATTGTACTCAGCATACAGAAAAGTATCTAACCATACTATCTCTCCTGCGCGGCTAATTATCCTGTAATCTACTCTTAAGCTGGATTTAAAATTCTCTTCCTTCCATTTTTTATATTCTGCCATTACTTTTTCAATATCGTCAGGGTAGATTATTTCACGAAGCTTTTCAGGGGAAAGATTATCAAAATCTTCAATCTCGTATCCTGTTTGCCGGACAAATTCTTTATTTACAAACTCGTACTTGTTTGTATTAAAATTGAAACGCGTAACGGCTATAGGCTGATTTTCAGCAAGGTTTCTGTACTTGTCTTCACTTTTCTTTACGGCTTCAACGGCTGATTTAAATTTATCAACGTTATCAAACGTAATTATTATTCCATCACCTGCCCTAATTACTTTTATTTTAAACCATCCTTTAACTAAATCATGATTGTAATAATGCTCAGTTTCAAACGGCTCTCCCGTCTCTGCAACCTTTACATATAAATCAAATAATCCGTCCTCTAAGTGTCCGGGAAAAACCTCTAAAAGTCTTTTTCCTATCACTTCTTCTCTTTTTCTGCTGAGAAGTTTCAACGCAGCAGCGTTCTTCATTATTTCTAAAAAATCAATTATAGTACCTTTGCTATTACGTATAGGTTCAAGATATGCAATACCTGTTGAGATATTCTCCAACACAGTATTGAAAATGGATTTGGTATCCAGAGCTTCAATATTTTCAGAAGTTTTAGACATAGTTTTAATAAGGAATAAGCGGTAAAATACCGTTAGTGTATGTCAGGGGGAGTAAAAAAGAAATTATCATTAAAGTTAACTAAATATTATTTTACAAAACATTCATAATACAATCTGTTTAGCTTTTCCATAGAAGCATTCATTCCAAGGCGCTCTTCCAGATTTAAAAAATCAATTTCATCAAGCTTTTGTTCCTGGCACTCGCACGAATAAACCATTGTCTCTTTTCCTGTTTCGGGATTTACATTTCTTTGCAAACACTGACCGCATATTGCCTTCATCATGCACTGCATTGGGTTGTTCATATTTGCAACTGCATCATGACCATTTAAAAATTCTTTCAAGAAAGTTTTCCTTGCATCACGAATTTCTTTCATCATTGAGGGATTTCCCGCAGTGATAATTTTACTTATGCTCTTTAAATCTTTATGAGAAGAAGTATAATTTTTAATTCCTTCTATAATATTTCCTCTGAAAAATGTATCCTGTTTACGAGCCGGATTTATTTCACCCTCTTCCGAGCACCATACTACTTCATCGCTTACCTCCTCAATCACATTTTTATCAAACACATCATCGTTACTTCTATATCCTGCAAAGTAAAGAATATTATTATTTTTTTCTTTCAATGCTTTTGCAATTGATAGAAGCACGGCATTGCCCGAACCGCCGCCTGCAATTAAAACATTTTCTCCTTCGGGAATATTTGAAGGAGTGCCGGTCGGTCCCATTAAAAATATTTTTTCTCCCTCTTTAAGGTTTTCAATCAAAGAACTCGAAACACCTTCTTTTACTACGACAAAACTAATAAGTCCGTTCTCTTTATTTACATTTGCTGGAGCTAACGCAACACCTTCGATGGTTTTTGTTATTCCATTCTTTTTATCAGCAAGAACTTCGTAGTTTTGTAATTTAAAGAACTGTCCCGGTTTAAATTTCTCCGCTCCGGCTCTATTTTTTACAACAAGTTCTAAAGTTCTTTCATTTAATTTTTTCAGTGATTGCACTGTTGAAATAAAAGCTTCATTTGTCTTCGTAAAAAATTCTTCTGCACTTGAAAACTTTGAACTTTCATTTTCTAAAAGCTCTATTACCTGTCTGGAACCTTTCTTTGCAGATGCCATTGCCTTAACTACGCTGCCAACATATTTCGGATGACAGTCGCCGTAGAACGAAACAAACTTTCCTTCTTTATTATACGAGGTAAAAAATCCGTCTTCTTTTACGGGCACTTCTTCAAGCGAAAACTTTCCCGACTCATCTTTAACTAACTTATGAGTCTTGAAATACTGCCATTTATCATCGAGTAAAAACGTATTCGGATTTTCGTATTCATACATAGAGTTTGGTGCAGTTCCTGCTGCCACCTGCACTGTCTTTGCAGGAAGCTCGATAAACTCTCCGCTGTTTCTATGTTTTATTTTGCCGTCTTCCGTAGTTTCAACGGTCTGCTTTTCAAAGATAACTTTTTCTGCCCTGCCGAATTTATCTTTTGCAATTTCTGTCGGCGATAAATTTTCAATAAAATATACTCCCTGTTCAAGCGCTTCTTTTATCTCTTCGTGATTTAATCTGTACGCCGGAGAGTCCTGCATTCTCTTGCGATATACAAGCGAAACTCCGCCCCACTTTCTTATCAGATTAATGTAATTCGTTTTTCTATTCTCAAGCTTTGCAAGTTCTTCTTCGCCTCTCGCTTCTTTACCGTGCTGAATGAAAGTTTTTATTATTTCCTTATCTTCTTCATTGAAAGCACTCCAGAAAAATTCTTCACCCTTTTCCGAGGAAATTTTCTCATATCTATCCAATACTCTTTTCACCTGTACGGGATAATACGCTGCTGTTTCAGTGGTTGTATCAATTGCAGTCAGCCCGCCGCCGATAATAACTGCGGGAAGTTGAATCATCGTACTTGCAAGGCTGTCATCTTTACTTGCACCTGAAAGCTGCAATGACATAAGATAATCCGTTGATTTTCTTACCCCCTTTGCAAGATTATTTTTCATGTTCACAATAGTCGGTTGTCCTGCTCCTGCGGCTAAACCTATGTGGTCAAAGCCCATTTGCCATGCTTCGTCAACTGTAACCGAGCTGCCGAATCTCACGCCGTCATACAATCTGTAATTTTTTCTTCTTGCAAGATTAATATAAATCATCGAAAGAAAATTTTTATCCCATCGCACGGTAATTCCGTATTCGGTTACGCCGCCGAATCCCTGCAAAATTCTTTTATCAAGCTCCTGAACAATTTCCTTATTAAAATCTTTTACTGCCTTATGTTCGGTTCTTTCGTTTGTAGCGGGATTTATTCCTGTGTACTCACCGAATATCGGTTCAATTTTCAGCGCATCAATTGCTGCTATGCCGTATCCTTCATTTAATAAATGATGAGCAAGCGTATATCCCGCCGGACCCTGACCAACAACTAAAACATTTTTGCCGTTATAATCTAACGCATAAGGACGCTTTATATTAATGGGATTCCATCTTGTAAGTAATGTATAAATCTCAAAGCCGTAAGGAAGGTTTATGGTATCTCTAAGTGTATTAGTCTCTACTTGAGGAATGTTCACCGGTTCCTGTTTCTGGTAAATGCAGCCCTTCATACAATCATTGCAAATTCTATGCCCTGTACCGGGGCACATAGGATTATCAATTGCAACAATAGCCATTGCAGCAAGAGGAAAACCACTTTTTCTTAATAAATGCGCCTCTGAAATTTTTTCGTTAAGCGGGCATCCGGTAAGCTCAATTCCCAGAGGGTTAGTCTTCAGAGCGCCGAATCTATCGTGTAAACCTTTTGAGCAGGAATCTTTTTCCCTATCGTGGCAATACATACAGTAATCAACCTGATTCAAAATCTGCCTTTCGCTCATTCTGTGATCGTGCAGCTCAAATCCTTTTCTCTGAATAAAATGGTTTTCATCTCCTTCCATTTTTTGGGGGAAAGCTGCATCGGGAATTTCAACATGAACTAAATGATCAAAATCCAGCTTCTCCGGCTCAAAATACGAAACCCATTTTGCTGCATCTTTATCAAAGAAACGTTTTGCATAAACCCATTCCATTACTTTATTCATCAGGAACTTCACATTGTCATAATCTTTATCTGCTCCAAGTCCGCTGTCAGTACGTACTTCTGAAATTAATTTTGTTGCGCAGGCGGTATATTTTTCAGGAATCTGAAAATTTTCGGGAGCGAATTTATCGCCTTCATAAAACCATCTGTAATTTTTTTCAAGCTCTGCAAGCTCGTTTACAAATCGCGCCGTATATTTTTCCTCATCCACGGTAAAATCTATCTGGTCTGCTAAACACTTTTTTATTCTGGTTATAAAAGCATCAAGCTCAAGCCAGTTTATTTTTTCAAGGTCTTCCGGCTTAAAGCGGCGGAAAACTTTTCTCTGGACAAATTCTTTTTTAAATAAAAATATATCTTCATTGTATTGCGCTTCATCTACATAATTTTTCAAATGCTCCTGCACATTGAATAATTCGCCTAAAAAAGATGAGACATACACGCTTGAATTCATTATCACTTCAGATGCCTGAATGTAGGTGAAGCCCTCACCTTTTGAATCACGGTATTTTTTAAATTCCTCAAATTTCTGAGGGTTTTCTTTTTCAAAATATTTATAAAAATCATCAGCGAGCGCCCTTAATTTTTCGCTTAAGAATAAATCGGCATAGGTATATCCGAATTTTGGATTTAGAATATTTTCATTCATACGTGGAAAAAATAGTTGTTATTAAATATACTTTTAAATTTTTTAAATAATAATTGACTTATTTTTTGCACTTATTTCGCAGAGTGTAAACTCCACAAAAGAGTATTTTTTTATAAGAAAATTTTCACTATACTCAATATTCAGTCAAAAATTAAATATTTTTAAGTAAAATGGATAAGATTAAATATCCCGAGGTTAAGAATTTTATCGGCGGGCAATTCACGGCAAACGGACAGGCAAGAATGGACGTTCTTTCTCCGATTGACGGAACAGTTATTTCAAAAGTTCTTCTTTCTAAAAAAAGTGACTTGGATGCAGCAGTAGAAGCTGCCGAAAAAGCATATAAATTATGGTCGGAAATTCCGATTAAAGAGCGTGTACAGGTTTTCTACAGATACAAAACTCTGATGGAAAAAAATATCGATGAGCTTTCATACATTACACATTTAGAAAACGGAAAAACAATAGACGAAGCAAGAGCAGAAGTTGAAAAAAGCATCGAGCTTACCGAGTTTGCATGCTCACTTCCACAATTAGTTGGCGGTGAAATTCTAGAAGTCAGTAAAGGCGTTGAGTGCAGAATAGACCATAAGCCTCTCGGAGTCGTTGCATCAATAGCTCCTTTCAATTTTCCGCATATGGTTCCTCACTGGACAATTCCGAATGCAATCGCTCTTGGAAACGCAATGATATTAAAACCATCAGAACAGGTACCTGTTACATCAAATTACATAGCAGAAATGCTGAAAGAAGCAGGACTTCCTGACGGAGTGTTCAACGTAGTTAACGGCGATAAAGAAATCGTTGAAGCTATCTGCGATCATCCGGGAATAAGCGCTGTTTCATTTGTCGGCTCTACTCCGATTGCAAAAGTTGTTTATATCCGCTCTACTGCAAGCTTAAAAAGATGCGTTGCGCTTGGCGGAGCAAAAAATCACTTAATAGTATTACCTGATGCAAACGTAGATATGACTGCATCAAACGTTGCTGCTTCTATGTCAGGCTGCGCAGGGCAAAGATGTATGGCTGCCTCTGCAATGGTAGGTGTGGGACCGATTGACCACATTGTGGAAAAATTAGTTGAAGAAGCAAAGAAAATCGTTCCGGGAAAAAATCTCGGCTCGGTAATTTCTAAAGCAGCAAAAGAAAGAATTGAAAGATATATTACCGAAGCTGAAAAACTCGGCGCTAAAGTTTTAGTTGACGGAAGAAACGCAGTTGTAGAAAACAAAGAAGGCGGATTTTATGTAGGACCGACTGTTATTGATTATGTAAAACCGGAAATGGCAATTGCAAAAGAAGAGGTATTCGGACCCGTAATAGCAATTATGAGAACCGATTCACTTGATGAGGCTATTGCGATTGAAAACAGCTCGAACTACGGAAACGCAGCATCGGTCTTCACGCAAAACGGAAGCTACGCAAGGTACGTTATGGAAAAAGCATCTGCCGGTATGGTTGGTGTGAATATTGGAGTTCCCGTACCAAGAGAGCCATTCTCTTTCGGCGGATGGAACGAATCGAAATTCGGAACAAGCGATATTACAGGAAAAAGCTCGATAGAATTCTGGACACAGTTGAAGAAGACTTCTATTAAATGGAGCGCAGAAGCAAGAACGAATTGGATGAGCTAGTTTCGTTTTTCGTTGTTCGTTGTTAGAAAAAAATTTTAACTTATTTGGTAAAATAATGCCTGAGATAAGCAGATTTTATGGAATTATCATTGCTATGTTTGCGAAGGACCACACACCTCCGCATTTTCATGCAAGATACGGAGATAATGCAGGATTCTTCAACATAGAAACAGGAGAATTGATTGACGGTAAATTGCCTCGCAGAGCAATTCGTTTAATACAGGATTGGGCTGAGCTTCATAGGAAAGAACTAATGGATAACTGGAACGAAAGCCAAAAGGATAATCCGAATTTTAAAAAAATTGAACCGTTACAATAATTATGATTCACTTAATTAAAAACATTCGTTCTGTTTCGCCATATAAATTAGAATTAGAATTTAATACAGGCGAAACAAAAACAGTAGATTTAGAAAAGAAACTTAACGAATGGTCTAAATCTCCTCAAAGTAAATTTAAAGAATTACTTAACCCTGATTACTTTAAAAAAGTAAAACTTGATAAAGAACTCGAAACGATTTATTGGGATAACGGAATTGACCTATGTCCCGATGTTTTATACTCATTAAATTGATTTAACTATTTAACACTTAACTTTTTAACTTTTTGAAATGTATCAAATAACTCAAGATAAAGACCAAATACTTAATAACAATCTCACTTTTACTTTAACCTCATGGTCAAAGCAAAAAGGATTGAAGCCCATAATGATAAAAAGCGGCAAGGGCATTTTTATTTATGATTATGACGGCAAAAGATATTTTGATTTCTCCTCACAGCTTATCTGCATCAACATAGGACACGGGCATCCTAAAGTAACGGAAGCAGTGGCAAAGCAAATGAGTGAAATCAGCTACGTCTATCCGGGAATGATTACAGCAGCAAGAGGCGACCTCGGTAAAAAGCTGGCGGAAATAGCTCCCGGAGATTTGAATAAAGCATTCTTCACACTCGGCGGAGCAGAGGCAATTGAAAACGCAATCAAGCTTGCCAGAGTTTACACAGGCAGGCATAAAATTGTTTCGTTCTATCAGTCATATCACGGAGCAACTTATGCCTCCGCATCAGCGGGCGGCGACCCAAGAAGACATGCAATAGATTCCCAGCAATCACCTAACTTTGTTCACGTTGAAAATCCTTATTTCTACAGATGCCCATGGAACAGCAAAACTCCCGAGGAGTGCTCCGAAATGGCAGCAGCTCACATGGAAAGAGTTATCCAATATGAAGGACCCGGAACCGTTGCCGCAATAATAATGGAAGGTGAATCTGGCTCATCGGGATGCATAAAATATCCCGAAGGCTACTGGAAAAAAATTGAAACGATTGCAAAAAAATACGGAATACTTTTGATCTGCGATGAAGTAATGAGCGGATTCGGAAGAACCGGCAAATGGTTCGGTATAGATAATCACGGAGTTGTACCTGACATAATGACAATGGCTAAAGGACTTACATCTGCCTATATTCCTATGGGAGGAGTTATGGTCAAAGATGAAATTGCTCATGCATTTGATGATAAACCTTTACCACTCGGGCTTACATATTCTGCTCATGCTGTTTCCTGTGCAGCGGCAAATGCAGTGCTGGATATTTACACGGAAGAAAACTTAATAGAGAATGCTGCCAATATGGGAAAATACATTGAGGCAGAAGTTGAGAAATTAAAAGCAAAACATCCTAGCATCGGTGATTTCAGAAACACGGGTCTTCTTGGATGTCTTGAGCTTGTAAAGAACAGAGACACAAAAGAGCCGATGGCTAGATGGAACGCTCCGCCGAACGAAATGGAAGTGATGAATAAAGTAATGGGAAAAATTGCAGAGCTTGGAATGTACACAATGGGACGATGGAATATGATTTTCATCGCTCCTCCGCTTTGTATTACAAAGGAGCAGGTTGATGAAGGACTTGATATAATTTCAAAAGCTCTTACAATTGCCGATGAGCATTGTAATTAAAATTTAACATTTAAAATCTAAAAGAATAAAATTTGGATAGTGACACACATGATTTAACTTCGCATGATAACATCAAATCATCGTCATTATACAGTGAAGATTTAGCCCCTGTTTCCTCCTTTCAAAGAACATGGAATACTTGGAACTATGCAGCGCTGTGGATAAGCATGAGCTTATGCATTCCCACATACATGCTTGCAAGTTCTTTAATTGAAGGAGGTATGAACTGGTGGCAGGCAATATTCACCATTTTTCTTGGGAATACCGTTGTGCTTGTTCCAATGATTTTAAACGGAAGGGCAGGAGCAAAATACGGAATTCCTTTTCCTGTATTTGTCCGCGCAAGCTTTGGTGTTAAAGGCGCAAACATTCCTGCAATACTCAGAGCAATTGTTGCATGCGGATGGTTTGGCATTCAGGCATGGATAGGCGGCTTTTCTATTTATCAAATGATTCACGTCTGGTATCCCGGAATTGCAGACTTGCCCAGAATTTTTCCTGCTTCATTCGGTCTTGAAACAGGTCCTGCGATTACATTCTTTTTATTCTGGCTCCTCAATATGTATGTAGTATATCTCGGCGTTGAGAGCATAAAAAAATTATTGGTATTCAAAGCATTCTTTCTTCCTGTGGCAGCGCTTGCATTATTGTTCTGGGCAATCTCTGCAGGAAACGGCTTAGGTCCTATACTTTCACAGCCGTCTAAATTTACATCAAGCGGAGAGTTCTGGAATTACTTCTTCCCTGCTCTTACAGGTATGGTCGGCTTTTGGGCAACACTTTCACTGAACATTCCCGATTTCACCCGCTACGCAAAAAGCCAGAGAGCGCAGGTAATGGGGCAGGTTATCGGGCTTCCTCCTTCTATGACTTTGTTTGCATTTATCGGAGTTGTTGTTACATCTGCAACTGTGATTATATATGGCACAATGATTTGGGACCCTGTTGTTTTAGCAGGAAAATTTGAAAATAAAATTTTAGTAAGTGTTGCAATGATTTGTATTGCTGTTTCCACTCTTGCGACAAATATTGCGGCAAATATTGTAAGTCCTGCAAATGATTTTGCTAATTTAAATCCCGCCAAAATTGATTTCAGAAAAGGCGGTTATATTACAGGGATAATCGGTGTTTTAATTTTCCCATGGAAATTAATTGCTGACCCTAACGGATATATTTTTACATGGCTGATTGCATATTCAAGCTTGTTAGGTCCCGTAGGCGGAATTATGATTGCAGATTATTTCTTTATAAGAAAACAAAAGCTGGATGTAGAGGCGCTGTATTCAAACACAGGTGAGTACTCATACGGTTCGGGAATAAATAAATATGCAATGATAGCATTGCTTATTGGCATACTTCCAAATGCTCCCGGGTTTTTAACAACAGTAGGGCTTGTCAGTAAAGACGCATTTCCTTTTTGGATTTCTAACTTATATCACTATGCTTGGTTTGTAGGATTTGGAGTCTCCGCTGTTATTTATTATGCTTTTATGAAGAACAAAACTCGCGCAGTTAACCACTAAAACACTAAACCCACCAATCTGCACTAATTAAAAATTATTTTATGTTTAGTGTGATTTAGTGACTTTTGTGTTTTAGTGTTGAATTAAATCTTAATACAAAAACTATGTCTATATTAATTAAAAACGGAAGAATAATCACTGCATCGGAAGATTACATTGCCGATGTGTACATTGAGGGCGAAAAGGTTGCACGCATCGGACAGAATCTCGATGTAAAAGCTGATGAAACAATTGATGCTTCAGGAAAATTAGTTATGCCGGGCGGAATTGACCCGCACGTTCACCTTGATATGCCTTTCATGGGTACTTTCTCCTCTGACAGCTATGAAACAGGTACACGTGCTGCTCTGCACGGCGGTACTACGACTGTAATTGATTTCATATTGCAGACGCAGGGAAAATCTTTGCAGTCAGCTTACGATGAATGGAGCGGCAGAGCTAACGGCACAGCATACGGAGACTATTCTTTTCATATGGCTGTAACAGATTTCAACGAAGATACAAAAAAAGAAATAGCACACTTTGTAAATGACTTAGGCATTACATCGTTCAAAACATTCATGGCTTATAAAGGCGCATTAATGATTGATGACAGACAGATGATTGGTTTGATGAATGAAGTCCGTGACCAGGGCGGAATGGTAACTGTGCATGCAACAAACGGAGACATGATTGACTTCCTTATTGCTAAGCATAAAGCTGAAGGAAAGTTAGCTCCGTTATATCATTATCTTTCTCAGCCGGAAGTTACTGAAGCAGAAGCATCGGGAAGATTTTCCGATATGGCAAGATACACAGGTGTTCCCGGATATATTGTTCATATGACATGCGAAGACGCGCTGAATGCTATAAGAAGAACGATGACAAAAAATTATAGAGTGTACGCTGAGACGTGCATTCAATATTTAATACTCGACGCTTCATTGTATGAACAGAATTTTGAAGGAGCAAAATGGGTAATGAGTCCGCCTCTCAGAGAGAAAAAAGATCAGGCAGCATTATGGGGAGGAATAAATCAGGGAAGCATTCAGGTTGTTGCAACTGACCACTGCCCTTTCATGTGGGAGCAGAAATTAATGGGCAAAGATGACTTCTCAAAAATTCCGAACGGACATCCCGCAATTGAAAACAGAATGGAACTGCTTTTCAGCGAAGGCGTGAATAAAGGGAAAATTACTCTGAATAAATTTGTAGAAGTAAGCTCAACTAATGCTGCTAAAATATTCGGAATGTTTCCGCAGAAGGGGACAATCGGTATCGGCGCTGACGCAGATATAGTAATATTTGACCCGAATGAAGAGCATACTCTTTCCGCTAAAACTCATCATATGAATGTTGATTACAGCGGATATGAAGGATGGAAACTGAAAGGAAAAGTAAAACAGACAATACTTCGCGGTACTTTAGCTATAGATAACGGCGAAGTAAAAATTAAAAAAGGATACGGTAAGTTTATTAAAAGAAATAAAGTTTCAAATTTAATATAAAAAACTTAACCACTAAAACACTAAAAGCACAAAATTTCACTAAATGAAATTTGAACCAATTCCTCAACATCTGGAAAATTTAGGTAAAATAATTGTGCAATGTTGTTTTGATGTACATAAAAACCTTGGACCTGGTTTGTTAGAAAGAGTTTATGAAACATGTTTTTGTTACGAACTTAGTAAACGAAATGTAAAGTTTTCTACTCAAGTAATTGTTCCTATAATTTATGATAAAATAAAACTTGAAGAAGGACTAAGATTAGATGTTTTAGTGGAGAATGAAATTATCTGTGAATTAAAATCAGTTGATACGATAGTTCCAATTTGGGAAGCACAGTTAATCACATATCTTAAACTTTCTAAGAAAAGATTAGGGTATTAATAAATTTTAATGTAAAAAACATTGGAGAAGGTATTAAAAGATACGTTAAATAATTTTCGTGTTATTTTGTGTTTTTAGTGTTTTTCTGGTAAAAAAATTAAAAAAAAATTTAACCTAAAATATAATTATGGCAAGAATCATTAAATCCGGTCTTATACAAATGTCACTGCCTATGACCGAAGGCGAAGGAAGCATTAAACAGATAGTTGATGCGATGGTAGACAAACACATTCCTTATATAGAAGAAGCAGGAAAAAAGGGTGTTCAAATACTTTGCTTACAGGAAATTTTTAATACACCATATTTTTGTCCCGGGCAGGATAAAGCATGGTATGAATCGGCAGAACCTATGCCGGGTCCTACAGTAGAAAAAATGCAGGAGTACGCTAAAAAATATTCGATGGTTATCATTGTTCCGATTTATGAAAGAGAGCAGGCAGGATTTTTATATAACTCTGCAGCAGTAATAGATGCAGACGGAACTTACCTTGGTAAATACAGAAAGAATCACATTCCTCATACTTCAGGATTCTGGGAGAAATTTTTCTTCAAGCCGGGCAATTTAGGTTATCCTGTTTTCCAGACGAAGTATTGCAAAGTGGGTGTTTACATTTGCTATGACAGACACTTCCCCGAAGGAGCAAGAATTTTAGGTCTTAACGGAGCAGAGATTGTTTACAATCCTTCTGCAACCGTTGCAGGACTTTCACAATATCTATGGAAACTTGAACAGCCTGCACATGCAGCAGCCAACGGATATTTCATGGGATGCATTAACAGAGTTGGTGAAGAAAAACCATGGAACTTAGGCAAGTTCTACGGTTCATCATACTTTGTTGATCCGCGCGGACAAATTTTCGCATGCGCTTCAGAGGATAAAGATGAATTGTTAGTTGCAGAATTTGATTTGGATATGATTGAAGAAGTGAGAGCTACCTGGCAGTTCTTCAGAGACAGAAGACCTGAAACATACGGCAAGATGACAGAGTTATAGTATTGTGTAGTGAGTAGTGGGTATTGAGTAAAAAAGAAAATAATATGCACGAGTACAAGAAATTAAAAGTTTGGAACGATGCAATAAATTTAGTTACAGATATTTATTTAACAACAAAAACTTTTCCTGATACTGAAAAGTTTGGTTTGATAAGTCAAATTAACAGGTGTGCAATATCAATACCTTCGAATATCGCTGAAGGAGCAGGCAGGAATTCCAATGGAGAGTTTAAACATTTTCTCGGAATTGCAAATGGTTCCTGCTATGAACTTGAAACTCAACTATTAATTGCAAAGAATTTAGGATATATTAATACAGAAATTTTAGACAGACTCCTTGAAAGAACTGAAGTAATTGAAAAAATGATTTACAATTTAATAAAAAGTAAAAGATAAAATTAAACCCCGGTGAGTATTTAAGTATTTTCTCAATACCCAATACTCACTACTCAATACTTAATACCAAAATGAGTGAATACAACCGTCCTGTGAACGAACAGGAATTTGAGCAAAACTTTGCACAGATAAAACCATTAATGAATAACACTGAAGCTTACTATGAAAGCTCCAGATGTCTTTTCTGCTATAACGCTCCCTGCGTTGAGGCATGCCCTACGCACATTGATATTCCGCTTTTTATAAGACAGATCAATACAAACAATATCAAGGGTGCAGCCAGAACAATTTACGATTCAAATTATTTCGGCAATGCCTGCGGAAAAGTCTGCCCGACTGAAGTTCTTTGCGAAGGTGCTTGCGTATATAATCTTCAGGATGTAAAGCCGATTGAGATCGGACGCCTGCAGAATTATGCGACAACAAGCGCAATCAGAAATGATATAAAGTTTTATTCGGCAGGAAAATCCAACGGCAAAAAAGTTGCTATTATCGGCTCTGGTCCTGCTGGAATTGCCTGCGCATGTGAGCTTAGAAAAGAAGGCGTGCATGTAGATATTTACGAGGCAAGGTCAAACGCAACGGGCTTAACGGTGAACGGAATTGCTCCATACAAAATTACAAACGATGAAGTACTTGAAGAGCTTGCATACCTTCAGTCACAGTTCGGATTTAATATTTTATATAACAGCAAAATTGAAACAGCTGATGATATAGAAAAGCTTGAAAAAAATTATGACGCAATTTTCCTCGGAGTAGGTAACGGCGAAACATCAAAGTTAAATATCCCCGGTGAAGATAAAACAAATGTTCACGGAGCAGTTGAGCTGATTGAAGTTCTCAGAAAAGAGCATTATAATACTGCGTTCGGAAATAAAGTTATTGTTCTTGGAGGAGGAAATACTGCAATGGATGCAGCATCAGAATCTGCAAGAATGGGAGCAGCAAGCGTGAAACTTATTTACCGCCGCTCTAAAGAAGAAATGGGCGCTTATCATTTTGAATACGAGCTTGCAAAAGAAGTAGGCGTAAAAGGAATTTTCAATGCAGCTCCTCTTGAAATTATGGGCAACGGCTCTGCTAACGCTGTTAAGTTTATTAAGACAAAAACGAAGAACGGAAAAGTTGTAACAATACCGGGAACTGAATTTGTTGAAGAATGCGATATGGTAATTTTAGCAACGGGACAAAAAAATCACGATTATCTTTTTGATAAAATTTCCAACCTTGAAATGGTTAAGAATAAAGTGAAGACTAATAATTATCAGACATCGAATCCGAAATATTTTGCCGGAGGCGACTGCATGAACGGAGGCGCTGAAGTTGTTAACGCAGCTTACGAAGGAAAATTCGCAGGAAAGGCAATTCTTTCTTATTTAGAAAAATAATTTTAAAAATATTCGTTGTAATCAAAGCAGCGAATAACAAATAACGAACAACGAACATGGACTTAAGTGTAAATTTTGCCGGAATAAAATCACCCAATCCGTTCTGGTTGGCATCGGCACCACCGACTAACTCAGGTTACCAGATAATGAAAGCGTTTGATAAAGGATGGGGCGGAGCAATATGGAAAACTTTAGGCGTTCCGGTTGTAAATGTATCAAGCAGATACGGCTCCGTAAATTACCGTGACAGCAGAATGGTGGGCTTTAATAATATTGAGCTTATTTCAGACAGGCCTTTAAAAGATAATCTTCGTGAAATAGAAGAGGTAAAAAAGTATTTCCCTGACCATGCAGTGATAGCTTCGCTTATGGTGGAATCCAGAGAGCAATGGCATCAGATTGTGAAGGATGCAGAGAATGCCGGAGCAGACGGACACGAACTTAACTTCGGCTGCCCTCACGGAATGTGCGAAAGAGGCATGGGCTCTGCAGTAGGACAGGACCCGAAAATTCTTGAGCTTATTGTCGGCTGGGTTATGGAAGTTGCAAAAAAACCAGTGATAGTAAAACTCACTCCGAATATTTCTCACATTGAAGACCCTGCACTTGCAGCAAAAGCAGGCGGCGCAAATGCTGTATCACTAATTAATACGATACAAAGTATTGTGGGGCTTGATATAGATAATTTTACTGCGTATCCGAAAGTTGACGGACATAGCACAAACGGCGGATACTGCGGTCCTGCAGTGAAACCAATTGCCCTGAATCTTTTGAAGAACGTTGCTAAGATTCCAAATTACGGTTTACCAATTTCTGGAATAGGCGGAGTTGAAAACTGGAGAGATGCAGTTGAGTTTATTTTATTGGGCGCAAGCACAGTGCAGGTATGTACTGCAGTAATGCATTACGGCTTCGGAATTATCAGAGAAATTCTTGCCGGCTTTGAGCAGTATATGATTGATAAAGGATTTAACAGTGTTGATGAAATGGTTGGAAGAGCATTGCCCAATATTAATACATGGGAAAATCTCAATTTGAAGTATAAAATTGTTGCTGATATTAATCAGGATAAATGTATCGGATGTCAGCTTTGTTATATAGCATGTGATGACGGCGCTCACCAAGCTATAGGATTATCAGAAAATCCGGAAGATAGAAAACCGCACATTATAGAGGAGAATTGTGTCGGATGTAACTTGTGTTCACTTGTTTGTCCTGTAGAAAATTGTATTACAATGCAGAGAAGAGATGCAGGTAATGAGCATCTTACATGGAAGGAAAGAACAATTGCTGGAGATATTCCGGATTCGTTTGACGATGAACGCGGCGGAGGTGTAGGACATCATGTTCCTGAACCAAGAGAAGCGATAGCGTATAGGTTGAAATAAAAATTATGACTAATAAGCAAAATATTTTTAACGTAATTGAAAAGGAAATCGGAGTTTTAAAAGCCCTTCATTCTAAAATTACACCTGAAATGTTATCGTTTTCCCCCTATGAAGGTATGAGAACGACGGAAGAAATCCTTCAGTATCTTACATGGGTAAGTTCAGCTACTTTATCATTCTTTTTACTTGAGGATAAATCCAAAGCGGACGATGTTTTTACGAACGCCTATGAAAATTCCAAGTCAGCGACTTATGAAAATTTTAAACAAAGAATGGGCGCTGAACTTATAAAGATGAAAGAATTGTTTGAACAGTTCACGGAGGAAGATTTGTTAACAAGAGAGGTATTACTGCCATGGCAGCAGCCCATGATACTGGGACAGGCGTTGATGGAGACAATAATAAAATGGCTTAGCGGATATAAGATGCAGCTCTTTATTTATATGAAACAAAACGGAATTAAACTTGATACAGGCGATTGCTGGATTTACACTGAAAAATAATGCTGAATAAACTTTCCAAGCTGGAGGATATGATAAGCATATCCTCCATTTCCGATACAGATAAGGTTGAAATACTTTCGATTATTGACGAGCTTCGATTGGAATTTATCTCCGCTGAAATTTCCTACCGCTTTAAAAAACTTTACGATAAATTAAGAATAGAAATTTTGCAATACGAAAAGCAGGAGCCGTTCATTCTGAAAAAAATAAATGAGCTATTGTAATTAAGATATTAACTAAGAAAAGAAGTTTTTTATTTCTTGGGAAAGTTTTTTAGAGCCAATCTTCTCAATAGGGTGTTCCGTATCAGCAAAAATAAATAGCTTACCATTTTTTAGCCTGCCTGCTGCATTTGCAGTCTCTTCAAGCGATACCATCGTATCTTTATCACCCACGCTTACCAGAACTTCATTTTCAATTTTTTCCAATACATAATCCGTAAGCAAAGGCTTCTTACCAAGCTCAACCATCATCTCAGCGGTTTTGTTTAGAACTGCTTTCCAGTCTGCGGGCGAGTGTCTTTTCTCCAATGCTTTTGCAAATGCAGGAATTTTTTCCTCTATCTTTGCGGGATTCAGCATCTTCGATTCCTTCAAGCTCGTTTCTTCGTTCCACTCAAACTTTGTCGCCGTCGTGAATATCTTCCCTATCTTATTCTTATCCTTTGATGCAATATACAGCGCAACATATCCGCCCATGCTGTATCCGTAAACATCTATTCCCTGAAGATTATTTTCATCAATAAATTTTATCACATCATCGGCAAAAAGACCGATTGAAAATTTTTCATCAGGAATTTTCTCACCACCATGCCCTGAAAAATTCAGCGAGTAAATTTCAAAATTGCCTTTTAGTTCTTCTTTCAGCTTATCAAACTGACTTGCTGCGCCTATGGCTCCGTGTAACAACAATAATTTTTCCATTATTCAAATTTCTATTGCGCTGATTCCAGTTTAAACTCAGAATTGAAATAAAATTTTATATCAGGATTTCTTTCCATCGTCAGCTTCAAAACCCACTCGGAATCCGCAAAATAAACTAAATGCCCATCTTTATCCTTCGCAATATTATTTTTGTATTTTATGAACTCCGCCAGTTTATTTTCATCATCGGCTGTAATCCATAATGCTTTATAATAATTCAGATGTTCAAACCGGCATGATGCGCCGTATTCATTTAATAACCTATACTGAATCACATCAAATTGCAGCTCCCCCACCGTACCGACAATTTTTCTCTTGCCGTCATCCTGCGTAAACAACTGCGCAACACCTTCTTCTGTCAATTGCTGAATTCCTTTATCAAGCTGCTTCGATTTCATCGGGTCTGTGTTTCTCAGCTCTTTAAAAATCTCAGGCGAGAAGCTTGGTATTCCTTTAAAATTAAAATTCTCTCCTTCGGTTAATGTATCGCCTATCTTAAAATTCCCCGTATCATACAATCCAACCACGTCTCCGGGATATGCCTCATCAACAATACTTTTTGCCGATGCCAAAAAAGAATACGGAGTTGCAAATCGTAAATCTTTATCAAGCCTTACATGGTGAAAAAATTTATTTCTTTCAAACTTACCCGAGCAAATTCGCAGGAATGCTAATCTATCCCTATGGCGGGGGTCAATATTAGCGTGTATCTTAAACACAAATCCGCTGAACTTCGATTCATCCGACTTTACTTCCCTTGCATCTGCTTCTCTTCCCTTTGGTTCAGGAGAAATATCTATAAATCCGTCCAGCAATTCCTGTACGCCGAAATTATTCACGGCGCTTCCAAAAAATACGGGAGCCAGATGCCCTTCAAGATATTGCTGCTTATCAAATTCATGATAAACACCTTCAATCATTTCAACATCATGTCTTAATCTTTCTGCGTCGCTTCCGAGATATGTATCAAGCTGAGGGTCATTCAGTCCCTGCATTTCAATTACATCGGTTTCTTTTTCTGTTTTGTTTGGCTTAAATAAATCTAATCTGTTCTCATATAAATTATAAACTCCTTTGAAGAGTGAACCTTTCCCTATAGGAAAACTAAGCGGTCTTACATGAATACTTAATTTTTTCTCAAGCTCGTCCAATAACTCGAACGGGTCTCGTCCTTCACGGTCTAATTTATTCACAAAAATTATAACAGGCGTATTTCTCATACGGCAGACTTCCATCAGCTTCTCTGTCTGCTCCTCAACACCTTTCACGCTGTCAACAACGACTATTACGCTGTCCACGGCAGTTAAAGTCCTGTAAGTATCTTCGGCAAAATCTTTGTGTCCCGGAGTGTCGAGCAGATTTATAATTAATCCTTTATACTCAAACGTCATCACCGACGTTGCAACGGAAATGCCCCTCTGCTTTTCGATTTCCATAAAGTCTGATGTAGCTGTCTTTTTTATCTTGTTTGATTTCACCGCTCCTGCTGTCTGAATGGCTCCGCCGAATAAAAGCAGCTTTTCCGTAAGAGTGGTTTTTCCTGCGTCAGGGTGAGATATAATTGCGAACGTTCTGCGTTTTTTGATTTCTTCTTGTAATCCCATTGTCTTTATTAATAAACAAAAACCCTGTCAGGCACACCCGACAGGGTAAGTGTAATTTACTCATTTTTAAATTTAGTTTTAATCCAAAAAACGGAAAACACAATACTTCAACAGAAGGAAAGGAAAACTGTTTCTATAATATTCTTATTTCGCAAAGAAAGGAGAATATTTTACATTTAAGTTCATAGGTAAATTAAGTAAATTCTGTTTTCCCCTTTTTAATACCGCTTACATACCGCGTTTTGTAAAGTTGGATATTCCGGGAACATTGCGAATACAATCAGACAAATTAAACCAACAAATGAAAAACCTTACACAAAATAAGAATCTTAGAAATATTGCTATTATAGCTCACGTTGACCACGGCAAAACGACACTTGTTGACCATATGTTCAGGCAGAGCGGATTATTCCGTGAAAATCAGGAAGTAAAAGACAGAGTAATGGATAGCATGGACCTTGAGCGCGAAAGAGGAATTACTATCGCCGCAAAGAACTGCTCTGTAAAATGGGGAGATACCAAAATAAATATTTTAGATACACCGGGACACGCTGATTTCGGCGGGGAAGTTGAAAGAGCATTAATGATGGTTGACGGAGTTGTGCTTTTAGTTGATGCTTCAGAAGGTCCACTTCCACAAACTCGATTTGTATTAAAGAAAGCATTGGAAAATGGCTTAAAAATTATTGTCGTTGTAAATAAGATTGATAGAAAAGATGCGCGTCCGCAGGAAGTGCTGAATGAAGTGTATGATTTATTTATTGACCTCGATGCAACAGAAGAGCAGATTGAGTTTCCTGTTTTGTATGCTATCGGAAGAGAAGGAATTGCGCAGAAGACTTTAGAAGAAGAGAGAGGAAAAGATTTATCTGTGCTATTTGAAACAATTTTGAACGAAATACCTGGACCGGTGTATGATGAAGCGGAGCCGTTCCAGATGCTTGTTGCTGATTTAAGCTATTCTGATTTTCTCGGAAGATTAGCTATCGGAAAAGTTGTTAACGGGAACGTGAAGAGCAATGAAGAGCTTGTATGTATAAATGAAGCTAACGAAACGAAAAATTTGCGCGTTACAAAAATTCAGGCGTACGAGGGAATTAAATATGGCGAGATACAGAATGCGCAGCCGGGTGATATTATTATTATCTCCGGCATAGAAGATGTTCATATCGGTGATACCATCTGTACAAAAGAAAATCCCAAGGCGCTGAAGAGAATTGCAATTGATGAGCCGACAATTTCCATGATGTTCGGAATTAACACATCTCCGCTTTCAGGAAGAGAAGGAAAAATCGTTCAGGGAAATAAAATAAGAGAGCGTTTAGAAAAAGAAACATTGAGAAATGTAGCTTTGAAAGTAGAAGACTCACCTGATGGCGAAAATTTCATTGTTAAGGGCAGGGGCGAGTTTCAGATGGTTATCCTTATTGAAACAATGAGAAGAGAGGGGTATGAATTAAGCGTGGGCAGACCTCAGGTTATTTACAGAAAAAAAGCCGGTAAAACACTTGAGCCGATTGAGCATTTATTTATTGACTGCGATGAAGAATTTATAGGAGTGATTTCCGAAAAACTTTCCCGGAAAAAAGGAAGAATGATAAATCTTGTTAATCACGGAACGGGAAGGGTAAGAATAGAGTTCTCCATTCCCTCGCGTTCACTTATCGGATATAGAAATGAATTTTTGACCGATACAAAAGGAACAGGATTGATGAATTCATACCTGCAAGGTTACGAAGAATATAGGGGAGATTTCCCGACAAGATTAACCGGCTCGCTTGTATCTGATAGAGAAGGTGAAGCGTTGTCATACTCACTTTACAATCTTGAACCGCGCGGAATATTATTTGTAGTGCCTAATGCTAAAGTTTATGAAGGTATGATTGTTGGTGAACATAACAGGGATAATGATTTAGATGTGAACCCCACGAAGGGAAAGAAGCTTACAAATATGAGAGCCTCGGGAAAAGATGAGGGGATTATATTAACTCCGGTAATGCCTATGTCTCTTGAAAAAGCTATTGAGTTCATTCAGGACGATGAAATTATAGAGGTTACCCCTCAAAACATAAGATTAAGGAAAATTATTTTATCTGCGCAAAAGCGGCATACATTAAGAGGAAAAGCATTTTCAGGGGCGCAATAAAACGAAACAAAAAACATTTTTGAACAGTAAATTATATAAAGAACAATTTTTATGGCATCATATAAAGAAGAATATATAAAAAAGACAGAGGAAGTAAAAACAGAATATAGTGAGACGCTTGAAAAAATCTCAGGGCTAAACTCAAGAACAGCTGAAGCGAAAAATGAATTTGAAGCTTATGTAAATAGAATAAGCGGATGGATTTTGAAAACAGCTAAACTTGAAGCTGATTTGAGAGATGAAAATTATTTTACATCGAAAAGTTTTGAACAGCTTTATGAGATAAACAAAGATTTGTATTCAGACCTTCACGAAAAAAACTATTCTTCCAGCTACGTTAATCCTGATTTTGCTGTTAAAATTTTTGGAGAGAAAACCGGGAAACTCATTACATTCTTTACTACTTATTTTAAGCTCTACATCGAGTATGCTTTTGAGCACAGAATCCTGCACCTCAATAAGTACAATAACTACTTTGTAAATGCCTCCGAAATAATATTAAAAAACGATTTTACCTACGAAGAACTCTATGGTGCAATGACAGCGCCCGAACGCGAAAATAAGGTGGAGTCATTTAGATTTACAATAAATCAGGATTATAATCCCGAAATGAACCCGCTGCGCGATATTTACTTGAAAACTGATTTTAATGATTTGAGATATTTGTTCAGATACGGAAAACACATTACCGAAAATGAAATAAAAACCGCAAAGTATCTGGCTGATTATCCTGATGAAAAAATAAAAGCGCAGGCAAAATCTATTGTGAAGGCATATATCCGCGGGTTTGAATTAGAGCAAAAAGATTTGACTAACAAGAAAACCGTAAGTTATGTTTCCAATATCGGAATGGAGCGTCTTTCCTTTGAAATAATAAAAGAACTGGAAAGAAACAACCTTACGGCTCTGCTGGCAAACATCCAGACAACCTCATCCAACAAACAATATAGATACGACCACAGATTTGATATTGCTCTGTACTTAACAGAGGAGTTTGTTGAAAATATGGACAAGGCAAATGAGAAAGCCCTTGAAAGCGAGAAAGAACTTTTAAGCGGATACAGCGGAATAATTATGTTCGACAGGTTTGGCGAGAAACCATTTGCTCCGGTAAACAAGGAATCTACAATAAAACTAAGCCCAGAACAGACAAAGCTTTACAGAAAGTTTGTAACAAACTTCCGCGCGAATATGGATAAATTCGTCCGCTCAAACGAAACCAGCTTTACAGCCGTTTCACTGCCTTCGCCCGAAATTGGAGATGATTTTGAAAAAATCTTTGACGGAATTGTTGAAATAAATATGATGGATACTGACCACCATGAAAGTATTCAGAAAAATATTATAGATGTCCTTGATAAGGCAGTGTATGTTGAGGTAAAAGGCAAAGATAAAAACGAAACTCTTATAAGAGTAAGCATGCACGAACTTAAAAACCCCGAAGAAGAAACGAACTTTTTAAATATAGGGGCTGATAAAAATATACCTGTTGGGGAAGTATTTACTTCCCCCGTTTTGAAAGGTACCGATGGAATACTTCACTTTGAAGAAATCTTTTTACGAAGTTTGAAGTTTGAAAACCTGAGATTGAGATTTAAAGACGGCTTTATAGAAGAATACAGCTGCACAAACTTTGGCAACAATGAGGAAAATAAAAAATTTGTAGAGGAAAATTTATTATTTCCGCATAAAACTCTGCCATTAGGAGAGTTTGCAATAGGAACCAACACCGCTGCATACAAACTTGCAAAAGAGTTTGACATAATAAATATTCTCCCTATTCTAATCATAGAGAAGATGGGACCTCATTTTGCCATTGGAGATACTTGTTTTATGTGGCAGGAAGACCATAGAATTTACAATGTGATAGACCATAAGGAAATGATAGCAAAAGATAACGAGAAATCCATATTGAGAAAGCAGGATATTATGCAGGCTTACACAAATGTTCACACAGATATGACTTTACCCTATGAAAGCATTGAATATATAGCTTCAGTAAAAAAAGACGGCACAAAAGATTACATTATAAAAGACGGTATTTTTGTAGTTCCGGGCACTGAAGAATTAAATCAAGCACTATTAAACTAAACGCAGAGGATTATTACAGCTATGAAATTTAAAGATTTCCCTTACCAAAGACCTGACATAGAAAAATATAAAGAGCATTTTGAAAACCAGCTTGTAAAGCTTGAAAATGCGATGAATTATGAAGCTCAGGTTGAAGCAATACATGAAATAAACATTTTACGGGATGAATTCGATACAATGGGACGGCTTGCCAATGTAAGATATACGATAAACACAGCAGATGATTTTTATTTTCAGGAAAAAAAATTCCTTGACTCAATTGCGCCTTTGATAAAAGATTATGACACCCGTTTTTACAGGACTTTGATAAATTCCAAGTTCAGAAAAAAACTTGAAGATAAAATAGGAAAGCATTTGTTTAATCTTGCTGAAGTTTCAGTCAAGACCTTCAACCCTGAAATAGAAAACGAGATAATTAAAACGAATGAATTAACCGTAGAGTATAAGCAGCTCATGGCGGCGGCAAAAATAATGTTTGACGGCAAAGAGCTTAATCTTTCAGGATTTGGTCCTTATACAACCTCGCCGGATAGAGAGGTGAGAAAAAAAGCTTCTGAATCAAAATGGAGCTATTTTAAAAAGAATGAAAAGGAGTTTGACAGAATTTTTGATGAATTGGTAAAGACCCGCGATAAAATGGCGAAGAAGCTGGGATACAAAAATTACATTGAGCTTGCCTATTATGGCTTAAAAAGAACAGATTATAATGCGGACGACGTAGCCGCTTTTAGGAAGCAAATTCTTGAAACAATTGTCCCTATAACAAAGAAGCTGAGAGAAAAGCAGCAAAAAAGATTAGGGCTTGATAATCTGTACTACTATGATGAAGGAATTCACTTCCCTACAGGAAATGCAAAGCCAAGAGGAAATACAGAGGAAATAATAAAGAATACTCTCAAGATGTACAAAGAGCTTTCTGAAGAAACTGGAGAATTTTTTGAGCAAATGTATGTTTCCGAACTGATGGATTTGGAAAACAAAAAGAATAAGGCTGTTGGAGGATATTGCACCTTTTTAAAATTGTTTTCAAGCCCGTTTATCTTTTCAAATTTTAACGGAACTGAGGATGATATAAGAGTTCTCACTCATGAAGCCGGACACGCATTTCAGGCATTTTGCAGCAAAGATTTTGAAATCTCAGAATATTTACATCCGACTCTCGAAGCCTGTGAAATTCATTCAATGAGCATGGAGTTTATTACATGGGACTGGATGAATTTATTTTTTGAAGAAGACACCGGGAAGTTTAAATATTTCCATCTTGTGAGAGCTCTTGAGTTTCTTCCATATTGCGTTTCGGTTGATGAGTTTCAGCACTGGGTTTATGAAAACCCTGATGCAGCCCCATCCGAGAGAAAGAAAAAATGGAGAGAGATTGAACACAAATACCTGCCCTTAAAAAATTATGATGATAACTCGTTTCTTGAAGAAGGCGGATACTGGCAGCAGCAAAGACATATTTATGAAAAGCCGTTTTACTATATAGATTACGGATTAGCGCAGGTTTGCGCTTTTCAATTCTGGAAAAAAATGAATGCTTCATCTAAGAAGGAAAATACTGAAGCGCTAAAAGATTATATTGAGCTATGTAAAGCCGGAGGAAGCCGTTCGTTTCTTGACTTGTTGAAAATTGCAAAGCTGGATTCACCCTTCAAGAAAGATACTGTGAAAAAAGCAATAAAACCGATTGTATCTTATCTTGATGATACGGATGATGAGCTTCTATAATTAGACTTTACTAACGAGAGTTGAAAAAGGCGGGGAAAAAATCTCCGCCTTTTTTATTTGTATAAGAATTTTTTTATGCTGTTACAAGAGGTTTTGTACCTATAACTACTCCTTCGTTTCCAACTGTGTCATAATCGTAGCCATTCATACCGTCAACTTTATTTGAAAGCTCCATAAATACTTCTTCTGAAGTTTCAAACTCAAAGTGAGTACCGAAAACTTTAGCAAGCTGTCTTATTATTTTCCATCCCGGTCTTGCATTGAACCTTGCTCCGTGAGTCCATCTGTCATTGTGCGAGCCGAACTTATCAAGCCGCGACATTGAAAACTCTCCCGGCAGTCTTTCCTGCTCAAGCGTTGTTACTGCAGGTCTTATTCTCTGAACTTTATTCTGGAAGTTTACAAATGTTCCGTTAACTTCTGCATACGTGGAAAGAGGAAAAATAACCTTTGAATGATTGGAGGTATTATTTTTCATCGATGTAATATCAATTATCGAAGAAATTTTTCCGAGCCATTCATTTGCTCCCGGTAGTCTTGATACATCATCGTTCATACATACAACTACTTTATATGAACCATTTGAAATTTTTTCTACTGTTTCTCCTGTGAAAGCGTTTATTCCGAGAATCTTTAAGCCGTTTGAGTTCGGAGTCATATCTGATTTCTTCAGCATTTCATCACCGAAGTTTTCATTTATATTTGGTATGTAACAGATGTTCTCCGAATCAAAAACTTCCTTAGCAAATCTCTTTAAAGCATAATTATCTTCAAGCGTAGAGAACGGAGAAGCTACAAAAAGAATTTCAGAAGCATTAACTTTTTTCAGTTCAGAGAGTGCGTGAGAAACTGCTTCATCCCAGTCAACCGAAATCAGCTCATTGCTTGAATCCGTTCTCAGCATCGGAGAGCTGAATCTTAATTCTTTATCGGTAAGATTTTTTATTGTCTCAAGTCTTCCGTAATCGCAGAGCCAGTATTGATTTACATCAAGATTTTCTCTCGGCTCTATTCTCAACACTTCATTATTTCTTACACCCATTCTTGTATTGCATCCTCTTGCGCAGCCCGGACATACAGTCTCCGTAAATGACATATCCCATACTCTTGCCTTGAATCTGAATTCTTTAGAAGTTAATGCTCCTACAGGGCAGATTTCAATCACATTCATTGAATACGGATTATCAAGCTCTTTACCCGGGAATGTTTCAATCGTAACATGCTCGCCTCTTTGCACAAATGTCAGCTGAGGTTCGCCGACAACTTCAGCGCAATATCTTATGCAGCGAGAGCAAGAAATACATCTCTCTCCGTCAAACATTACGTTGGGTCCGAGTGAAACTCTTTTATCTTTGTGATTTTTTTGCTCATCATAGCGGGAAGTTCCGACTGAATATTTGTAAGCGTAATCCTGTAATTTGCATTCGCCTGCCTCATCGCAAATAGGACAATCAAGAGGATGGTTTATCAGTAAAAATTCCATCACGGCATTTTGCGCGTGAACGGTTTTTTCCGATTTTGTGTGCACAACCATTCCTTCAGCTGCGGGAGTTGAGCATGCAATCACCAGCTTCGGCATTTTTTCAACTTCAACTAAACATATACGGCAGTTGCCCGATACGGATAACGCCGGATGCCAGCAAAAGTGCGGAATATCAATCGCAGCCTGACGTGCAGCTTCTATTATCGTCTGTCCCGGTTTAAACTCTATTTCCTGATTATCAATTGTTAATTTAGGCATATCTAAAGAATATTTTTTCGATTTTTTATGAATTTCAAGTTAGTATTATTTGAAAGGTTTTTCAATTCAGAATTAATTCTTTATAATCCTTACAAATTTACAGAATTTAAAATTTCCAGTTTTTTAATTTTCATTTTCTGAACGCCGTAAAGTCCTGTTTAATCATATAGCGAAACTTACGCCCCCTCGTAAGTTTTCGACTAAAGTATTGTTTTATCAATTCCAGTGTTTTGATTTTAACACAGGATTTTCAGGGTTCTTTAATTCCAAAATTTCTTATAAAAAAGAACTAATACAAAATAATGAGTAAAAATTTTATTTCAAAGAAGAAACTGCCTATTAGTAGTAATAGGAAAATTTTTTTGGAAGATTTTATTATCGTATGCAATTTTATTTTTATTTTTTACGCCTGTAATATTAATTAAATTGCGGATATGAATATGACAAGAAAAATTCTGCTGGTTACTCAAAACAAAGAGCTTGCAGATTACGTAAGAATATCTGCGCTTACGCTTACAAAATTGAACGTGCAGGTAGAGCTGATTATTTCTGATAGCTTAGAAATAATTAATAAAAATTTATCTGACCAGAATCTTGATAGTGTATTTCTTGATTTAGATTTTGAAGTAAAATCCCCTCTTGAAATTATCCGCGATGTGAGAACGAACGAATCCTCTAAGACAAAAAAAATTGTTGCATTTCATTCAGGCGAAATAAACCGTGATGAAATTTTTTCCGCCGGATGCGACAGCATAATGAAGACAGACGAGTTTAAACGCATTGCAGCAAATCTTTTACAATTTTAAAAATTAGAACAATTTTTATGCCTCATTATTTATATTTAATCACGCCTAAAAACGACTGGACAAACGGAGAGATGACTGAAGAAGAAGGAAGATTGATGGGAGAACACTTCATGTACTTGAAAGACAAATTTGAAGAAGGAAAAGTTGTGCTTGTAGGTCCCTGCGAAGACAGAAGCAGAGGCGTTGGAATTCTTGAAGCAGATTCAGTGGAAGAAGCAGAAGCCATCGGCTTCAATGACCCTGCGGTAAAAGCAGGTATTGTGGAGCTTGAATTAAAAGAGATGAGAATATCGCTTTTGAGAAAGTAGAAATTTAAACCTGACAGGTTTTTAATCGTGCCGGGTTTTACCTTTTATTTCTTACTCAGTCCCAAACTCCTGTTTGGGACTGGACTATTATTGTGAAACTCTGTTTCACTGCGAAACAGAGTTTCGCGGTATGTACATTCCCAAACAGAGTTTGGGAATGAGAATAAAATTTATTTTAATTTTATGCCGCACTTCTTACGTATTATCCGCCCGGTAAAAGACTGGACTACCCTTGATATGACAGAGCAGGAAGAGCAGATAATGAGCGAGCATTTTTTGTATCTTGAGCAAAAATTTAACGAAGGGAAAGTTTTAATTGCAGGTCCCTGCGAAGACAGAAGCATGGGAGTAAGCATCTGGGAAGTTGAGTCACGCGAAGAGGCAGAGCGAATTATGTATAATGACCCTGCTTACAAAGCCGGAATTATTACAATTGAAATAAAAAATTACAGAGTAAGTTTGTTGAGGGAGTAAAAGCACTGTCAGGAATTATTAATATTATTATTCATAGCTCTCATCTTTATCGTTCACGTTGCCGGCTTCAAATATACTCCTATTCAATTTGAAATTTTTTATATGATATGATTCAGGCGGAATAGTTTTTGAAGATACAGCATTTATAATAGAAAGCGCCAGAACATTACCGTTTTTATCTACTTTTTTCATAACGTTATCTTCTTCGGTTTCCTGAAAAAAACCTTCTTTCTTTTCAAAAATTATTTCAAGATAATTACTCTCTCTATCGTAATATATTTCAATCTCATTCTGCATTTTAATTTCCTTTTGTATCTTATTAATATCCTATTAGTTTTGTCCGTTTAAACTTAGCGTTGAAATACAAGTTGATTTTATGTGTTCTATTTCTCAGTCAAAGGATTATCTTCAAATTCTTGTTCTTTTAAAAATGTTATATAATCGGAATAATCGTCACATATCATTCTTCTGTAATATTCAAACTTTGTTTCTCCATAAAAAAGATAAATCCCATAAATAAACTTTCTTGTTTCTCTTTGGAAATCATTTGAATGAATTATCAAACTGTCTCTATCATCAGCTTTTAGATAAGGGTAAATTTTATTTGTACAAATATCAATTCTGTCCAAACAATTTTCCACAGAATCCCTTTGACTAAGTATTTCTACTTTTTCTTCCTTTGTATATTTTGTTTGCGGCTCATTTGTTAATTCACAATACGCTCCTATTTCTCTGTAGAATCTCTTATATTGTATAATCAACTCCACAAGGAAATTTATTTTTGGGATATACGAAATTTCAAATTTTTTTATCTGTCGATTTGTTTTAAGTTCATCATTTTTCAAATCACGCAATGTTTTATTATTTTCAGCATTATTAACAACAACAACTATTAAAGTAACAAGCGAAATTATAATTGTAGTTGAAGGAAGAATATAATCTTTAAACGTATTTTTCTTCTTAAATTTATCCAATTCATATTTGAAGTAAAAAGAATTCATATAATATTATTTATTCTTTTTAGTATAAATTTGTTGTTTGACATTCTTATACTTTAACTATTTTGCATAAGAACCTGAATCAATAATAAATTTTTACTGTCCTTCATTAATCAGCTCACTCGGCTCCGCTTCTCTCCAGCTTAAGTAATATTCCTCGGCGCTCCAGTCCTTTGCAAAGTTTGTAAGCTTCAGCGGTCTGAATGTATCCATCATAACTGCAGTTTCAAGCGTCTCTGTTTTTCCGAGCGCTGCATCGACTGTTCCCGGATGCGGACCGTGCGGAATGCCGTTCGGGTGCAGGCTTATCGAAGCGTATTCAACGCCTTTTCTGCTTGAGAAATTTCCGTCAACGTAATAGAGCATTTCATCTGAATCAATATTGCTGTGATTGTAAGGAATCGGCACTGCAAGCGGATGATAATCAAGCAGTCTCGGACAGAATGAGCAGATAACAAATCCCGGCGCATGGAAAGTCTGATGAATCGGCGGCGGCATATGGATTTTTCCTGTGATAGGCATAAAGTCTTCAATGTTGAAAATCCATGGGAAGTAATATCCATCGTAACCAACAACATCGAACGGGTGAAAGTCATAATGAATTGCCGTCATCTGATTTCCTTTTTTAATCTTAATTACAAAGTCCCCTTTCTCTTCAATCGTTACCATTTCTTCGGGAACCCGAATATCTCTCTCGCAGAACGGAGAGTGTTCAAGAAGCTGCCCGAAATGATTTCTATATCTGCGCGGAGTTTCAACGGGTCCGTTTGATTCAAATATTATTAATCTTGCAGGAGTATGATAATTGAATTTATAAATTATTCCCCTTGGGATAACAATGTAATCGCCCTCTCTGAAAGGCAAATACCCTAACTGAGTTTCAAGCACGCCCTTGCCTTCATGGACAAAATAAATTTCATCATATAAGGCGTTTTTGAAAAAAGCGTCGGGCTGCGAGGCAGGAAGGCACATGCTCATAATAACATCATTGTTATACATCACGGGCTTTCTTCCGTATATAATATCGCTTTCAGGTTTAAGAGGTTTTGTTTTGAAGTGGTAAGGCTTCAAAGGAGCGTCTTCCCATTCTTCGATGTGAAACACTTCAACTTTGTCATCCACTCCGTTTATTTTCGCAGGTGAATTTATGTGATAAGCATTTGTGTAAATGCTATCAAAGCCGATTGTAGAAAATAATTCTTCTTTATACAAAGAGCCGTCGGGCTGGCGGAACTGTGTATGTCTTTTCTGCGGGAATTTTCCCAGCTTATGATAGAAAGGCATTTTCTTTATTTAATGATTTGTAAATAATAACCAATCCCGCTAAAGCGGTACTAGTAAATTTTTATTCTGTTGAGTCTAAATAGTCTTTGTATTTCTTTAACCACATTTCAAGTTTATCAGGAGTAAAATCATGTTGGTACATTCTCTTAAAAATTTCTAACTCTTTCTCTTTATTATTTAAATCTTTAGGCAACCCTATTTGCAGCAATGCCAAACCACTATCAAACATTTCTGTTCCCATTCTTAAGCGCTCACTCCATGGTAGTGCCATCAGTATTTCTTCATATCTTTTTTGTATGTGCGGTAATGTATCATTCATAAGCTAACTTATTAAAAATTTCTGATAAGTTTAATTCATTTAACCAATGATGTAAATACTTCTCATCAACACCTGTTTTCAGTAAATATTGTATATCTATTTGCTGTTGTTCCGAAAGAGAATCTTTTGCCCAGTCAACCTTAGAAATAATTAAGTCTTCTTTGGAAACTACATACCCCCTAAAGTTTTCAGATTCCATAAAAACTCTTCTGTTAAATTCAATTAATCTATATTCTGTTCTTTTTTGAACAATGAAATCAACCTTTGCTTTAGTTTGATTATGAAAAAAATTGAACATTAAGTTATGATTCAAAGCAAAGTCAACATCTTCTTCCGAAACACCATAATCATTTTTGAAAGCGTTTATTATTTTATCTTTATTAGCCCAAAATATTTTTATAACAATGTCTATATCTCTGGTCATTCTTGGCATGGAATAAATAAATCCTGCGACAGAACCCGTAAGCATATAGTCAACATTGATAGATGCTAGTCTATCTGCAACGTCTTGTAACACTATTAACTGTGAGTTTTCCATTTCTATTCATTCATTGCTTCGAGGTATCTCTCCGCATCAATGGCAGCCATGCAGCCTGTTCCGGCAGCGGTAATTGCCTGGCGGTAATAGCTGTCCTGAGCATCACCGCATGCAAAAACTCCCGGAATGTTTGTCTCCGAAGTGGCTTTCTTTGTAATCAGGTAGCCGGTTTCATCCATATCAAGAATTCCTTTGAAGATACCTGTGTTCGGCTGATGACCGATTGCTATAAATACACCTTCTACAGGGAAATCTGTTACTTCATTTGTCTTTAAATTTCTCAGCTTCACTCCCTCAACAACTTTTTTAAACTCCTCTTCAGTGCCATAAACTTCATCAATGACTGTATCCGTCATAAATTTTATTTTCGGATTTGCCTTTGCTCTATCGAACATAATTTTTGAAGCTCTGAACGTATCTCTCCTATGAATGACTGTAACTTCCGACGCGTGTCTGGTAAGATAGTTTGCCTCTTCCATTGCAGTATCTCCGCCCCCGACAACAATTACCCGTTGATTTCTGAAAAAGAATCCGTCGCACGTAGCGCAGGCAGAAACGCCGAAGCCCATAAATTTCTTTTCGCTTTCAAGCCCCAGCAGCTTTGCTGCCGCGCCTGTAGCAACGATAACTGTATCGGATGTGTAAAGTTCGTTATCGTCCGTCCACATCTTGAAGGGCTTTTCGGAAAAATCTACTTTTGTAATGAATTTGTAAATTGACTTCGCGCCGAACCTGTGCACCTGCTTGCGCATTACGTCCATCAGCTCCGGTCCCTGTATTCCGTGCTCAAAGCCCGGATAATTTTCTACTTCAGTTGTTATCATCAGCTGCCCGCCAGGCTGATGCCCTTCAAATATGATAGGGTTTAAATTTGCTCTTCCTGTGTATAACGCTGCAGTGAATCCTGCAGGACCTGAACCTATAACTATTACTTTGTGATGATTTGACATTTTATTTTTTTAGAAATTATTTCTGAATTTTACTTTTATAATCAGGATTGTTTGGGTCAAGTTCATTTGCTTTCTTCCAATACTTGAAAGCATTTGTCCTGTCATTCATTGCATCGTAAACATCGCCGAGGTGGTCATTCACAACTGCGGAGTTTGGATTTACCTTCAGCGATTTTAAAATATAATCTCTCGCATCGGGATACTTTCCCATTTTATATAATATCCAGCCGTATGTATCCAGATATGAGGCATTTTCCGAATTATTCTCCAATGATTTTTTCGACATCTTCAAAGCGTATTCAAGGCGCTCCCCTCTGACAGATAAATAATAAGCATAGTTATTAAGAGCTAACGCGTTATCGGGGTCAATGCTCAATACTTTTTCGTAGGCATCATTCGACTCTTTATACCTCTTAAAATTTTCATACATTCCTGCAAGCGCTACAAGATTGTTTACGTCATCGGGATTCTGCTCTCTTGCCTTTTCATAATAAAGAAGAGCATCCGAAGCATTCCCAAGCTGCTGCTCGATATTTCCGAGCAGGTTTAAGAAATCAAAATCGTCGGGAAATTTTTCCAAGCCCTTTTTCAGCGCAGATCTGGCATCGGTAATTTTATTTCTTTGAAAATACGAAACTCCGACAAGCAAATAAACCTGACGTGAAGTATCTCCATACTGAAGAGCTTTGTTGAATTTATCTTTTGAGGCTTCTTCATTTTTATTCACCATGTCAATCGCGCCAAGATAGTAATATGGAATCCACTCTGCCGGATAGTCAGTATTCAAACTTGTAAAAATATTCGTGGTAATATCCAGCGCGCCTTTATCCTGACTGATTAAGCGGTAATAAACTTCACCAACCTGAACTTTCTCATAATAGTCAAGCGAATCTTTTCCCAGAAGCTGGCTGAATTTTTTAAAGCCCTTATCGTTATCGTTTTTCTGAAAATAAATTTTTATAAGCTCTGCCTGAACATTTTTGTCTTTGGGGTTTAAAGCAAAAACCTCTTCATACATTTTTTCAGCTTCATCAAGCCTGCCGATTTCCCTATAGTGCGCAGCTAGAAGCGATTTTATTTCGGAGTTATACGGATTAAGCTTTAGTATTGCTTCAAGGGCTTCCGTAGCTTTATCCATTTCTTTAAATCCGGCGTATATGTCATACATCTTTCTAAGCACTTCATAATCATAACCGATTTTATCCGTAATTTTTTCATAAATTGTAATAGCGCGCGAAGGCATTTTCAGTTCCTGATACAAGCGCGCAAGCGTATAAAGTCCGTAAGTATAATTAGAATCAATTGTCATAATTTTCTCAATGGTTTCGGCAGCTTTTTGATAATCATTCAATCCTATATAAGTCTGGGAAAGCCGTTCAAGGTATTCGGCGTTTTGGGGAGAAACTTCGAGAGACTTTTTAATATATTGGGCAGCATCTTCGTACTTGCCGAGATAATAGTACAGGCTTCCTAAAGCATAATAAATACCCGCTGCTTTATCATATTGAAGAGCTGTCTTGTAGTTTTCAATCGCGCCGAGAAAATTATTTTTCAGCTCGAAGGTTTTTCCTTCAATGAAAAGCATTTCGGCTTTTCTTTTGTTTGAGGTTGTGTCTTCCTGAACACTCAAGGCAAAGCTATCTGTAACTGTGAGAAGAAATAAAACGAGAGCGAAAATTTTATACATTCTTTAAAATACTTTTATTGAAGAGCATATTCAACGAATAAGGAATTGTATTAATATAACGGAATAACGCAAAAGAAAATTCCTTAAGGGTTTTACCGCAAAGAAGCGAAGATTTTGCCAAGAACGCTAAGTAATAAAAATCTTATTTTTCAAAAATTAAAATATTTCTTTGCGCTCTTAGCTTATTTCTTTGCCTCTTTGCGGTAAATTCTTACGCAAAATTCTCCCAAAATTTGTAATTACTATTTTACTTTATAAAGAGTATATTTATGCTTTACAATTCTATATGTCATTTAATTTAGAAACTTTTCTGTTTTACAGTCTCGCAGTACTTGCTGTATTTTCAGCAATTATGATGATTACCCGCAGAAGCCCTATCAATAGCGCGCTTTTTTTGATTTTAAATTTCTTTACAACTTCAGGGATTTATCTTTTATTAAGAGCTCAATTTATCGCAATTATACAGGTGCTTGTATATATGGGCGCGATTATGGTGTTGTTCCTTTTCGTTATTATGCTTTTGAACCTTGGTGATGAGAAAAGCCTGAAAGAAGTGCTGGGTTACAAAAAAATTACCGCTTTGCTTCTTTCTCTATTATTGATGTCCCTTTTGGGATTTACAGTGTTTGCCGGATTTTATGGAAAGTTCGACAAGATAAGTGAGAATGCGATTAATATTGGAACAGCGGAGGCGCTCGGTAAAGAGCTTACCACTACCTACTCACTGCCGTTTGAGCTGGCATCGTTCCTGCTGATTGCAGGCATTATAGGAGCAGTTGTTTTAGCAAAAAAGAGATTCGAGTAAAAGTTTTTACAATACGATTTTTTAAAAAACAAAACCCCGCGAGATTATTTCTTACGGGGTTTTGTTTTTTAGAAATGGAAAACAAAAAAAGCACTGTTAAAAATTGAACGCCGCTCTGCTTCTCCTTATTAGAGCAGAACGGCATTCATCACCTTGCCGGTTTAATTTTTTCTTTTATAGAGCAAGTCATAGCTGACCTGCCACTCTTTATTATCGTATGATGTTTCTCCAAGCTGTCTCACTGTTCCGTCAGGATTTTTAAAAAAGGTCATGCGGTAGTACTGCTTTTTATTTTCCGCGTCTTTTATTTCCGCCATTAATGAAAGCGCATTTCCTTCAAGCTTTCCTTTTTTAAATTCAGTAGTATTGCCTGAATCATCAACCCAAGTCTGCTCCCAGTCGCCTGTATTAGAGTTTATCATGTTAAAGCTTTTCCCCTTTCTGCCACCTGCATTAGTCCAGTTTTCAAGTATTACACAATCGTTTAATATTTTTTCGATTTTGCTCTCGCCAGCTTTATTGCCTAAAGTTGTATAAACATTCCACTCACCGACCCAAAACTCAAACTCATTAAGTCTTTCATTATACCGGCAAGGAAACTCAGCGCGTTTCATCTCGTCAATGATAGCAAGAAAATCTTTATCGTTTTTCATTTGCTTAAAATCTTCATCGTTAAGAGTATTTTCTGAGGCGGCATAACCGGAATTAATTGCTTTTCTAAGCGCCTCAAGAGATTTTTCCTTGATGTTTTTCCGCGCGTACAAACAGGAAAGATTATACCAAATAAAAGGATTATCCCCTTTAGATGAACCTTGCTGAAGAGTTTCAAAAGCTTTTTCGTAATCTTTTTTATTTATGTAGCATGATGAGAGACGCGCCCATGCATTCATATTTTTATCTTCAACAGAAACGATTTTAGAATACATCTCTATCGCATTATCCCAGTCAGAATTAATAAAATACTCATTCGCTTTCTTTCTAAAATCAGCATCTATTGACGTTTGCGGATAACTAAAATTCGCAAATAAAAAAAAGAGGGCAGAGAGAAAAATGAAATATTCCTGCTTCATTTATTTTATTAAATTAAGTTTTCTGGTTTCAGAATATCCACTTGTAGAAAGTGTATAAAAATACACTCCGCTTGATAACGAGTATTTATTTCCATCAAGCTCGGCTTCGTAAGTGCCGGCTGAGTAATTTCCTTTCAGCAGCTCTGCTACTTCTCTTCCGTTCACGTCAAAAACTTTGAGAGATACTTCAGAAGATTTGTTAATCGTAAACTGAATTTTTGTAGAAGGATTAAAAGGATTTGGATAATTCTGTTTTAATGAAATAGAATTCGGGATTTCAGAAGACACCGTTTTTACCTCAGAGGTTAAAGAACCTCCCTCAGTTAAATTGTAAAAATTATTAAGGGTAACATTTGTAAATGTCTGCTTCAAACCGCTGGGCCACATTACAACGAGTGAATCAATCTGGGAAGCTGCGCCAAACCCGAAATGCACATTGAGCGCATTCATAGAGTTAAAGCTGTTTGCAGCATTTATCTCTCTCGTCTGCCACATAGGAGTTCCGTTAATGACAGCTTTTGCTTTGATGCGGGTTCCGAGAGCAGAGCGGTTTGAAGTTGTTCCAGAACACTTTATGTTAACCCATTTATTTGCATTGGGATGTATATTGAGAAAAAGCCCTTTGAACTGTGTTATACCAGAAACAAAAACATCCAGTTTACCATCTTTGTTATAATCCCCTGCCGTAGCCCCAAAACGAGGTCCTCCTCCTGCGCAAATTGAAATCGTATCCAAACTTGTAAACGTGCCATTGCCATTATTATGATAAAATCTGCTGGGATTATTGTTATCTTTAGTTACAAAGCAATCAATGAAACCATCGTTATCAAAATCGCCCCAAAGATTTGTGAGATTTGCGTTGCCTCCATTAACAATATTACCTACCTGCGCCTCCGTCATTTTTACATAATATCCGTTGCCTTCGTTTCTATACAAATTATTTCTGGTTGAATAGTTTGTAAGAAAACCATCAAGATCGCCATCGTTATCGTAATCAATAAAATTCCACACCTGACCGTCAACAGGATCTGTACCAATGATTGAAGTATCTATTCTTTGCAGGTAAGGGTTTCCGGTTTCTTTTAATAAATTTTTATAGTTATAATCTCTTGCTAAACTTCCAGCCGGTCCGCTGCCTATGAATAAATCAATATCGCCGTCCTGATCATAATCATAAAAAGAAGGACAGGTATATGGGGCATTTAGCATGGTGAACTGCGTAGTATCAATTTTTGTAAACGAGCCGTCTCCGTTATTTTTCCAAAAACGCGAAGGATGATTTACCACACCAAAGCCATTTGCAGCAGCGATAACTAAATCAACAAAGCCGTCATTGTTGTAATCTCCCCACGTAGAACCCCAGCCGGTATTGTATGCAGAGTCTGCAATCGCTCCGGTTGTGATTTTAGTAAACGAGCCGTCTCCGTTATTTTTATAAAGGAAAGATTTACTAGCTGTTGTTGAAACAAGAAAACAATCCGTAAAGCCATCGTTGTTATAATCAGCCCATGTAGTGCTGAGAACGTTGCTATTCAGCTCAAGCCCTGTTGCAATCTTAGAAAAATTTCCATTACGGAGATTTTTATAAACACCATTTCTGCAAACAAAAAGGTCAAGCCACCCGTCGTTATCTATATCTACCCAGGCAGTACCTACATAGGTGCCGGCTGTATGCCCCGGGTCAGAGGCAATAGGATTACTTGCATCCGTTATCTTTAAAAATGTTTGCCCCGATGAGCTGCCGGAAACAAAAAAATAAACTAATAGAATTAGGAGCTTAATAAAAAAAGTTGAATACGGTTTTTTCATTTGTGATTTTTATTTATCACAAAATTACCGATAAGATGAATGCTTTAACATCTCATATATGTATGGGGACGGATTTTGGGGCAAAAGCTTAAACCAGTTTCTCTTTTAAAGCTTTTGCAACTGCTTCCGATTTTGAGTGGACATGAAGCTTTGCATAAATATTCTTTATGTGGTGGCGAACAGTACCGACGGTAATCTTGAGCTTAAATGCAATTTCTTTATAGGAGTTTCCCGCGCAAAGGGACTCGAGAACATCCTTTTCTCTATCCGTTAGCAGCGAGCTTTCATTCTCTTTAAATGAACCGAGAACTTTTCTTGCAATGCGAGGAGTCATCGGCGCTCCGCCGTTATAAACATCTGTAATCGCTTCAAGAATTTTTTCTTCCGATGCGCTTTTATCAAGATAACCTACTGCGCCTTTCTTCAGCGCGTTAAATATTGACTCCGATTCTTCATGAACCGTCAGCATAATAATATCACATTCAGGCTGAAGCTCTTTTATTTTTTTTATACCTTCAATTCCGCTCATACCGGGCAGCTCAATATCCAAAAGAATAACATCCGGCTCGATTGACTTCAACTCTTTCAAAGCCGTTTCGCAATTCATAAACGAGCCTGCGCATTTGCAGGTATCGGAACTGTTAAGCATTTGCTCAAGCTCAGTTCTTATCAACTTATCATCTTCTATTAAAACTACTTTAAGCATTTAACCTTAATTTTTGTTTACGCTTATAAAAAACGGAATATTATTAACTTCTATTTTTGTCCCTTTATTAAAAGAGGATTCTATTTGCAAACCGAAGCCGGCTTTCGTTGAGCGTTTTTTCATATTCAAAAGCCCGTAGCCGCTGTATTCGGAAGGATACTCAAAGCCCGTTCCGTCATCGGTAAGTATCAAACTTAAAGAATCGTTTTGCTTGAATAATTCCAGCCGGACATTGTTTGCGCCGGAATACTTCAGCGCATTATTCATGCCCTCTTTTAATATAAAAAGAAGCTGCCTCTTAACTTCCATTTTCATTTCTATGTTTTTCCATTCTGAAATGTTTTTACATTTGTGATAAGCCATACCGGAGTTATCAAAAAGTTCATCTGCAAAAAGATTTATACGGGTAATAAAATCGTAGAGGGAATCTTCGGAAGGGTTAAGCGACCAGATTAAATCACGCGCGCTCATACGAAGGCTGTTAGATGTTTCTATAATATTATTAATATCGCTCCCAAGCTCATCTGCATGACCGTTCATTTTTTTTAACGCCCGGCGTGAATACATTGAAATTCTTGTCAGCTTGTGCCCAAGCTCATCATGGTAATCAATTGATGCCTGCTCACGCCATTTTTCTCTTTCTTCCTCTTTCGCCCGTTCCAGTTCAAGGGCGAGGCGGATATTTTTTTTCAGGCGGTAGCTATATAGAGTAAATGCCAAAACGAAAATTGCGCAAGCAGCAATTAAGTAAAACCAAAAGGTTCTCCAGAAAGGCGGCGAAATTGTAAGCATGAGGGATTTATCATTACTTCTTACGCCGTCGTAGTTTACTCCCCTAATTTTTAACTCATATTTACCCGGGTTTAGGCTGGAATAAAAAACAGAGCTTTTATTCCCCGATAATATCCACTCTTTATCTGCGCCCTCCAGTTTGTATTCGTATTGATTTCCTGCAGGATTATTGAAATCCATCAAGGCAAAATCTATCTCAAAATTATTCTGGCTGTAGTCAAGGTTTAATTTATCAAGACGGGATAAATCAAGACTTTCATTTTTTTTCGCATCATAAATTTTAATACTCCCAAATGATATTAACGGCTTTATAGTATCGGAATTGATATTAGCAGGATTAAACACCACCAGCCCGGACTTATTTCCCGCCAGAACATCACCGGAATTTGTTTTTAACAGAGCGCCGGGATTAAAAACTCCGCTTTCGAAGTAGTCCGTGTAATTTTTCGCATGGAAATTTTTTAAATCAAGCTGGAGAAGCCCGCGGTTTGTTCCCATCCAAAGTTTTTCTCCGATAAGAACCATCGAGTTAATAACCGAAGCTGATATTGAGTTTTCTTTGGCAACGTAAACTTTATCGCTCTTTAAGTTTAGTATATTCAATCCGCCGGCAGTGCCGATATAAAGATTATCTTTATCTTTTTGCAAAATTGAATAAACATAATTATTGCTTAAAGAAGCCGTGTCGTTCAGTTCTTTTGTGTAATGCGAAAAAGTTTTGCTGTCTCTGTTAAATTTATTCAAACCCGTATAAGTGCCCGCCCAAACATTATTTTCGCTATCATTATACAAGGAAAGCACCATATTTTCTGAAAGACTGTTTTTATCTCCGGGAATATTTCTGTAGGCAATAGTGTCGTCTGATGCCGTATTAATAAAATAAATTCCGTTAGAAGTGCCCGCAATAATACTATTACCATCGGTAATAATCTTTACAACAAAAGTATTCTCAATTAACTTTTTCTCTATTCCAAACGAAGAAATTTTTATGAGAGAATTTTCAGTTCCTATATATAAATTTCCTTTCTCATCCCTGCAAATTGAATTTACCTGAGTATCTATACCTGCAAAATCTGCCTTATTAATTTTTCTGCTGTGCTCGTCGTACTCCAATATCCCCGAACTGCTTCCCGCAAAAATTTTTTTCGCAAGCGAATCATAATACAGCGCCCTTACGTTTCCGAATTCACTTCCGTTATTAGTAACGCTTAGATTCAAAAACCTTTCATCCTTTTTTGTAATTTTAAAGAGGCAGTTTTCATAGGAGCTAACCCACAAGCAGCCTGAATAATCGCTTACCATTGCGAGGTTTTCGCCTTTAGTATTTGTGTTTTGAGAGAGCGTTATCTGCGCAAATTTTTTGTTATCGGGTTTATACGAATAAATTTTTCCTGAAGATGAAAAAAGAATTTCACCTTTCCTGTTTTCGCAAATCTGGTATATAGAAGAATTTCCCGCAGCGTTTTCATTGGTAGAATCAAACATCTGCTTATTAAACCTGAAAATATTCTGTTTTATATCCTCAGATTTAATCATGCAAATTCCGCGTTGAATCATACCTATCCATAGATTCCCTTTCTTATCGCAATAAAGCCCTCTTATTACGTTGCCGTTAATGGAATCTGCGCTTGCATCATTTCTTTTGTAAGTATCAAACTTAGTTCTTTCAGAATTAAATTTTAACAGACCTCCTCTCAAACCGCCTGCCCATAAATTATTTTCATTGTCCGCTACAATACAATAGAAGGTGTTTACTTTAGGTGCGCTGCTGTTATTGTAAGCCGTAAACAGATTGTTTTCGTATTTACAGATACCATTTTGAGTTGCAAACCATATTGCTCCGTTTTTGTCTTCGCAGATAGCCCACACGGTGTTATCGCAAATACTATTTGTATTTTCCTTATGTGTAAACCTTGTGAATGCAGAAGCCGCAGCGTCATACCTGCTAACGCCGCCGAGATATGTTCCAAACCAAAGATAACCTTTGCTGTCTTCAAAAATACTTATAACGTCATCGTTGCCGATTGAAGCCGAATCGAACGGATTATAGCGGTAAGAAATACAGCTCACGCCGTCATATCTGTACAGACCATACATGGTGCCAAACCATAGAAAGCCCCTGCTATCCTGATAAATTTTAAAAACAAGATTAGATGGCAGCTCCCCGGAAGCATCAAATTTTTCGATTTTATATTCTTCGGCAAAAAGAGAGGAAGCAAGTAAAATTATGGTAAGTAATAACTTCATATCTTAATTTTCATATTTGACAATCAATTTTCAATCTCATATTTGTGAGATATGCTAAATTGAGGAAGCCGCTGCATGCGCCGAAGACCATGCCCATTGAAAATTATATCCGCCAAGCCAGCCCGTAACATCTGTAACCTCTCCTATGAAAAATAATCCCTCAACTTTTTTTGACATCATTGTCTTTGAAGAAAGTTCATCTGTATCTACTCCGCCGGCTGTTACCTCGGCTTTTTCATAACCTTCATTGCCGGGAATGTTAAGCATAAGATTTTTCAACGTGGAATTTATTTTATTAACTTCTTTTTCGTTGTATTGATACAGGGGTTTTGAATTAATATAATTTTCGGCAAGAACTTGTATAAATCTTTCAGAAAAATATTTTTTCAGATAAGTTTTCAGTTCCTGCTTTTCCTTAGAATTTTTTATTTCATCAAGATTATTTTCAGGCAGCAAATCAATATTAATTCTATCGGAGTTACTTATATACGAGGAAATTTGAAGTATTGCAGGTCCGCTTAATCCTTTGTGAGTAAACAAAATATTCTCCCTGAAACTTATCTTGCCAGTGGAGATAATTGCATCTGTTGAGATTCCGCTAAGCTCTTTAAACGTCTTCAAATCATCCTTTCCAAGCAGAAGCGGAACAAGGGCGGGTTTTGTTTCAACTATATTTATGCCGAACTGCTTTGCAATTTTATATCCGAAAGCCGTTGCTCCCATTTTCGGAATCGAAAGCCCTCCGCTTGCAATAATTACGCTGCCAGATTCAAATTTACCGAGACTTGTCTTTACAACAAAGCTATTTTCCTTCTCAACGGAATTAACCTTGCAATTTATTTTAAGTTCTGCGCCGTTGCTTTCCTTCATCAGCATATCAACAATCTGCTTTGAACTCCCGTCACAAAAAAGCTGCCCCAGTTTTTTTTCGTGATATGCTATTTTGTGTTTTTCAACAAGCTCTATAAAATCGTGTTGTGTATATCGCGCCAGCGCGGATTTGCAGAAGTGCGGATTTTGTGAAATATAATTTTCCGGTGAAGCATACAAATTTGTGAAATTGCATCTGCCTCCGCCTGAAATTAGGATTTTCTTACCCGGCTTTTCGGAGTGCTCAAGCACCAGCACGCTCTTGCCTTTTTGCAATGCAATTACTGCGGCAAAAAGTCCGGCTGCCCCTGCGCCGATTATTATAACATCATAACTATTCATACTTTGATATTATCTAACCACAGAGCGCGCAGATTTTCGCACAGAGAATCCAAAGAAGAAATCGCTCTGAGGTTATACTAAAAGAATAAAGTTAAATTATTTCTACATTATTATTTCTTTTGAAAATAAGTAGCTTTCAATATGATTTCACGCAAAGAAATTCTTTTACACGAAGAAAAGATAATCAGCAAACTAACGGAAAGAATAAACTTTTTAAATAAGAAAAGTAATTCTCTTTCGTATTACCGGCTTTCGGTTATTATTGCAGGTATAATACTTGCCTTCATTTCTTTTAACCGCATCGGCACTTATACGGGCATTGCTGTTTTAATATGCGACTTTGCCGTTTTTGCAGTTCTTGCCGCTTCACATAGTAAATTAATTTCTTCTATTGATAAGCTGAAAAGATTCATCAAGATAAAAAATATACGTCTTGCAAAGATGAATCTGGATTGGGATAACATCCCGCCGGAAAAAAAAGATTACAGAGATTCGCATCATCCCTTTGAAATTGATTTAGATATTACGGGAAAATATTCTTTGCTGAGAATTTTAAACAGCACTTTTTCAAAGGAGGGTTATGAATTGCTTAAGCAAAGTCTATTAAATCCTCTGAAAAATTTCACTGAGCTAATCCGCAGGCAGAGTATTGTCAAGGAGTTAATTCCCTATGAAAGCTTCAGGCAAAAATTGTTCCTTAGATTTTCTTATCTGAAGCAAAATGAATTTGAAGGCAGCCGGCTTATTGAGTGGCTTAAAAAAGATTCAATTGTAAATATCTCTTACGGGGTTTTTATTTTTTATATTCTTGTTTCACTGTTTAACATAGTTTTCTTCGTCTTGAATTTCTACAATCTTGCCCCTTCTTATTGGGTGGCGGGATATTTTCTTGTACTGATTATATACGGCTCACAGGAAAAGAAAATAAAACAGATAATTGGTCCCTCAGAAATTATCTTTGATGAATATCTGAAAGCGTACAAAGTGCTTGAGATAATTTCCAAAACAAATTTCAACAAAAGTTCTGAGCTTCAAAAATTTCTTGAGCCGTTTCATAATGCAGAAACAAGTCCGCTGATTATTTCAAAGAAAATAAACCGCTTGGTAAATCTGCTCAGCTTTCGGGAAAATGCAATATTCAGGTTTCTTGTCAACTCCGTAATTCCCTACGACATTTATCTTTCAATAAATCTTGCAAAGCAGAAGGAAGTTCTGAAGCATGTTCTTCCTTTGTGGATGGAAAAACTGTATGAGTTGGAAGTGTATATATCACTTGCAGAGTTCGGATATACAAATCCTGGTTATGTTTTCCCTGAAATCAAGAATAGCCCTAATTCTGAATTTTATTCTGAAAAAATCGGGCACCCTTTAATTGCTTATGATAAAAGAGTTGAAAATAATTTTGCCATAAAAGGAAGCGAGATTTTTATAATTACGGGATCAAATATGTCGGGCAAAAGTACGTTCCTTAAAACAATCGGAACAAACCTCTGTCTTGCGTTTTGCGGCGCGCCGGTTTGCTCCGAAAAGCTGAGCACTTCTATTTTCAGAATTTTTACCTGTATAAAAATCAGCGATAACTTAAACGAAGGTTTATCTTATTTTTATTCGGAAGTGAAACGGCTGAAGTTAATTTACGATAACATTTTAGATAACAGCGAACCGCCATTATTTTTCCTGATTGATGAAATTTTTAAAGGCACTAACAACCGCGAACGGCTTATTGGAAGCCGGGAGTATATAAAATCGCTTATCGGAAAAAATGGCTGCGGAGCTATTTCCACACACGACCTTGAACTTGTAAATCTTGGCAAGGAATTTGATATAATAGAAAATGTCCATTTTAAAGAAGAAATCATCGAAAACAAGATGATTTTTGATTATAAACTAAACCTTGGTCCCTGCCCCACAACAAATGCGCTAAGAATAATGAAACTTGGCGGACTTAATATTGAAATATAAAATTTGTATTTTATAAAAAATGGAAGTTTTGACGGACAATACAGACAATATTTTAGTAATGGATAATGATGAAATTAATTCTCTGTTAGATTCCTACAAAGATTTGCCGAAATCAAATCCGCAAAAGGCATTGGTTTCCGCGCAGGATGCTTATGAAATTTCCGGCAAGAATAATTTTGAAGAAGGAAAGATACGTTCTTTATTGCTAATGGGCGAGAGCTTTTACGCTCTTGCTGAATTTGAATTAGCATTAAAGAAATTTTATGAGGCGCTTGCCATTGCTTTGCGGCTTCAAAATAAAAAATACGAGGCAGATGTCTATCACTGGCTTGGCAATACAAATCAAAGCTTGAGCAGCTATGAAGCAGCGCTTGAGTTTTACTTCAAATCCTTAAATCTGAAAAAAGATTTACCCGATAAGCTTTCCGAATCCCTTACCCTAAACAACATTGGTATAATTTACAAACTGATAAATAATTATCCAAAATCATTAGAATATTATTTGATAAGCCTTGAACTGAAAGAACAATACGGCGATAGAAAAACAGTAGCCAATACACTGAACAATATCGGGCTTATGTATAATACGCTCGGCGAGTACAAAAAATCTAATGAATACCTTTTTAAAAGCTTAAAATTTATTGATAAAAATAACTCGATTATTGACGAAGCAAATGTGCTGAACAATATCGGTATGAACTACAAAGCTGTTGGAAACTACGGAAAGGCATTAGACTATTATAATGAATCTCTGAATCTGATAAAGATGACTCACAGCAAAGATGACGAGGGAAATGTGTTAAGCAATATCGGCACAATTTTTTCAATGCTGAAAAACGAAGAAAAAGCAATTGAAAAGTTTAACGAGTGCCTTGAAATCAGCAGACGTATAGGCAACAGAAAGGGTGAAGCATTTTCCTTATTGAATCTCGGCATTTCTTACCTTGCTCTTGAGAATTATTCAAAAGCAAAAAGTTATCTCAAGGATTCATTAAAAATTTCTTCGGAGATAAATGTTAAGGATATAAAAATGTCTGCTTTGATGTACCTGTCCGAGCTTTATGAAAAAATTCCCGATATTGAGGCAGCTTTTAAATATTATAAAGAATACCATGAGCTGGAAAGATACCTGAATAACGCTGAAACACAAATAAAGAGCAAAGGCTTAATTGTTCAGTACGAGTCAGAAAAAAACAGAAGAGAATATGAAGCCGCAAGAGAAAAGAACATAGAGCTTGAACAGATGATACAAAAGCTTGATGCGCTTAACGAAGAAAAAGACCATTACATAAGCATTATTTCGCATGACCTTAGGGACCCGCTTTCTGCTATATACGGAATTACCGATTTAATTCTTTCGGAGCAGGATACAACAACTAAAGAAGAACTGCTTGAGTATATTGATTCTATAAATAAATCTTCTACAAAAGTTTTAAAAATACTGCGTCAGCTTTTAAAAATAAATGAAATCGAATCAGGAAAATTAGAAGTTCATCCTGAAAACTTAAGCTTAATAAATCTTCTCAAATCAACATTAGAAGATTATGAAAACCGCGCTGCCGACAAGAAAATCTCTTTAATTTTTCTTCCTGAAAAAGACTATGTAATTATGGGGGATAAAGGCTCTTTAAGTTCAGTGTTCTCCAATCTGATTTCAAACGCCGTTAAGTATTCTCCGCAGGGAAAAAATATTTATATTAATACTTCATACAGCGAAGGGTACGTTCAGGTTGAAATAAAGGACGAAGGACCGGGATTAACAATAAAAGATAAAGAGAAAATTTTTGAAAAATTTGCGAAGTTAAGCGCCAGACCTACGGGCGGAGAAGACAGTATAGGCTTAGGGCTTTCGTTAGTAAAAAGACTTGTGAATTTGAATAACGGAAAAGTGTGGGTCGAAAGTGTTCAGGGAGAAGGCGCAGCTTTTTTTGTAAAACTTCCGGGTAAAGAAATATAATGATAAACCTGTTTCCGATTGGAAAAGTAGTAAACAGCAGGGAAGAAATTGAGGATGACTATTGGGGAAATACCCTTAGCGCAATTATTCTTGATGATAGTATTGATTCAAGCTCGCTAAAAGGAATAGAGGAGTTTTCTCACCTTGAAATTATTTTTCACTTTGATAAGGCAGACGATAACAAAATTGTAACGGGAGCAAGGCATCCGAGAAATCTTGAGCATCTTCCCGAAACAGGAATTTTTGCGCAGCGGGGAAAAAACAGACCAAATAAACTGGGACTTACTATAGTAAAGCTGATAAAGGCAGAGGGAAAAACCCTCATAGTAGAAGGACTCGATGCCATAAACGGTTCGCCTGTACTTGATATTAAACCTGTTTATAAAGAGTTTTTACCTTCGGAAGAAATACGCCAGCCGGAATGGATAAAAGAAATCATGAAGGATTACTGGAAATAATTTTAATTTATAAAATGAAAACAATCTTAATCAATTATACAAACTACAACTACTGGGCAAATAAAAAAATCTGCGATTTGCTTATTACCTTAGATAATTCTATTCTTGAAAAGGAACTGTTATCCAGCTTTAGGACGATTAAAGACACGTTATATCATATTTGGGATGCGGAAAATATCTGGTGCAAAAGAATAAACGGAGAATCGTTGGCAACATGGCCCAGCGCTGAATTTAAAGGAACTTTCAATGAAGCAGCGAATTTATTTTCAGAACAATCTAAAACTTTAATTGAAATCGCGAATAAATCCTCCGATGTTTCTTTTTCAGAAGATATTACATATAAAAATCAGGCAGGAAAAGAATTCACAAACAAGCTCCACGAAATATTAATGCACTGCCTAAACCACTCAACTTTTCACAGGGGACAGATAGTTACAATGTTAAGAACGGCAGGAGTAACTGATTTATTCTCGACAGATTTGATAACCTTTTATAGAGAGCAAAAATAGCTTGGCAAACTGTACTAACTGCGGAGCAAAACTTACCGGCAAATTTTGCTCGGAATGCGGACAGAAGAAATTTTCTCCTCACGATTTGACAATCGGTAAGTTTATATTAAATTTTTTCGAGGATTTTTTTAAATATGACTCTAATATTTTTAAAAGCCTCTCCGACCTGCTTTTCAGACCCGGCTACCTTTCAAATGAATATGTTAAAGGAAGAATTGCCAGCCATGTAAAGCCGCTGAAGTTCTTTATTTTCACCTGCATTGTGGTATTTTTCATAGGAAAAATGTTTGCGCAGAACGATTACTCCTTCGCTCTTGAAGACCTAGATTTCATGAAGGCGAGCATTGAAAAAGTTACTGCCGAAAAAGGAATATCCAAAGATATTTTCATAGAGAAATTCAACTCTAATTATTTCAGCAAAATTTCTTTTTATTATCTCATTGCAATAGTTGTTTTTACTCTTGTGTTGAGCATTGTTTTTTACAGGCAAAAGAGAAAAATGGCAGAGCATCTTGTGTTCTCGCTGCATTTTTATACGGCGTGCCTGATTTTTTCTCTGATTGACAGTTTCACCGACAACATTCTTCCGTTCAGCTATTATGTAATGTTTTTTGTTGTACCGTTCATTTATCTTTTTTTTGCGGTAAAACATTTTTACATAAAAAAATTTCTTCCTGATTTTTCTTTTACAATTTTGCTTTATGTAGTTTACTTCGTTATCACTTATTACTGGATAATCATTACATCTCAAATCACAATTACTTTTTTCTGATATGAACGCCTGTAAAAAATTTTTCATTGCTGTTTTACTTCTGTTTGCATCGGTATCGTTTGCGCAGAAAGTTACAAATCCCGAATTCATAGAGCTTAACAAAATGAATCCTGCTATTCTGCTTGATATTCGCTACGCAACTGCAAATAATTTCACGGGGAAAGTTGTCTATCCCGAAGCGAGAGCATTTCTTGTGAAGGATGCAGCTCTTAGCTTAGACTCCGTACAGAAAGAATTAGAGAAGAGCGGGCTGGGATTAAAAATCTATGACGGCTACAGACCGCTTTCCGTGCAGAAAAAATTCTGGGAGATTATGCCTGATGAAAGATATGTTGCAGACCCGAAGAAAGGTTCTCGTCATAACAGGGGTATGGCGGTTGATTTAACGCTCGTTGATAAAAACGGAAAAGAACTTTCAATGCCCACTGAATACGACGACTTCACTGAAAAAGCGCATAGAGATTATATGAGCCTTACTGAAGAGCAGATTAAGAACAGAAAAATTCTGGAAGATGTAATGACTAAGTACGGCTTCACAGGACTACCGACTGAATGGTGGCATTTCGATTACAAAGGATGGGAAAATTTCGACGTGCTCGATGTGGATTTTAAGGATATAAAATGAGACTATTTTTTGATAAGTAGAGACGCAATATTTTCCGTCTCTACAAAACTCACAAACTCCCGCTTTTTTTTGTAGTCGTTACCACGCTCCAGCGTGGTAACATATTTTTGTTACTACGCCGAGACCCCTCAAAAGCGGGATTTGCAATGAAGGAACGAGAAGAAACTATAATCACTCGCTCAATTCTTTTATTCTGTCCAGCCTGCTTTTTTCAAGAGTTTCGATACCTGTCAGCTTTGAAAGCAGCTCATATGCTTTCTTAAAATATTTTTTTTGATTTTCCTTATCCCCTTTTACAAGATATAATTCGCCAAGCTCTTCATAAATATAGCCGTCATTATCTTCGTTTGCTGCTTCCACTTCTTCCCTCAGTTCGTTCTGAATCTTTAATGCTTCGTCAATTTTACTCTGCGCCCGGAAAGTTCTGGCAACGCACCATTTTGCAATTCGCAGCGGGATTTTATTTTTTCTTTCAGTGTGATAAGCTACATTCTTCTGAAAGTACTCCAACGCCGTTGCAAAATCTTCCTTATCAAAATAAGTCCAGCCGGTATTATTTAACAGCGAGCCAAGCCAGCCCTTTGCCCTTTCATCGGAAGATTTTTCAATCAGCTCAATGGCTATTTCATTCCAATTCAAAGCTTCGTCAGGCTTTTCCGCAATGCCGAGCATATGCGCAGCATCTATTGTATAGAAGTCCTCATCGTTTTCCATTCCGAGATGATATGCGTCCAGAAAGTGATGAATTGCCTTATCTTTCACACCGGAGGAATTAAACGTTCTGCCGCGTTCCAGATTGTATCTTATGCGCGCCGTTATCATTTCCGGCTTCAGCTTTGGTTCAACCTCATCCAGAATTTTATGCGCCTCTTCAAATTTTGCCTGTAAGCCTTGGGTTCTTGCAAGCTGGGTGAGAAGCTCAAGATAATAATCACTGTCTTTGCTTTCTGTTGTGGAAGCAAGCGCATCTCTGAATTTTTTTTCTGTCTCTGCGGGCTTTATGAAATCCCAGAGCTTATCAAAATCTCTCATAGAAATTTATTTTGCTGTTATGTTTGGTCCGGTTACTTTTAAATCTTCAGTTGAGTTCATATCTTTATCAAAAACCTTAAACATCACTCTGCCCCCTGAAGTGCCGTTACTTTCCGCTTCGAGAACTACCTTGTTCAGATTTTTTACGTCGGCGGTTTCAGGAATAATAATCCATTTCTTATTGCTATCTTCGGATACAATTTTCATTTTTATGCCGAATGATGTATTTATCACACGCAGGTTTGTAAACTGCGCCGGAGTAGTTATTTCAATTTTAGTAATATAGTTAGTAACAAAATAGCTTACTAAATCTATCTGATACTGCCATTTAAAATACTTATTCTTCAAATCTATTACATCGGGAGTGATTTTCACCTGCGGCCTGTTCGTGTCCGTAGTATTCACATATCCTCCAATAATGGGAGGAAGAACTTTTATCTGCGTTTTGCCCTGAACCGTTGTATCATTGGCAATTATCACGGTTATATCTCCTAAACAATTTTCATCTACATAATCGCCTTTAAAATAAAACTGCATATCGGATGACCTGTCATAATCCGGTGTTATCTTAAACATCTCTCCGCATGTGCTTCGCGCAAAAGCGTTGGACGGAATGAAAGGATATGCATCTTTGGTTATGTGAGCATTAACAATCACCGAATCAAGCCCGCGCACTTCATTTGTCTGAGCAGAGAGCGAAATGTTATAGTTACTTCTGGTGGAGCATCCGTAGTAAGCAGCGCAGAAAACAATAGAAATAAAAAGTAAAAATTTTTTCATCATAATATTAGGGTTAAAAATTTTTTAAGAGAGAATTCCTTTGCCCTCTCTTAATACAGTTACATCGTCATTGGTGCAGTCAACTATAGTCGAAGGTTTCTTTCCGCAAAGACCGCCGTCAATCACTATATCTACAAGCTTTTCATAGTGCTCATAGATTAACTCAGGGTCATTCGGATAGTCTTTAAAATCATTTTCTTCCGTTAGGGAAGATGTCATAACAGGGTTACCAAGCTCTTTCACTATGGCTCGGCAGATTTTATTATCGGGAATTCTTATCCCCACCGTTTTCTTTTTGCTCTGAAATATTTTCGGAACTGTATTGTTTGCCTTTAAAATAAAAGTAAAAGGTCCCGGAAGATTTTTCTTCAGCATTCTGAAAACCGAATTATCTACGGGCATTACAAACTCCGATAGATTGCTTAAATCATAGCAGAGAAAAGAGAAATCTGCTTTCTTTAAGTCAATATTTTTTATGCGGCAGATTTTTTCAACTGCCTTTGCATCACGTATATCGCATCCTATTCCGTAAACAGTATCAGTGGGGTAAATAATCACTCCGCCGGAGCGGAGACACTCAACTACCTGCTTTATTTTTCTTTCGTCAGGATTATCAGGGTGAATTTGAAGCAGCATTTATTTAAAAACTTTTTTACTAATAATGTTTTGCATTATAAACTAAAGCCCTAGCAATAAAATTTCATTTTGAAAGAAATTTTTTATGTGCTTTTTCGTTACAACGCAGGAGCGTTGCAACGGGAGAAATCTGTGTAACAAGAAAAACCTGTTCTCTAAAACACCTCTCTGTTCGAGTAGAGAGTTTTTTGTTATCCGGCGCGCCACTCCAATGGTGTAACCAAACATAATCACTTACCTCCCCCTTAATCCCCCCTTAGTAAGAAGGGGGGTTTTTGGAGTGGTTACAAACTTTTAACTGACAATTTTCAATCGTCAACAATCAACTGACAACTATAAACTATCAACCGGCAACTACTTAACAAGCATCATTTTCTTTATATCTTTGAAGTCGCCTGCCTGAATTGCATAATAATAAATACCGCTTGATAAATTCAAAGCGCCTGCATCTAAAGAATATGAATAGCTTCCTGCATTCTGCATTCCGAAGCTTACCGCCGTAACCTCTTTGCCGAGTGTATTATAAACTTTTATTGTAACAGCCGAATTTACTTTCAGGCTGTAAACAATATTTGTTGTCGGGTTGAACGGGTTAGGGAAGTTCTGCTTCAGTTCAAAGCCGTTTGGTGTTTCGCCTGAAATCTGCTGAATGTTTGTTGCGGGTCCTAATGTTCCGTTGTTGTTAATGTTCTGCGCATATATATCGTATATCCCGCTTCTGGAATCGCCCCACATTACGATGCTCATTTTGTTTGAGTTTATTTTGGCAGCCATTCTGGATTTTGCGCCTGTTGAACCGCCTATAGTCATAAGGGCTCCGCTGTTCCATGCGATAGAACCGCTTCTATTAAACTTAGCAGCCCTGACGATATTATTTGAGCTTCCGAAAACACCATCATTAATATAAACAACAGCGTTTGTATCTACTGACTGACAATCTAAGGTTACAAAAGAGTTATTTCCCATAGGAATTACGTTCAGTCCGGCATCCGTCCAAAGCCTGTCTCCCGCTGCTGAAAATCTTTGCCCTACGCAGGAATATTGAGTTTGTCCGCCATTTGCTTCTTTCCAGAACATAAATGTTTCGTTCGTAGTTGTATTAACGCATGCCTGCATTGTGTTTCTCACCATACCTGCCGTTACATCGCCTGCGCTTCCGTTTACAGGAAATAGTTTCTGTCCGGCTGCGTTTACTCTCTGAACATAAACATTAGAAGCATTAGTCGAGCTTCTGTCGTCCTGCCAGCATATTACAAATCCGTTATTACCATCGCTGTTTGTTTGAGGAGGGTTGAACCCTGAGCCTCTTCCTAAAGAATATACTGTATCAAAATTTGCGTTCCATACAGAGCCGCCGTTAGATGAAATCTTTTGTGTATAAATTTTATAATTTCCCGGACTGATGAAACTGCCCGTATATCCGATAAATGTCATTATTGCGCTTCCATTATCCGATGTAACCACATTAGGAAAATCAATCGCTTCTGAACCCGTTCCTGAAATTGACAAGCCGTCAGCGGCAAACTGTTTTACTCCTCCGGGGGAGATTCTTTGATACTTTGCAACTCTCGGAGAGGATGAATAAATCCATGTTACAAAAATATTATTGCCCGTGCACTTGGCGAGCTTGGGGTTTGCCTGAAAAACAGATGACTGGCTGTTTAACGAAATTCCGTTTGCTCCCCATAGGAAAGTTCCTGTGGGAGAGATTTTATATATGTAAGGATTTATCTGACCGCCTGCGCGAATATCAGTAAAGGCAATGATTGCATTGTTGCTGTCATCAGTAATCATATCCCAGTCAACAAGCGAAGTATTTTGAGCATTACTGCTTATCAGAAGTCCGTTAGCTGTAAACTGAGGCACACCTGCCGAGTTTAGCCTTTGCAGGTAAACCGCATAGCTGCCGCTTCTGTTATCGAACCACGTTATATAGCATCCGCCGTCGGAAGTAAGAGAAATTTTCGGCACTGCCTGCTCGCCCGTTGCTGTGCACACGGGAGTATTTGTGTTCGGGTCAACACTCCACTGCGAATAAGAAACACCCGCAACAAGCAGGAGAATTAAAGAAAAGAAGTAAAATTTTATTTTCATAATTATGGGATTAGTTGCAAGTAAAGTATAAAATTAAGAGGAAAAAAAAAGTAATGAAAGAAGTATAAAGATTAATATTTTTATTAACAAATCTGCTCTTACCTTATTCAACTCACAGGAGATATAACGCACTGATTAGGTGCACGTTTAATAGCTGCCACGTTGTTTTTCTGATAATGCCTGATTTTATAGAAATGGCATATTCTGCGGCAATTTTAAAAACAAAACGCTAATCCTTGAGATGACTATTTTTCCTGTTTGTGCCCCCTTTCTTCATTGAAAATCACACAAAATAAAAGTAATTTCTAAAAAAACTATTCTTTAATGGCAAAAGGTTATAATGTACTTTTTGTAACAAGTGAAGTCTTTCCGTATTCTAAAACAGGAGGATTAGCTGATGTTTCAAATTCATTACCCCAGGCTCTTAACTCTTTAGGAAATGAAGTAAGAATTATTAGCCCCAAGTACGGTCAGCTGGATGAAAGAAGACTGCAGATACACGAAATAAAAAGACTTAAAGACTTATCCCTGAAAATGAACGGAATAGAAACGAAGTTCAGCATAAAATCTTCGTTCATTCACGGAAAAAATACGAAAGCACAAATTTATCTCCTCGAAAATCTTGATTTTTTTAAGAATAAAGGAATTTACCAGAATATAAAAACCAAGCAGGATTTCTCAAACAACGACGAGCGCTATCTTTTTTTCTGTAAAGCAGTGCTTGAAATTCTTGAAATTCTCCAATGGAAACCTGATGTCATTCACTGCAACGACTGGCAGACGGGGCTTATTCCCGCTTTCATAAAAACAATCTACAAAGATAATCCATACATCAGGGATATTAAAACAGTTTTCACCATTCACAATCTTGCATATCAGGGAATTTTTCCAAAAACATCTTTTGCAAAAACCGGAATGCCGGATGAAGTGTTTGAGGCAGGCAGCCATAATGGAAAATTCAGCTATATGAAAACTGCTCTGGCATATGCCGATAAAATTACAACTGTAAGTGAAAAATATGCTGAGGAAATAAGGACCGATAAAGAATACTCCGAAGGAATGGAAGACATTCTCGATAAAAGAAAAAAAGATTTATCGGGAATTTTAAACGGAATAGATTACTCCGTGTGGAACCCTGAAGTTGACAAGCTGATTGACTACAGATTTACATCACAGGAAATCCCACTCAAGTGGGAAAATAAACGCGAGCTTTTAAGCCATTTCAAAATTGATTATAACGAAGACACTCCCCTTATCGGAGTGATTTCACGCCTTGTAGCTCAAAAGGGATTTGATTTAATCGAAGAAGCTCTTCCTCAGCTTATGAAAGAAAACGTTCACATGATTATCCTCGGACAGGGAGATGAAAAGTATCAGAAATTCCTCAAGGCAATCGAGAAAAAATATAAAGACAAGCTGGCTATTGTAATCGGATTCGATGAGGTTCTTGCCCATAAAATAGAGGCAAGCTCTGATATGTTTTTAATGCCTTCAAAGTACGAACCTTGCGGACTGAACCAGATGTACAGTCTGCGATACGGAACTGTTCCGGTTGTAAGAAACACAGGCGGGCTGGCAGATACGATAATAGATTATAAAAAACCGAACGGCAACGGATTTTTATTTAATAAATACAGTACAAAAGAATTTTTAGATACCATAAAAACCGCGCTGAATCTTTACGAAGATAAAGATAAATGGAATAAGATTTTGCGGAACGGAATGTCGCTGGATTTCTCATGGAAGGTTTCAGCAAAAAAATATACCGGTCTGTATAAAACGCTGGTGTAATAAAAAAAGTGTGTTCCCTCCGCTTTATAAGGGGAACTATATATCAGTTTGGGCAAGAGCAAAAACTCCTCCCTTGAGGGAGGTGTCGAGCGAAGCGAGACGGTGGGTGTTCGTTCAAACACCCCTCCCGACCTACGGTCGGTCTCCCCTCAAGGGGAGAATTTAGGTAACCAAGTACTTCTGTTTATGCTTGTCCCAACTGGTATATAGTTACCGTTATAAGGGGAGGGTAGGAAGGGTAAGGAACTAGTAATATCTATATTCTTAATTTACCTCCCCTATCCCCCTCCTTATAAAGGAGGGGGAAGACTGGAAGCACAAGGAACGTATTTTATTTTTTGCCGTATAATATTCAACGCAAAAGAACAACTGATAGCGATAAACGATTAACAAACAACCGATGACTGTATGAATAAGGCAATATTTTTAGATAGAGACGGCACGATAAACGAAGAGGTTGACTACCTTAAAAGTCCCGATGAACTCATTGTTTTTCCCTATGCGAATGAAGCGCTGGGAATTTTAAAGAGTCTTGGTTTTTTAAACATAGTAATTACAAATCAATCAGGAATAGCCAGAGGATTTTTTACAGAAGAAGACTTAAAGCAAATTCACGAAAAATTGCTCAGCACTACAAACAAAGAAACCAAACTGATTGACGGAATATATTACTCGCCGTATCATAAAGACGGAGAAGTAGAAAAATACAAAATTGACAGCGGCTTGAGAAAGCCCCGTATCGGGATGATTCTCGAAGCCCGGAAAGAACATTCAATAGATTTGAATAGTTCTTTTTTTATTGGCGATACTTTTACTGACATGCAGACTGCGCAAAACGCAGGACTGAAAAAAATTCTCGTTCTTACGGGCTATGGCTCAAGAGATTTGCAAAAATGCCTTGATGAAAATCTGAAGGTAGATTTCATTGCAAACGATTTTCTTGATGCCGCAAACTACATAAAAAAATTCTCTAACTAATTGCTCTGAATGACCTTTTCAAAAACGACAAAAACGATTAAAAAGATTTTAGTTTCATTCTCTTTATTCCCCTTGATAGTGCTGTTATTTATTGCGGGATGCGAAAACAACCCCAATGATTTAGGGCTTTCGTTTGTAAACCCTTTAGATACTACCGGTTCGAAAATTCTTGACACTACAATTATTGTAAGTTCTAATTACAGAAATTATATTAATTCCAACGGCTCGGCAAACATGCTTGTCGGAAACTATAATTTTTCGGGAAATCAGTACACCGCAAAAACCATACTAAAATACAACGGAATAACGACTTCTTATCAGAATGCAAGGGTGCTTTCGGCAAATCTGCGCTTAAGGTATTCAAAATACGCTTTTAAAGATACTACAGGAACAGTATCGTTTAATATTTACAAAGTGAACCGTTCATTAAATCCGCTGACAATCACAAACGATTCGGTTTCATCATCTGATATTGGCACTACTTCTATTGGAAGCTATACCGGAAATCCTGCTGATGCCTCTGCAATAAACATTGCCCTTGATACGACAACAATGAAAGACTGGCTGAATTATGCAGCCGATACAAGTTATTCAGCAAAAAATTACGGACTGGCAATTGTACCCAACTCTTCCTCGACAACGATAAAAGGGTTTTATTCCGAAAACAATACTGACACTTTAAGACCGTTCATTACATTAGCAATACAGACATCTTCATCGGTAGATACTGTTATTTTAAGGTATCCTAGTTCCGTTTCACTAAGCAATGCTCCTGTAAGCGTTATTCCTTCCTCGCAGTATTTCTTAATTCAGAACGGAGTAAGTTTCAGGGATATTCTAAAATTTAGTTTTCCTAATCTTCCTTCAAATGTGATTATCAACGAAGCGTATTTACAAATAACCATTAACAGCAGTCAGTCATTTATTACATCAGGAACAAGCAACAGAATAAAAACTGATATGGTAACAGACAGCTCTACAAAGGCATCAAATGATGAAGGATTTTACTTAGACAGGCTTGACTCCATTACCTATGCCGGAAGAATAAATCAAATTGCGCAAAGATGGAATTCGGGAGTAAGCCCAAACTATGGT
>JAFDZO010000028.1 GCA_018266845.1 Bacteroidota bacterium | reverse complement strand
CAGCCATTGCGTATAGCAATAACGGGACAAACTCACGGTCCTGAGTTTCCATTGACAATTCAGATTTTAGGTAAAGATAAAGTTCTGGCGGCAATTTCAGACTGGCTCGGTGAATAGACGGAAATTTATTAGAAATACATTTTTTGGTCTGACAGGGATAGGACTTTTCAGCGGTATATATTCCTGGCAGATCGAACCATTCTGGCTGGAATTTGTAAGAGTAAAAATGCCAATCAGGAATTTACCAAGCGATCTAATCGGCAAGACGCTTATGCAAATAAGCGACATTCATGTTGGAAACCGATTCGACTATCATTTCATAATTGATTCTCTCAAACAAGCAAAAGAATATAATCCTGACTTTGTTGTTTACACAGGCGACTTCGTAAGCATTTACAAAGATGAAGTTCAATACAACAAATTAGAAGAAACCTTAAACAATATCGCAAAAGGAAAAATAGCGACCATTGGAATTTTAGGCAATCATGATTACGGAAAAAACTGGTCGCAAATGGCAGTTGCAGATAAAATTTCAGAAATGGTTACCGACAAAGGAATTCAACTATTAAGAAATGAATCTACCGATGTAAAGGGATTAAACTTTATTGGCATTGACGATTATTGGGGACTTAACTTCTACCCAGAAAAGGCATTGACCGGTTTTGACAAATCAAAAGCAAATATTGTATTATGTCATAATCCTGATGTTTGCGACTTAGATGTTTGGGGCGAATATAACAGCTGGATATTATCAGGACATACACATGGCGGGCAGGTGAAGCCGCCATTTCTTCCTCCTCCAATGCTGCCTGTAAAAAACAAAAAATATTCTGCCGGACAATATGAATTGAGCAATGATAGAACTCTATATATAAATAGAGCATTGGGGCATTTATGGCAGGTAAGATTTAATGTTAGACCTGAAATAACGATTTTTGAATTACAAAGAGGATAGAAAAATCCGGGAATGTTTTGAGCGGGTGGAAATAAAATTTACGCGGGCGCTTAATAAAAAGCGCCCGCAAAATTTTATCTGATTTTCTTTTTATGTCTGTTCTTTCTGAGTCTTTTCTTTCTCTTGTGCGTTGACATTTTCGCACGTTTTCTTTTCTTGCCGCAAGGCATAGTAGTTCTCCTTTATAAATTAATTATTAAAAATTTTATTGTACAAGCGCGTCTTGCACTGCCTTCTTAAATTCCTTTGAAACTTTGAACATCGGAATATATCTTTTTCCGAGTGTAATGCTTTCGCCCGTTCTTGGATTTCTTGCAGTTCTTGGTTCCTTCACATTGTTTTTGAAAGTCCCGAAGCCTCTTATTTCAATGTTACCGTTTTCTTTCAGGCATTCAATGATGCAGCTTATGAAACCTTCAACAACAATTTCCGTTTCCTTTTTGCTTAGTCCCGTTGCATCAGAAATTTTAGCGGCAATTTGCGCTCTTGTCATAGTTTTGTAAAAATTATTTTTCGAATTTATATTGTAAAACAGGTTTTTCTATGAACTCGTTTTTAATCTCTTCTTTTAGTTCTCTTAACTCTGAATTAGTTGCGCCTTCTGTTAATTTCTCTAAGATTCCTAATCTTGTTTTCTCTTTTACTATTGTCGGTTCGCCCTCTATTCCGCCCATTCTTCCTGCAATTCTAATTGCATCTTCAAAAGTTCCGAGCGAATCAACAAGCCCGAGCTTCTGTGCCTGGCTGCCTGTAAAGACTCTGCCGTTAGCAATTTTTTTAAGCTCGTCCATTTTTATTTTTCTTTCCTTTGAAACCACATCAAGAAACTGCTGATAGCTGTCATCCACTATATCCTGAAAATATTCCTTATCTTTTTCTGTTGGATACCTGAAAGGATTACCTGCGTCTTTTAGCTCTCCGCTTTTAATTGTTGTCTCGTCAATGCCTAACTTCTTTGCAAGTTCCTGAATTGTAACAAATGACATTATAACACCAATACTTCCTGTGAGTGAACCCGGGTTTGAAACAATAAGACTTCCTCCGCACGCTGCATAATATCCTCCGCTGGCTGCAAGTGAAGCAAATGAAACAATAACAGGTTTTCCGCTATCGCGGGTTTTCTTTATCTCTTCATACATTTCCTGCGAAGCTGCAACACCGCCTCCCGGAGAATTTATACGAAGAACAATAGCTTTAATTGATTTATCTTCACGGTATTTCTTAAACTGTCTTACAATCGGGTCGGAAGTAATAATTGTAAAATCCAAATCAACTACGGCAATTTTTCCGCTGCCTTTACCGCTGGTAAATTCGTAGTAATATTTATCTCCGCCGTCAACCGTAGCGATGGTTTTTGCAAGGAAAATAAAAGTAAGCCCTGTAAAGAAAAGAGCAATTACAAGAACAAATATGCAAATACCCCAAAACCACTTCCAGCCATTAGAGCTTTTCCTTTGGTAGTTGTAGTTAAAATTCTGTTGTGGAGGAGGATTTTGCTGTTCCATAAAAATTTATCCCCGCAAAAAGCGGGGATGTGAATTAAAATTATTTGTTTTATTTCTTTAGTTCTTCGGCTTTTTTGTAAGCGTCAGTTGCTTTATCGGGTTGTCCGGTATTTCCGTATAAAACTACTAATAAATCCCAAACTCTCGGCTTAATATCTTTGTTTGAAATACTTGTTTGTGAAAGCGGTTCAATTACTTTCAGAGCATCCAAATAATGTTCCTTTATCTTTGGATTGTTTTCATCAGCTGCTCTTAACTCTTCGGCTGCTTTTACTTTTGCTAAGCCATAGTTATAGGATGAAATCTCGTAGTATTGGTCGTTTTTAGGAAGAGAAGGAATGTTTATTATTTTTAAAAATGTTGCAGCAGCATCATCATTTTTCTTTGCTTGCAATAAGTTGCTTCCTTCCTCAAATAATATTGCTGCTATTCTAATTGCAGCATCGGAGCTATTGGTTTTTTCAATTACAGTTTGAAAAATTTCAAGAGCTTTATCTTTTTGTCCTAACGCAAAATATGCTCTTCCTAAGCCTTCTACTCCTTTAATTGAATCCGGTAAAATATTAGCTGCTGCCATGAAATACTTTAAGGCGGAGCTGTAGCCTGAAGCATCTTTGTTTTTTACTGCTTCAGAAAATGTTTTTGCGCCTGCATTATACTTCTCAATCCAGTAGTTAGTAATTTTATCTCCGAACTCCCCTGATAATCTTTTCGCATTTGCAAAAGATTCCTTTGCATCATCAAAATGTCCGTTCTCAATTTGAGAATATCCGAGCATATACCATCCCTCGGCATCATTTTTATCTATTACTAATCCTTTTTTTAATTCCGTTTCTGCTTTTTGATAATCTTTTTGATTAAAGGCAAGTTTTCCGGTGGTGGACTCTGCTGAGGTGCATCCGGTGAGGTATAACAATCCGCATGCGAAGGTTAATGATAAAAATACGCTTAATATTTTTATTGCTTTCATTATATATCTCCCAAATTTTTTTGATTTATTCGTTAAATATACGTAATTTATGGCACTTATTCAATTTAGATTTTCAGCGATTTTAAGCAAAAAACAGAGATTTGCGAAGCTTTATTTCACTAAATATAAGCAGCAGAGCAAAAAGAGAAATAAAAACTATTTGCGACGGCTTGAAGAAAAAAATCAGAACTAATGCGCAGGTCAGATATGATAACCCTGATAATTATCACATCACTCTGTTCTTTATCGGCGAAATAAATGAGGGCAGTCTGAAAAAAATTTACGATGTTTTAAACGAGCGGTTATCCGGCAGGTTTGGAGAGCTAAACTTCGTTTGTGAAGATTACGGAGGATTTCCGAATTTGAAAAATCCGAGGGTAATATTTTTGGATAGCAGAAACATTGAAAACAAAATTTTTGAGATAGCAGCGGTAGTTGACGGGGTTTTATCGGAATATGGTTTTCCCAGAGATAAAAAATTTCATCCCCACATTACGCTTGCAAGAATAAAAAGCCGTATTGACCTTGAAAAATTATCTAATGAAAAAGTAGATGTAAATTTTTCTGTAAGCAAAATAAGTATTATGCAAAGTATTATCTCAACGAAAGGCGCAGAACATAAAGAAATTTTTGCAATCAATCTTTGAAAAATTTTCTCTATTTTTGAAACATGAAAATTCAAATGGGTCATACGGAAATTTTTGTGAAAAATCCTCTTAGCGCAAAAGACTTCTACATAAATGCTCTCGGCTTCGAGCTTGAAGTTATCCAGCATGAAAAATTTGTCTGGCTTCACAAAGATAATAAAGTGATTTTGCTTCGCCCCGGCAATCCTGTTAATCCTCTAAAGTATCAGGATGCAAATGTTGGTTTCGTAATTTATACGGATAATCTTGAAGAGGCTAAAAAACACTTTCTATCTAAAGGAGTTAGTTTTAAAGGGACTGATGGCTCTGAAAACTGTCTTACTCTCACCGATGATGACGGAAACTGGTTTCAACTTGTAGAAAACGAGGCAGAGCATTGATGTTAAAAAAAATTTTCCCACTGCTGCTTGCATGCAGCCTTTTATTTTCTTGTAAGAATAATACTCCTTCTATAGATACGAGATTAGAAAGCTATTCAAGGCTTACTTCCCCTGCGAATAATTCAGCAGTAAAATTAAACGATAGCATTAGGGTTGCTTTACAGGTTACAAAGCAGGACGCGCAAATGGACTCGTCCAAGATTTACTTTGAAAATTCTCCTGTAATTACTTTACGCGGCAGCGCTTCGTATTCTTTTCTCCCTTCCGTTTCGAGAACAGGGCTGAGAAAAATCTCAGTGATGACTTTTTTCAAAGACGGAAAGACTGAAACACTTGAGTCAACTGTAAAAATTCTTTCCGATGCTGCTCCTCCGGCTTTGAAATATTCAGTTGTAAAAACTTACCCTCACTCGAAAGATGATTTTACGGAGGGACTAGAATATTACAAAGGATATGTTTATGAAAGCACAGGACTTGAAGGAAAATCACTTATAAAAAAGTATGATTTAATTTCAGGAAAAATCGTGAAAGAAATTCCTCTCGATAAACAATACTTTGGTGAAGGAATTACAATTTTTGACAATAAAATTTTTCAGCTTACGTGGAAAGATAAAAAGGGATTTGTATATAACCTTGATGATTTTAAATTGATGCAGAATTTTTCTTATAACACGGAAGGCTGGGGAATGACTAATAATGGTAAAGAACTGATTATGAGCGACGGCTCGAATAAAATTTATTTTATGAATCCTAACTCATTTGCGATAACTGACAAACTGGAAGTTTATGATAACGCTGGAGCAATAACAAAAATAAATGAACTAGAATACGATAAAGGAAGCATTTACGCCAATGTATGGCAAACTTTTTTAGTAATCAAAATTGATGCTGCAACAGGGAAAGTTTTAGCAAGAATGGATTTGGAAGACTTGATTCATAAAGCAGGAAACCTGCGGGAAATAGATGTGCTGAACGGAATTACGATAAATCCGGCAACAGGAAATTTACTTGTTACGGGAAAATTGTGGAATAAAATCTTTGAAATAAAAATTACGGAATAATATAAAATTCGTTACGAGCAGAAGCCCGCTAAAGCGGGATTTTGCAGCTTTGTAACGGGAATAGTGTTCTTCAATTTATTTTATTAAAAATCCCAGATTCACTCTATGGGTTGAGCCGAGCTTACCCATTGAGTTAAATCCGTAATCTATCTGATATTTTTCCTGCAGTTTTATTCCAAGACCTGCCGAAAATCCTCCGATACCAATTGCGCTTCCTGTTTTTAGCTGCTGCCTAAGCTGGTTGTCGTAACCGACTCTTAAATTAATATTATCCGATATGGAAAACTCTCCTCCGGCAGTAACATTTTTAAATCTATCGAAAAATTTGTCATAGCTTTCATTCAAACCATAGAACCCTACATTCAAAGTAAGGGGAGAATTTTCAAGCTTTTTTGTTATACCTACCCGCAAATCCAAAGGCAGTTTTTCGCTGTAATCCTGATACTTCGATATTTGCGTTCCCAAATTCATAAGGCTTACCCCGAAAGCCATCATAGCTTTAGGCACTTTGTACAGCGCGCCTAAGTCAAGCGCAACTGCTGTTGATTTATAGGTGTCATAAGAAGAATAGATGAACTTCAGATTGCCGCCATAGGATAAATTGTTGTAACTGTTTCCTATTCCGAAAGAAATTGCTATATCACTTGCGCCGAACGTTCCCGTGTTATTTGAGTTCACATCGTATCTGTCAAAGCTTCCGTAATTGATATACTGAATTCCAACACCAACGTTGCCAATTCCCGGATAACTTTGCACATAAGCAGCATTCCCTGAATTTATATCAAGAAGGTACTTGTAGAATCCAACAGATGCTTGTTTTCCCTGAACTGTTGAGATAGCGCCCGGATTGTAAAAAATCACATTAACATCATTTTCGGCTGCTGTAAAACTGCCGCCAAGTGAAGATGCGCGCGCGCCGACATCAAGCCTTAAAAAATTATAAGTCGTATTTGTCTGAGAAAAAACAAAATTTGATGAGACTAAAAGGAATAAAATTCCCGGAAGGATTTTTTTAAGCATAATTAATTTTTATTTACTTTCGCAGTAAATATTTTCTTATCGTGTCCCTTTTTATTTTATTGTAATATTAAAATTTATCTTTCTGAATTTCAAGATAGATAAATTTATATTATCAAGTTAAACTAATGATGCACAAGGAAGAAAGGAAAATCCGAAGGAGAATTGAATTCTTCCACGCTCATATCTTTTACCTGCGCCTTCGAGGGTCCGGTTTTTAAATCTGTGAAAATGTAATGGTTCACGGTATCCTTGCCTCCCCTCACGATTACTTCAACATCTCCGTTATCAAGATTTTTTATCCATCCTTTTAATCCAAGTTCGTGAGCCTTTTGAGCGGCAAAGTGTCTAAACCCCACGCCTTGAACAAATCCGCGTAAAACTACTTTATAAGTTACGTCCATAAACAGTTTAGTTTAATTTTCTTCTTTTGAAAATTAAATCCGAAAATTCCGAGACAACAAGCCCTGTAATCATAATTAAGGCGCCGATTATCTGAATAAAGGTCAGCCTTTCATCTAAAAGAAAAAATGCAAAAAATGTTGCAAAGACCTGCTCCATATTATAGATTATACTTGCCTTAATTGGGTTTGTCATCCCCTGAAATTTTGTCATTAAAAAAAATACCAGTAAGGTTCCGAATAAAGAAAGAAAGAGCACAAGAGCTGAAGAGCTTGTAGTGAAATTCATTTTAAGATTTTCATAAATGAAATACTCTGCAACTATCATGTAAACAAGACTAAGCGCTGCCATAGCAAGAAACTGTCCAAAAACAAGATGAATTATATCCGTTATCTTTGAATATTTATCAAGCAGAACGATGTGAAGCGCAAAAGAAACTGTGCAGAATAATGTAATAAAATCGCCGTAGTTCAATCCTGAAACGCCTATACCTGTAAGGTAATAAAGACCGGTTGTTACGATTATTATTCCTATGAGATTTTGAATTTTTGGCTTTCTTCCGCTTATAAAAAAAAGCGCAAACGGCACAAGCAAAACATTTGTGCCAGTAATAAAAGCGGAGTTAGATGCAGTTGTATATTTCATTCCCGTTGTCTGCGTGATGAAGCCGAGGAATAAAAGAAAACCAAGAATGAAGCCATAGCGCCACTCTTTGAAACTCCTTATTTGTAGTTTTTTATAGTAGATGAAAAAGAATACAACGACTGTAATAAAAAATCTTAAAAAGACTAATGCAATAGGCGAGAAATCTTCGAGAGCAAACTTTGTGAACGGAAAAGAGATTCCCCAGAAAACAGTAATGGAAAGAAGAAGAAGCTCCGCTTTATAGTGGGAAATTTTATTTTTCAATTAAAGTTACAATCCTAATTTGGCTTTGTAAATAATTGCAGCGCAAACGACAACCCATAATATCCCTGTAACGATAATGGGAATATCCTTCGTAACTATTGATGCGGGATTTTCACCGAGATTTTTTTTGTGAATAAGATAGAGGTAACGGAATATTCCGTATATTACAAACGGTGTGGTATAAATTAATTTATCCGTGTGGAATGTTGTAATCGTTTTATCCGAAGCGGTATATAGGGCGTAAGATAAAATCGTTCCCGTAGCGGCGATAGTATTCATCTGCTCAACAAAATCTATTGAATAGTCGTCGAGAACCTTCCTCTGTTTAGTTGCGTTGCCTTCATCGGCGTTCGATAGCTCTGCTCTTCTTTTTGAAATACCAAGAAAGAGTGAAATAAAAATTGTTGTGATAATCATCCAGCTTGAAAGCTGTACGTCAATCGAAAAGCCTCCGCCTACTACCCTAAGCATAAATCCTATGGAAATTGAAAACACATCTAAAAGAACCATGTGTTTTAGTTTGTAAGAGTAGAGGAAATTATTTATAAGATATAAAACAATTACTATACCAAAAGAAACCGGCAGAAAAACAACACACAAAGCAGCTACTAACATCACAAGGAAGAAGAAAAACGTCCATGCCTCTTTTATAGAAATATCCCCGGATGCAATTGGTCTGAATCTTTTTTTCTTATGGTTGCGGTCGCTTTCTACATCGGAAATATCATTAAGAATATATACACAGCTTGAAATTCCGCAAAATGCAACAAATGCAATTAGATTAATGGAGAGCTTGTTCCAGTTTAACAGATTTCCCGAAAATAAAATCGGAGCGAAACAGAAGACATTTTTCAGCCACTGTTTTGGTCTAATCAGCTCTATTAATTTAATTGCCTTCATTTTCTTTTCTGTAAAAATTTGTTTTATACACCTTCATTTCATCTCCTCCGCAGATTGTATTTACTTCAAGCTTTGCTGAAAGAAGATACTCAAAATATTTTCCGTGCCTTTTTAAAAACGGCTCAAACCAATGGTCATAGATAATCATATATTTTACATCGTTGTTTTTCAGAAGAGCTAACATAGAATCAAGATTGTCTTCAAGTCTGTATTTTCTGTAATCCAAAATTTGCGGTGTAACAAGCCCCGCCATATCAACTATTCTGTTTTTGGAAACGAATGTTATTGCTCCAATGTCATTCATTGCTATTACATCGTTCTGAGATATGTTTTCTTTAACCCAATGAGCTAATTTAACCTGCTGGCTGTTTATGTTATCCGTATTTTTGCCCAGCGCTATTGCATATACTATGTAGTAAGCAAAAGAAAAAAACAAAAGAAGCGCCGTCAAAAAATTCTTTTTATGAAGCAGATTAAGCGATGCTTTTCCCTTAAACTTGTTTAGAACAACAAGAATAGCATATACGGAAACCAGATTAATCAAGGGTATCAAAGGCATTAAATATCTGCCGTGATGTCTCCAGTTAGGCACAAATACTGATGATGCTAACGGAAGCAAAATTACCCATAAATAAATTAAATTTAAACTCCTTAATTTGCTAAAGAACTTTTTTACATTCGCAAAATAAAAAATGAAAGAGAATAAATATAAAATACATGTGATAGGATTATCCCTTATGAATAAAACAAAATTTATTCTAAGATACTCAAGACTGATGAGAATATGTTCAGCATCAATATGAAAACCTCCGCCCTGCCCCCTGAACGTATTAGGCAGAATATTTCCGCTTGTATAATAAGAGAATAAAAAATAACCGCCAGCGATAAATATAAAAATTATTACCCCGGCAGCTAAGTCCAGAGTAGTTTTAAGAACTTTTTTAATGTGGAAAGAAAATGTCCAGGCATCGAATAGGTACAGCCCGAAAAGCATTAATCCTTCCGGTCTTGAAGCAGTTGAAAGCGCAAATAACAGGGATGGAGCGAGAGATATTTTTTTATCGTGAATGTCCTTTATATGCTGATAAAATCCTGCCAGAGAGAAGAAAATAAACATTGTCGTTTCCATTCCCGACATTGCCGCCCATTCCAGTCTTCCCGACATAATAGTCAGCAATGCTACGAGCAAAGCAAGATATAGAGGGCTGAATTCCATATCAAAATCAAGAACTTCGGAGTCAAAGAAAACCGCTACTGCGATTTTGTAAATAAAAATACAAGAGAGTATGAAAAATAATCCCGAAAGAACTACGGAGTTCAGCATAAATGTCGGGGAAATGAAGCTGACAAGCCCCGATACTATAACCCATAAAGGCGAAGTAGTTCCCGCAGTAGGTTCTCCCGGATTATAGGTAAAGTTAAATTCCTTTGCGAAATTTTCAGCGAAGCGGAAATGAATCCATGAGTCATCGAGCGGAACGCCGAGTACGCCTTTTGTAAAATAATAATTGAATGCCTGAAATATACCAAATGAAATAAGGCATAACGAAATTATTGTAATGTAATTTTTACTGTGAATGCTTTTCATATATAAAAAAGGCGAAGTTTAATTCGCCCTTTAAATTCTTGCTTGTAAGATTTTAAATTATTTTTGGTTATCTTTATCCATCAATTCCTGAACTTTCCGTTTTTCCCATTCTTCACCGAAAACTCCTCCCACACCGAAAACTGAAAAAGCATGAAAAATAATCCCTATACCCCAACCGATTGAAACCCAATAAAACCACCAAGTGCCTGAGAAGTTTATATAATTTATTAAGGCAAGCAGTATATTAATTATTAAGTAATTAATGAGATTGATATAAAAAGATTTTCTTGCTTTAACCTTTTTCACTGCCCGGCTGTATTTTTCTTCTTGAGATAGTTCCATTTTTGTTTTGATTTGAATTATGCAGTTACAGATTTATATAAACTCTACGCCTTCATCTTCAGCATCCTGCTTCGTCTTTAAAATCTCTGCCTGGTCTTCAGGGCTAAGGTCTTCCCATGCAACCTGCTCAGTATCAATCTTCATCATATCTAAATAACTCTCAAGAAGATTCTTATCCTCAATGCTGTTTACAAGATTTATTATTTCTTTTCGAAGTTCTTTTATATTCATAGTATATTTATTGCTTGGGATTTTGACGGGTATCTTTAATCGTCAATAATACTATTTTATCATCTTTAATTCTATAGTGTAAATACGAATGTTCCGTTAATAAAAGCTTACGATAATTCTGTTAGAAAACTTCATTCCCATATTAGGAAACAGTCTCAATAACTCTAATTTATTTTTTACTGTCCTGTAAAAATCAATCTGAACGCTTTTAGACCAATTGTCTTTTAGATATAAAATAATTTGTTCATATCTAAATTCTGCTTTTGGAGTCCAGACTATTTTGAAATCCATTTGGCTGCTTTATCCATTACAACGTCATTGTCAATTAATTCCCCGCGCTCAATTTGTTCTTCAGATTCAAGAATATCTTCCTGTTCATCCTTGCTCAAATCTTCCCATGAAATTGCTCCCTGATGCTGCTTTATCATATGATGATAGCTTTCTAAAAAATTTTCATCTTCAGATGCCTCAACAAACTTAACAATTTCTTTTTTTAATTCTGATATAGACATATCTTTTATTGCTTTGGATTTTGACGGGTATCGCCTCAGGGGACCAAATTATTTTGAAATCCATTCAGCTAGTTTTCTCATTACAACTTCATTTTCAATACCTTCACCATTATCGCACTGTTTCTCTGCTTTAAGAATTCGAGCTTGTTGTTCAGGAGTAAGTTGATCCCAAAAATCACTTTCATCTTCGTTCTTCAATGATTCATATACAATTGAAGTTTATCTTCATTGGATGAAGCCTCTACAAACTTAACGATTTCTTTTTTCAATTCTGCTATACTCATATTAATAACGTTTTATTTTAAAACACTGCTGTCTCTTCGTAAACTCCGAACACTTCTTTCAGCTCTCCGCACATTTCACCGAGCGTAACATATTTTCTTGCGCATTCGAGTACTCTCGGCATTAAGTTAGTTCCGTCCTGAGCGGATTTTTTTAATTCAGCTAATGAGTTCTTTACATCTTCCTGATTACGTGATGCCTTCAATTCTTTTAATCTCTTTACCTGCATCTCTTCAACTTCTTTTGAAATCTGCAAGATTGGAATATCTATTTTTTCATCTTCTTCAATGAAGTCATTTATACCTACAACAATTTTTTCTTTTTTATCTAATTCAACCTGATACTTATATGCTGCATCAGCAATTTCTCTCTGGAAGAAACCGTTTTCAATACATGCAATTACACCGCCCTGCGCATCAATCAAATCAAAATATCTGTTTGCTTCAGCTTCTATATCGTCTGTTAATTTTTCTACATAATAGCTTCCGCCTAACGGGTCTGCTACGTTAATTACTCCGTGCTCGTGAGCAATTATCTGCTGAGTTCTTAAAGCAATCTTTACTGCCTTATCAGATGGAAGAGCTAATGTTTCATCCATTGAATTTGTATGCAGCGACTGCGTTCCGCCAAGCACTGCTGCCAATGCTTCGATTGCAGTTCTTACAATATTATTTTCCGGCTGCTGGGCTGTAAGCGAGCATCCTGCGGTTTGTGTATGGAAACGTAATACCCATGATTTAGGATTTTTTGCGCCGTACTTATTCTTCATTCTCTTTGCATAAATTCTTCTAGCTGCTCTGAACTTTGCAATCTCTTCAAAGAAATCCAGATGAGAATTGAAGAAGTGAGAAATTCTCGGAGCAAATGCATCTACGTCCATTCCTCTTTCTATTCCTGCTTCTACATAAGCAAATCCGTCTGCAAGAGTGAATGCAAGTTCCTGCGCCGCTGTTGAACCTGCTTCTCTTATGTGATAACCGCTGACTGAAACAGGATTGAACTGCGGAACTTCATTGGTAGAATACTCAATCATGTCCGTTATAATTCTCATTGATTCCTTTGGCGGGTATATAAACTCTTTCTGCGCAATATATTCTTTCAAAATATCGTTTTGAAGTGTACCTCTTAATTTATTGAACGCAACTCCCTGCTTTTCTGCAACTGCCAGATAATAAGCATAAACCATTATAGCGGGAGAGTTGATTGTCATTGATGTGGAAACTTTATCAAGCGGAATGCCGTCAAATAATCTTTCCATATCGGCAAGCGAAGAAATTGATACTCCGCAGATACCTACTTCACCTTCTGCTAATTCTGCATCTGCATCCCAGCCCATAAGCGTAGGCATATCGAACGCTGTTGATAATCCGGTCTGTCCGTGCTCAAGCAGATACTTAAACCTTTGATTTGTATCTTCAGGCGTACCGAACCCTGCAAACTGCCTCATCGTCCAAAGCTTACCTCTGTACATATTGTGATGAATGCCTCTTGTGTAAGGGTATTCACCGGGATAACCGAGTTCATTGTAGTAGTTATCCTGCTTCACATCTTCCGGCGTATAACAGATATCAAGCTCTCTGCCCGATAAGGAAGTGAACTTCATTCCGTTTGTTTTCTGTGCCTTAGCGGTTTCATTCCATTCGGCTTTTGAAGCGCTTTTTTTAGGTTCTATATTGCTCATTTTTTATAAGGATAAGTAGATTTTTTGTTCGAAAATTCGGTAGCGCAAAGATAATTCTTTATACTCGTAAAAAAAACTCATTTAATAGGATAGATTTACTTAAAATTACAAATTATTCTGCAACCTCCCCTGCAATTTTAAGTCATAATTAATGTTACTTTTCTAAACACACTTTATATGAAAAAAATTTACACCCTCATTTTTTGGTCATTAATATTTTCTTTTCAATTTTCTTCTTTATACTCTCAAACCCTTACATCAGATGAAATAGTTAATAAATACATCAATGCAATCGGAGGCGCTGACGAACTAAAAAAAATCAAGCAATTTTGTTTTACGGGAAAAGCCGTTTTAATGGGACACGTAGAAGGAAGTATTACTTTTTATGAAGATTCCGACGCGAAATGTATGTTTTCGTTAATCAGTGGTGAAGGCTTTAACGTAAAAAGCTATTTTGATATGAATAAAGGCTGGACAATGCAAAATGATGTTAAAGAAGAGGCAACTTCTGGGCAAATGGAAAAACTAAAAATTACAGTTGAAGACGGAACTCTTTTTTATCTCGGAGATTTTCAGAGCCGGGGAATAAAAACCGAGCTGCTTGGCGAAGAAAAAATAGATAACAACGATTGTTACAAAATAAAATTCACACGTAACGGAAAAGAAAAAAACGTTCAGTATATTGATAAAAAAACTTTTCTTGTTTTAAGGGTTGAATCTATTTCAAGCAAAGGAAATCCAATTGTTTTAAACTACTCTGATTATAAAGAAGTGCCGAACACAAATTATAAATTCCCTTATTCCTTTGAAAGAGGAACTATATATCAGTTTGGACAAGAGCAAAAACTCCTCCCTTGAGGGAGGTGTCGAGCGAAGCGAGACGGTGGGTGTTCGTTCAAACACCCCTCCCGATCCCGCAATAAATGCGGGACAAGCTCTAAAGGTCGGTCTCCCCTCAAGGCAGGGCTGTTAAGTTCTATATTACTCCGTCTCACCCCCCCCCCGTTCAGGATGGCGATAAACTCGTAACATTATATTTTGGTTGTTTGTAGAGACGCAATGTATTGCGTCTCTACCCTAAGAGGCAGGGCTTGTTAAGTTTCTATATTACTCCGTCTCAAACCTTCGTTTGGGACGGCAATAAACTCGTAAACATTCCCAAACAGGGGTTTGGGAATGAGGAATACCGGGTAAAAAATTGGTATATCCTCAGAACTTAACAGCCCTGCCCCTCAAGGGGAGAATTTAGGTAACCAAGTACTTCTGTTTATGCTTGTCCCAACTGGTATATAGTTACCTTTGAAAGAGGACCAATGAAAGGCACTATTGATAAATATGAATTAAATGTTCCGCTATCAGCAAAGCTAATTGTCGGCGAGCAGTAAATCCGCCACAATCTTTTTCAATTGCGGGGGCGCCCTCCGTCCCGATTTTCAATCGGGACGTGTCCGTTCCAAGAAATTGAATTCTTCAATTTCTTGGAACGGGCACACGAACCTCCGGTTCGTGGAGGGCGCCACGGTTTCCGCTAAAAAATCATCGAACTTTTTTCTGATATTTGAGTTAATCTTTTTAACGATATTTTTTATTTTAATATTATGAAAAAATTATACTCATTGATTTTTCTTCTTTTTGTTTCAAATTTGTTCCCGCAGACTTTAACCTCTGATGAAATTGTTCAGAAATATATATCTGCTATCGGGGGAATTGATGAAATTAAGAAAATCAATCAGCTTACTCTAACGGGCAAAGCTGAGTCAGGCGGAGTTATATATGACCTTCTTGCTTACGAAGATGCAGTTGAGAAATGCCAGTTTGCCAAAGTTACAGGACCGGGGTACAGTGTCAAAACTTATTTCGATGCAAAGGAGGGCTGGACAAAGCAGAACGGAACTAAGTCCGGCTTTTCTAAAGAAACCCTTGAATCACTGCTCCCGAATCTTGAAGACGGAACGTATTTTTATCTGGCTGATATGAATTCACGCGGAATAAAAACTGAGCTTTTGGGAGAGGAAAAAATTAACGGCAAGGATGCCTATAAAATAAAATTCACCCGTAACGGGAGTGAAAAAAATATTCAGTATTTTGACAAAAATACTTTTTATCTCTTAATGATTGAAACGCCCGGAATAAATGCCATGAAAATTTATTATGATAATTATAAAGAAGTACTGGGCACGAAACTGGTTCTTCCTTTTTACAATGAAAAAGGCGGGATAAATGGGGTGATTGAAAAATATGAAATCAATGTACCTCTTAATACAGCGCTGATTTATTTTTGAGAAAGTAGATAAAACTCTATCTTCTTATAATATTTGAACTTTTGCTTTAAGTGTATTATCTTACAACAAAGTAAAAGTTCTTTTATTTTATGTAACGGATATGAAAAAATATCTCACAACCCTCTTTACTATTCTTTCCCTCATTTTACTTGCACAAAATTCTTTTTCCCAAGGGAAAAATATGCGTTTGCTTGGAACGCTGAGTCCTGTTAATGCCGGCTATTCTGCATTGTGGGGTTACCTCGCTCCCGATGGAAGAGAGTATGCCATTCTTGGAGGCACTTTGGGAACTTATTTTATTGATGTAACTGACTCTACAAATATTCATCAGGTCGGTTTTGTTTCTTCGGTCAGCAGCGGATGGCGGGAAATGAAAACTTACTCGCATTATGCTTATATAGTTTCGGAAGGAGATACAACCGGAGTACAGATTGTTGACCTTGCAAATCTTCCAGCCTCGATTCGTTATGTCGGGAAATATTCTGCCCCCGGGCACAAAACGACACACTCTATTTCTCAATCAGGACCATATCTATATCTTAACGGAGCTAATGTTTCTTTCGGACATGGAATTGTCGTTCTCGATTTATCTGTAAATCCCGAACAGCCAGTTCTCAGAGGCAAGTGGAACGATTTTTATGTCCATGATTGCAGAGTTGTGAATGACACAATCTGGGCTTGCAACATAAATGATTCCAAGGTTTCGGCAATCAATGCGCTCAATAAAGACAACTTAACTACTATTACAAACTGGGTAAACGGTCAGAATCCCGTACCTCATAACTGCGCTTTAACAACGGGCAGGAGATATATCTACGTTACGGATGAGTCTTTCACTCCTCCGGGCAGGTTGAAAATCTGGAATATCCAGAATTTATCCGATATAATATTAGAAAGGGTTTGGCTGCCTGAGCCATTTTTCCAAGGTTCGGTTATTCATAATGTAGAGCTTTATGGAAATCAGCTTCTTGCTGCTTATTATTCGGCAGGAGTAAAATTGCTTGATGTTTCAAGCCCCACAAATCCGGTAGAGCTTGGATGGTATGATACGAAACCCGAAGATAATGGAGAGCGGCAAGGCTGCTGGGCAGTATATATGTTTCCTTCAGGAAAAATAATTGCTTCCGATATGCAAAAAGGTTTGTTTGTGCTTCGCTATGCTCCCCCGCAAAATACAAAACCTCAGGCGGATTTTATGACAGATAAAAGATTGTATTATTCTGGAGATTCAGTACAGTTTATTGACTGCTCATTTAATAATCCCACATCTTATCAATGGACAATTACCGGTCCGCAGAGTTTTTCTTCTGCTCAAAAAAATCCGAAAATTCCTATAACAGCTTTAGGAGACTACACGGTTAAATTAAAAGTTACGAATTCTTTTGGGGCAGACTCCCTTACGAAAACTGCATATGTAAAAATAAACGGTTCACCTTTAAGCGGCTATACTTTTTACGGGGATATACTGCGAACAATTTTTACCAATAGAAATGATACTTCAAAGGTAACATTTACGTGGGGCAGCGCTAACAGGTCGGGGAATTATATTTCATACAAATTTAGAATCAGGAAAAATGGAACTACAGTTGAGTACTACTATCCGTCAGCAAATAATGGTTTGGATACTTCCATTACCTTTACAAAAAGCAGATTGGATTCGATTGCTAAGCAGTTAGGGCTTAGCGGGGATTCAGTGGTTACCATCTGCAAAGCCACGGCTTACAACGGGGTTGATTCGCTTGCTTCTGCAAATTCGCTTTTGGTAACTTTTAAGCCAACTTCCGTAGGAATCCAAAATATATCATCACAAATTCCTGATAGATTTTTGCTTGAAAATAATTTTCCAAATCCATTTAATCCTTCTACAAATATAAAATTTCAGCTTCCTGAAAAATCTTTTGTAAGGTTGATTATATATGATATGTTAGGCAGGGAAGTGGAAACACTGCTGAATGAAAATATGAATGCTGGTTTTTATAGCTTTGCTTTTAATGCGGTAAACTTGAACAGCGGAATATATTTTTATAAGCTCGAAGCAGGGGATTTTAAAGAGACAAAAAAAATGATTTTGGTAAAGTAATTACTGATTTCTCATTTTTCTCATTGATTAAAATGAGCGCAATGAACTCCTAATGGGCGGTTCAAAAATTTTTTTCTTGTTTTGCTGAAACTTTTATCGTATTTTTACGATATACGATAAAAGAAAGACTAATACACTAATGGCATCACCTAAAACAGACCAATTTACAAAAGAAGAAAACGAGATTGCCTCTTTTGCAAAAGCAATTTCACACCCTGCGCGGATTGCAATACTTAATAAGCTCGCAGAAAAAAATATGTGCGTCTGCGGAGAGATTGTCGAAGTTCTGCCGCTTTCACAGTCAACGGTTTCACAGCATTTAAAAGAACTGAAGGAGCAGGGAATAATTCAGGGAACGATTGACGGTCCCAAATCATGCTACTGCATTAACTGGAAAGTGCTTTCTTCCAAACTGGAATTGCTTAATAATTATACTAATACTTTAAAATCCCTCAACAAAAAAATAAATTCACAATGCTGTTAACAGAAAATTAAACGCGCGCCATATTTTAATTAATTAACAAAAAGGAAAACTTAAAAATGCAAACTGAAGAACAATTAAAAGAAGTAGTAAAAGAAAAATACAGCGAAATTGCAAAGCAGACAAAATCACAAAACGAATCATCATGCTGCGGAGCAACGGGCTGCTGCGATACGGTTGACTATGCAGTCTTCGCTGAAAATTATTCAAAGCTGAAAGGCTATAATCCCGATGCCGATTTAGGGCTTGGCTGCGGGCTTCCGACTGAGTTCGCTAATATGAAAGAAGGCGATACTGTGCTTGATCTCGGCTCCGGCGCAGGTAATGATGTATTCATCGCAAGAGCAGTTGTCGGCGAAAAAGGAAAAGTAATCGGGCTTGATTTCACCGAAGCAATGGTGGAAAAAGCAAGAGCGAACAATGAAAAGCTCGGTTTTAAAAATGTAGAGTTTGTTCTGGGAGAAATCGAAGATATGCCTCTTACAAACAGCTCCGTTGATGTAGTTGTAAGCAACTGTGTGCTTAACCTTGTTCCGAATAAGATTAATGCCTTCAAAGAAATTTACAGAGTGATGAAAAACAACGGACATTTTTCCGTATCTGATATTGTGATTGACGGCGGGCTTCCCGAAGGAATTAGAAAAGCCGCTGAGATGTATGCGGGATGTGTTTCAGGCGCTATTCCAAAAATGGAATACCTTAATATAATAAAAGGAGCAGGCTTTAAGAATATTAAAGTTCAGCGCGAGAGAGCTATAGATGTTCCCGATGAAATATTATTAAAATACATTTCAGAAGAAGAGCTTGAGAAGTTTAAAAAATCGGACTCAAAAATTATCAGCATAAACGTTTACGCCGAAAAAGGATGCTGCGAGCCGGGAACCGGATGCTGCTAAAAGAAAATCATACTAAATGCTCTAAAGGCAAGTTAATGATTTGCGTCAATTCATCATGCAACTCCGGCAGTAAAGGACTCTGCTGGAGTGTGGATGAAAGGGATTCTGAAATTAAAGAAGTCAAAGTGGAGTTAAAATTATGGAAAAGAATTCAGAACATTACGAAAAAACTAAAAGACTTTCTTTCTTAGACAGGTATCTTACCTTCTGGATTTTCCTTGCAATGTTTGCCGGCGTTGGGCTTGGTTACTTTGCGCCCGGCACATCTGACTTTATAAATTTATTTCAACATAATACTACCAATATTCCCATAGCTATCGGGCTTATTTTAATGATGTATCCTCCTTTAGCTAAAGTGAAGTATGAAAAGCTCCGCGAAGTCTTTGCCAACAAAAAAATTCTTGGAATATCTTTGCTTCAGAACTGGATTGTCGGTCCGCTGCTCATGTTTGTTCTCGCGATAATCTTTTTACCGGATAAACCTGAATATATGATTGGACTAATAATGATAGGTATAGCCCGCTGTATAGCTATGGTAATAGTTTGGAATGATTTGGCAAAGGGAGATAACGAATATGTTGCAGGGCTTGTTGCATTTAATAGTGTGTTTCAGGTTTTGTTTTACAGTCTTTATGCTTATATATTTGTAACTCTGCTCCCTCCATTGTTCGGTCTTCAAAATGCTTTAGTCGAAATCAGTATCGGACAGATAGCTGAAAGTGTTTTCATTTATCTCGGTATTCCCTTCATAGCCGGAATGCTCTCAAGATATTTTCTCATTAAGGCAAAAGGAAAGGACTGGTATGAAAAAAAGTTCATTCCGAAAATCAGTCCTGTTACGTTAATAGCATTACTGTTTACGATTTTAGTAATGTTCTCCTATAAAGGAAATTTGATTGTGCAGATTCCGTTCGATGTTGTCCGCATTGCAATACCTCTTATATTTTATTTTGTAATAATGTTTTTCAGCGCATTTTTTATTGCTAAAAGAGCAGGGGCTGATTATGCAAAAAGCACTTCCCTGGCGTTTACGGCAGCAGGAAATAATTTTGAGCTGGGAATAGCAGTTGCAATTGCAGTCTTCGGAATAAATTCGGGAGTAGCATTTGCGGCAGTTATCGGACCTTTAATCGAAGTTCCTGTCTTAATTTTATTAGTAAACGTCGCTTTGAAATGGAAAAATAAATTTGCCTCTTGATGGAAAAAAGAAAAGTATTATTTATCTGCATTCACAATAGCGCGCGAAGCCAGATGGCAGAGGCGTTTTTGAATCACTTAGCAGGAGTGAAGTTTGAGGCGCATAGCGCGGGTATTGAACCGGGGAAATTAAATCCGCTGGTGGTGAAATCAATGAGTGAAATCGGAATAGATATATCAGGCAAAGGCACTCAAAGTGTTTTCGATGTTTATGGAAGAGGGGAGGCGTTTGATTATGTAATAGCTGTATGCGATAAAGAAGCTGCGGAAAAGTGTCCTGTTTTTCCGGGAGTAACAAAGAGACTTCAATGGTCATTTAATGATCCCTCCAAACTGGAAGGAAGCGAAGAGGAAAAATTGAAAAAAATTGCAATGATACGAGATGAGATTAAGGCAAGCGTGAGCGGGTTTATAAAGGAAAACTCTGTCAGCTAAAAAACTTTCCCAATAATACTAATGTGAAAATTCATCTTTGCTATCTGTTCTAAAATGCGGCACAGATTATCATGATTAAACAGACAAATTTGTTTTCATAAAATAGTTTGCCATTTGTGAAGTCATAGAGTAGAATTTGCTTTATTTAATTTTTTCTTATGCTTATAAAAATATCTTAAGAGAAGAATTGAAATCACTATCAAAGCCGCAGAAAAAATACCAACTTTGCTGCCGTCATTTACTTTTTTTTTTGAGGCATTTCCAAACATATTATTTGGTTTGAAGTAAATTTTTTGATTTCTGTAATCCACAATAGTATTCAGCTGTTTTAAAATACTTATACCGATTATCCCTGCGTATTTTAGTTGAAACATGTTTTTCCCGCCTATGGTAAGAGGCACTTCAGGAATTTCTATATCACCTATTTTTATCTTTGGAGCTAACATTATATCTGCATTTTGATGGTCTTTTTCAGTGGAAGCAATTATTCCGGTGCCAATTTTTTTCATATCATCTTTTAATAAATTAGCGCTCTCAAAATCAGAATTAATTGACAGCTCAAACGATGCACCTGTATCAAATAAAAACCACCCTTTTTTTTCTTTCTTTCCGCTGAATATTGTAAGCTCAATATAGGTGCCTCCTGTTGTTTGACGCATTGGGACAGAGGAGTAGCCGTTAATATCTGCCGGAAGTTCATTACTTAGTATCAGTAAATTTTTGTCATAGTCTATGCTTAAAACTTTATCTTCAAACATATTGTAACCGGTTATTACACCTCCTCCCGTATATCCCTTATCATCAATGTACGTTATAGATTGATTGTTCCATTGCAGTGAGCCAACCTGAAATTGATTCGGAAAGCTTGTTTGCTCAGTTGCAAGTCCGGTTACACTTTCATCTTCTGTTAGTCCGGTAATTTTTAAAGCGAGCTTTTGAATAAATTCTTTTCCTATTACATAGTTACATCCCGCCCCCGTATCAAAAATTATATCAATAATGCCGGAGTTGTTTATGCTTCCTTTCAAAATAATTTCATTGGATTTTGAAAGTATAAATGGTATGGTATCGCGGTCGGACTTGCAATCGAAGCAATTTTTGTAATACGGGTTTCCCTCTGTTGTTAATTTAATATCACAGGTATCTTTTTGGTTGAGAAGCACTTTAAAGTCATACGATTTTCCGGGAGAAACGTCAAAAGAAATTGAATCAACATCAGTATAAAACGTTACATTTCTGGATACGTTAGTTTTCAAAATATTGTAAATAAGAGGCGCAGCTTTAGGTGAAAGATGATTCCAATAACGGGTTACAGGCTCATCGCCATCCTTGATAGAAACTTTTGTCTGATACGCTTTTATAACGGGTATGTTATTTTGGGCAAAAGATGCTGCTGCCAAAAAGACACTGAAAATAATTATCAGGGAAAGACGTAATTGCATTCGGAGTAAATTTAATAGTTATTACAAAATTACAGTTTTTCTTTCTGAACAAGTTGTAAAATTGTAAACCTATTTGAACATCCAGTTGAGATGCCTGTTGTGAAGTTTAGTTACTTTAGAAAAGAAAGATTTTGGAGAGTGTCCTGTTAAAGCTTTAAAATCTTTTGCCATGTGAGACTGGTCAAAGTATCCGGTAAGGAATGCAGCATCAATTAAGTTTCCGCGTTTGTTTTCTTCATTTAACGCATTGATAGCTTTTCTGAACCGGGTAATCTTAATAAATTTATTCGGCGAAATTCCCAAATGAAGAGCAAACTGGCGGTTTAA
>JAFDZO010000027.1:71665-89607 GCA_018266845.1 Bacteroidota bacterium | reverse complement strand
ACGTTGAGTCTATGAGAAACGCAGTTGACGGACCGGCAACATCACCGGTAGCAAGATACTTAAAAGCAGCATTGGATTATGTTGATCAGCTACTTGTTTCTACAGGAAACGAATCAGCAAATATTCCGACAAGTTTCTCAATGTCACAGAATTTCCCGAATCCGTTCAATCCGACTACGAAGATAAACTTTGCAGTGCCGAAGCAGGCATTTGTAACAATCAAAGTATTCGATGTAACAGGAAGAGAAATTGCTACATTAATAAACGGCATGACACCTGCCGGTTATCATTCAGTAGATTTCAACGCAACTGCATTTGCCAGCGGCGTTTACTTCTACAGAATAGAGGCAGCTGACTTCTCAGATACAAAGAGAATGATGTTGATTAAGTAATAAGTATAAAGTAATAAGTATAAAGTAGTAAGTATAAAGTAAAGAACTTTAAAGCTCATCTTGGGAAACCGGGATGAGCTTTTTTTATTTTATGAATTTTTAGTTTAAGCAGGGAAAGCTATTTTCACTAATTGAAATTTGTTATCTATATATTGTTTGCCGCAGGATGTTTTTTTTCAATATTGCACTGGCTTAATAATTTTAATGTTTCGCCGGATTCTTCAAATTTCATTACTGCGGGAAAAAATCTTGAACAAAACAATTCACTATTTGTTTATGCGAATTGGCCCTCCCGTTCATTTGAACCCGTTACAGAACCGTACACAGAGTATATGCCCGGTCTTCCTATGATGGCAGTTATATGCTTCGCGTTTACAGATAATCCCGATATTGTAATGCTGGCGTTAAATTCAATATTTATTGCTCTGGTTTTTTTTGCGTCACTCCTGGTATTAAAAAAAATTAAAGTGAATTATTTTTATCAGATTTTATTTCTTTTAATGCTTACCTTTTTCGGACCTTTTAGATTTATCTACAGCTATTTCTGGACGGAGAGTTTTTTTATTTTCTGGTCTCTGATAACATTTTATTTCGCGGCGAAATTAATTGACGAAGACAACAAAAGCTATTGGATTCTGGGATGCGCTGCCGCAGCTCTTTCTTCTCTGATGAAAATATACGGAATTCTCAACTGCGTATTTTTTATTATTCCCTTCGTAATACATAAAAAAAGTTTTTTGAAGCCTGTAATGTTTGTAGCGGCAGCAGCAATATTTATTATCGGGTGGTATTTAAGGAATGAATTTCTCTACGGATATTTCACATCATCTCATAAATTGTTCGGGCAATTCAACAGCTACAATGTTTTAAGACCATTCAAGTATATTCTATTTTTGTTGGGGAATGATAAGCCGGCGAATTTATGGGCAGCAATTTTTTCAGGCGTTAGCTTAGCTCCGTTATTTCTGATAACTAAAAATAAAGAAAAAAGAATTTTCAGAATATGGCTTATGTTGTTTCTTGGAGCGGCAATAAATTTTTTCGGAATATATTTCTTATCGCTGTTCAGCAAGTTTGATTATCTTGAAAGCAGGCTGCTCGCTCCTGTATTTATATTCGTTCTGCTAGCTTTTATTGTTAGCAGCTCAATTCTTTTTGAAAGAGCTAAGCCGTTTTTGAGAATTTTATTTGCAGCGATACCGGCAGTTTTTATAGCGCTCAACCCTGTTTTTGAAAAAAGCATTGACAGGAAAATAAATATTAATTTCCCGAAAGAACATTTTCTGTGGGATGAAATTTACGAAAAAAAAATATCGCAAACTTCATCACATTACATCACTGATTTTAACTATAATCACCAGATATACGGAAATAAACCTCAGAGAATTATTACGAACGATTCTTTGTTTCAGAATATAGATTATCTGAAGGAAATAACTTCAAAAGGTGTGATGCCTTTTATTGTTTTAAGAAATAATGAACTTCCTTATTTTTACTTTGAGAAGGGCAAAGATGTTTTAGGGTATGAGAGAGCAGGCTTGGAGAATAAAGAATTTACGGTTTACGTAAAAAAATAATTTGAAGCTGATAAATATTAATATTAATGCTGCCAAAAATTTGCTGGGAAAAATTTCCAATGGAAAGATTGTATCCGTATTAAAGAAAAAACATGCGGGAATTATTGCGCAGTCAGTTCTTGTAGTCGGATTTTTAATTTACGCAACAGGAAGCTCTGTAAGCAAAAATACATCTCTTGCAGTTTCCAAAGAAAATATTTCTAAACCCCACGATGAGATAGTAACTCCTCAGGAAGAAAAAAAGGAAACTAAAGGCGACTTCAATCAATATTTGAATTACCGTTCGTTTGAAACAACAAATTATGTCGAGAATCTTTTGAGAAACTGGACCCGGTTATTTGACCTGTTTACTTCCAATTCAAACTTCAGGCAAAATATAAAAAACATTGATGCTGAAAAACTTGAAAAAGTCTCAGGGGAGATAAAGAAAACCAGAAACTTCAGCCCGGGAAACGTTCAATGGCTTGTAGATGAGTATGGTGAATTAATAAAACGCGAATGTAATTATTACAAGCTTGACTGGAGGCTTGTGCTTGCAATCATAAGGCAGGAATCTTATTTCAATCCTGAAGCGGTTTCACATGCAGGGGCATTTGGATTTATGCAGATTATGCCGCGCACAGGAGCAGGATTGCAGAATGAGCTTGCGCTGCAGGATACAAGAACTCCTCAAAATAATTTAATCGCGGGAATATATTATTACGCTTCGCTTGCCTCGCAGTTTTCAGAGTTTGGCGATGAAAGATATAAGTTTGCGCTTGCAGCATACAATGCCGGACTAGGCAGGGTTATTGATGCGTTGACAATTGCGGCGTATATGGAGAAAGATTACAAGCTATGGGATAATGTAAAGGAAGCGTACCCGCTTCTTGCCTCGAAGAACGATTCGCTCCATACTCTTATTTGGCCCGATAGAAAGAAACCGACATATGGAACATTGGATAATTGGAAAGAGCCGTATAACTATGTTGATAATATCTGGTATTATTATAATGAGTATAAAAAATATTACGCTTCAAATCTTCCAGAAGAAAAGAAGACAACTAAAAAAACTAAAAAGAAAAAAAAGTAATGACTGAAATTGAAATTGAGTTTGCAAAAGTAAAGACCTGCGAAGATGCGCGTAAATTATTTCCTGTAACAGAAAATTTCACTTACCTTGATAATGCTCACTACTCGCAATATTCACTCGAAACAAGAAGAAGGTTAATAGAGGCAGTTGACGGATTTACATTTCACAATAAAAATTTAAGTCTGGTAAATTATCAGACGGCAGAACGCCTCCGTAAGAAATGCGCCGAGCTAATCCACTCGGAAACCGAAGATGTTTTTCTTACTTCGAGCACAACTCATGGCTTGAATGTATTCGCAAACGGAATTGAATTATCGGCAGGGGATACAGTTGTGTTTGCAGATTCCGAATTCCCGGCTGTTGCCTATCCATGGATGAATCAGGAAAAAATGCGGGGCATAAAGTATAAAATGATTCCTTCTGATAAAGGAAAAATTAAAATAAAAGATATTGAGGATACTATTAAAAGTGTTAATGCAAAAGTTCTGACGATAAGTTCTGTTGAATTTCTTGGCTTCAGAAATGATTTAAAAACTATCAGCGAAATCTGTAAAGAAAACAATTGCTATTTCGTTGTTGATGCAATACAAAGCATAGGCGCATGTCCGACTTATGTGGACGAATACAATGTAGATTTTCTTTCTGCCGGCTCGCAAAAATGGATGATGTCTCCAGCCGGAGTAGGCTTTGCATACATTCCAAAAAATATCAGGGAAAAAGTTAAGCCCAGCTACGTAGCAACTACAAGCATAAACTATGATTTCAAGAATTTTCTTAATTACGATTTTACATTCAGAGATGATGCCATTGTGTATGAAAATTCTACGCTGAACTGCCTTGGTATGATAGGGCTTGAATGCGCTGTAGAGCTGTTTCTGAAGTTAGGCGTTGAAAATATTTTTAATCATATATTAAATCTTCAGGATTTATTCATTAAAGAAGTGAAGAACACGAATTTCATAATTGAATCTGATTTAGAGCCTATTCACCGTTCAAATATTTTGATTTTCTCCCATAAGGATAAAGAGCTGAATGAAAAAGTTCAGAAGGATTTGGAAGCGAAAAAAATATTTATTGCTTTGCGCGAAGGTTATTTAAGATTATCTGCTCATTTGTTTAATAACGAAGAAGAGATTGTAAAACTTACACACGCTTTGAAGGAATATTAATTACTCTGCCATTGCAAGAGACAGAGTAAAAATTTTATTTACACCTGCGGATTTTAAAACTTTTATGCATTCGTTTACAGTTGCGCCCGTAGTAATCACATCATCTACAATAATTACATTCCTATCTTTCAACTTATCATTATAGCTTTCGTTAAGAGAAAAAGCGTCCTGCATATTTTTCTCTCTTTGATTTCTGTTTAATTTTGTTTGAGATTTTGTATAACGTTTCCTTATTACCGCATCGCACAATTCAGGAATATAAAGTTTACCGGATAATCCTTTGGCTATGTAATCAGATTGGTTATAGCCTCTCTCTCTAAGTTTTGTTCTGTGAAGGGGAACAGGAATCACGAAGTCATAATTTATTTTCTGCTCTTCAATTTCCAACTTGGCATAACCTGCCAGATGCTCGCCGAGAAAAACACCCAAGTCTTTCATGCCGCTGTATTTCAAGTGGTGGGCAATTTTTTCAAAATCAGATTTATGGGGGAAATCAAAAAGAGCAAAGGCAAAATCAGATTTTACCTTTGCTCTCAGTTCGTTTAGTTGAAGCTTAGTAGGTCGTATTAGATTTGTAAGAGTTGAATCCGAAATAAAATTGTTGGAATTATCTTCCGGCAAATTATTTTCGGAAACAACGCAAACTCTCGGGTAAAGAAAATCAACTATATCGTGAATGATTTTCATAGGAGAAAATTATTTCACAAGTTTTCTGTATCTGAATTTCTTAGGCTCAGTATCACCCAGTCTCTTTTTCTTGTTCTCTTCATACTCGCTGTATCCGCCTTCAAAGTAATAAACCTGCGAGTCGCCTTCGTAAGCAAGAATGTGAGTAGCCACTCTATCAAGAAACCACCTGTCGTGGGAAATAATTACTGCGCAGCCCGCAAAACTTTCGAGCGCTTCTTCAAGCGCGCGGAGTGTGTTAACGTCAATATCGTTTGTCGGCTCGTCAAGCAATAACACGTTTCCTTCTTCCTTCAACGCGATAGCAAGATGCAGTCGGTTTCTTTCTCCGCCTGATAGCGTTCCGCAAAGTTTTCCTTGGTCTGCTCCGCTGAAATTAAATTTAGCAACATAAGCTCTTGAATTAAAAAGTTTACCGGCTATTGAAATATTTTCTTCTCCGCCGGAAATTACTTCCCAAACAGTTTTATCTGGGTCAATATCATCATGGCTTTGGTCAACGTATGCGGTTTTTACAGTATCACCGACTTCAAAATTCCCTGAGTCAGGGTTTTCCATATTCTGAATTAATTTGAACAAAGTCGTCTTACCTGCTCCGTTAGGACCGATTATTCCGACAATTCCATTCGGAGGAAGATTGAAATTCATGTTCTCAAAAAGCAGCCTGTCGCCGTATGATTTTGAAACATTAATTGCTTCGATAACTTTGTTGCCTAAACGAGGTCCGTTTGGGATAAATAATTCAAGTTTTTCTTCTTTCTGCTTAACGTCTTCATTTAATAATTTATCGTAGGCTTGCAAACGCGCTTTTGATTTTGCCTGCCGCGCTCTTGGAGACATCTTTACCCATTCAAGCTCGCGCTCCAGAGTTTTTCTTCGCTTGCTTTCCTGCTTCTCTTCCATCTCAAGGCGTTTCGATTTCTGCTCAAGCCATGAAGAATAATTTCCTTCCCATGGAATTCCTTCGCCTCTATCAAGCTCAAGAATCCATCCTGCAACGTTATCAAGAAAGTATCTATCGTGTGTGATTGCGATTACTGTTCCGGGATATTGCTTCAAATGCTGTTCAAGCCAGTCAACGGACTCTGCATCAAGATGGTTTGTCGGCTCATCAAGAAGAAGTATATCGGGGTTTTGCAGAAGCAGTCTGCACAAGGCAACTCTTCTTTTTTCACCGCCGGAAAGTGTGCTGACAATTCTATCTCCATCGGGGCAGCGAAGCGCATCCATAGCGCGCTCCAGTTTTGAATCAAGTTCCCATCCGTTGTGATGCTCTATTAATTCAGTCAGTTCTCCCTGCCTCTCGATTAGCCTGTTCATTTCATCGTCTTCCATCGGTTCGGCAAATTTCATATTCAGCTCTTCGTATTCTTTTAAGATGTCTGCAACTTCCTTTACGCCTTCCATCACTATATCTTTCACTGTTTTTGTTTCGTCAAGCTCCGGTTCCTGTGCTAAATATCCTACCTTATATTCTTTTGTAAAGTGAACTTCTCCCTGAAAATTTGTCTCAATCCCTGCGATGATTTTTAGCAAAGTTGATTTACCCGAACCGTTCAATCCGATTATACCGATTTTTGCACCATAGAAAAAAGAAAGATATATATTGGACAACACCTTTTTATGAGGAGGGAAGGTTTTGCTTACTCCCACCATCGAAAAAATAATTTTATTATCTGACATTTACTGATTTACTTTTGGAAAACTTTTAATATAACCTTTTTACATGGGAGATTTAATGCAGAAACTTTGATATAATTTTGATAAATTGTGAAATCCCAAAATAAATTATCAAAATGAAATCTTTCTTACTGATTGTTTTTCTTGTCAGCTTTAATGCTGCATTTTCGCAGCATGTTAATCTTAATGAGCTTAGCAGCGAGAGGAATAGTTATCTGCGCTCAAGAGGAATTCTGTATTTTTCCGATAGCGTTGAAAAAGAAGGATTTGATATTTCTCTGAATGAAAAGGAGGAAAAGTTAAACTCTTATCTGAAAAAATTGCAGAGAGATTACATAGATAAATCCGGCGCGCAGTTTCCGCCTGCAAGTTATTTTTATAAATACAGAAATATGATTGACACGTCTATCATATATAAAACGCTTCAAAAGATGCCTAAGGGCGCGCTGCTTCATGTGCACTCAACTGCGATGGGAGATGCAGAATGGTTAGTAAAAACCGCGTCGTATATGGATGACTGCTATTTTTATAATTCGACAGACGGGAAAGAAGTTTATGGGGCTTTACATTTTTATGCGGCAGATAAAGTTCCTGCCAACTGGATTTCCCTAAAGCAGTTAAGAAGGGAAAATGATAACTTTGACGAAAAGCTATTATACTTGCTGACATTCAGCGCGAAGGATGAAAACAGCCGTGTTATATGGGAGGATTTTGAGAAAATTTTTGACCGCATGGGCGGGCTTATAGAATATCTGCCTGTCTATAAAGCTTATACTAAAAATGCCATTGAAGTATTATTGAAGGATGGTGTTCAGCATATTGAAATAAGAAGCGGAATGCACGGGATTTATGATTTAAGCGGTAATGAGTATTCATACGCAGGATTCGCAAAAATATTTGATGAAATAGTTAAGGATGTGCGAAAATCGTATCCGCATTTTACAGCAAAGATTATTTTTGCGGGTTGGAGAGGGAACACTCCTGATAAAGTAATGAAGTATATTAACAATTGCTTCGAGATAAAAAAACTTTATCCGAATTTACTTGTAGGGTTTGATTTAGTCGGCGAAGAAGATGCAGGGCATAGAACCGATTTTTTTCTGAATGAATTTTTCAAAAAAGATTCGCTTGAGAAAATTTACAATCTTGAACTGCCGTATTATTTTCACGATGGTGAAAGCACGCTTCCGAGCGATATTAATTTGTACGATGCAATTTTATTGAAAACAAAACGTATAGGGCACGGAATAAATTTATTCAGATTTCCAACGCTTGAAAAAATTGTCAAGGAATCGGGAATCTGTCTTGAAGTTTCTCCGTTAAGCAATCAGATACTCGGCTACGTTCAGAATTTAAGAATGCACCCTGCATCGGGATATATTAATAAAGGCATTCCTGTTGCAATAAGTTCTGATGACCCGCAGATTTTTAATTATAAAGGATTGACTTATGACTTCTGGTCGGCATTTATGGCATGGGAGTTAGACCTGAAACAATTAAAGAAACTCGCTTTGAATTCATTAGTTTATTCTGCTTTATCCAAAGAGGAAAAAGAAAAAGCTATCGAATATTTTTTAAATGAATGGGATAGCTGGGTGAGTTTATCAGTTCAATAATTGAATTTTTAGATAGAATTTTTGTTTATTATGTAGTATAATTATTTATGGAAAACTTAGAAGAAATACTATATTCAGAAGACTATACAGACAAAGTTATAGATTATAGACCTTTGTTAGAGGGTATTGATGCAAGTATAATTGTAGTTAATGAAGCTAATACTGAGCTTATAGCTTATGGAAACACCTATGAAGATATTGCTGAGTATATTTCGAAAGGGATAGTAGTATTCCTACCTTCACAAAAAGAATTATTTGCAGGTTTTTTTTTATGAGAGTTCCTTATTCAATCTTTCCTCAAAAATTTCTGGGAAAAGTTTCTACTATTTTCACTCCTTATTTAGATATTAAATTAATAAATGGGATTAAGGAGTTTCAAACCAAAGCATTAGTCGATAGTGGTTCCTATATCACAATGATAAATTCGTATATAGCTGAAAAATTTTTAGGCTTGGATTGGGATAAAGGAGTTTTGTCATCAACACAAGGTATAGTAGGCAGTTCTCAAGCTGTTTACATACATAAGGTTGAACTGGAAATTGTTAAATTTGAAAATAGTAGAAAAACAATTGAAGTGGGTGTTGTGAATACGAGTAACTTCAATATTCTTTTAGGACAAATTGGCTTTTTTGAAAATTTTACCGTTGCCTTCTGCTACTCTAAAAAATATTTTTACGTTAATCCTTCTTAGTTAATTCTACCTACTTGCTTTATTTGTAATATAAACTCCCGTTATAATCAAAAGCATTCCTCCTATATGCCACCATGTGAGATGCTCGTTGTCAATTAGTCCCACAAAAACTGCAATGATTGGGACAAGGTAAGTAACAGAGCTTGCGAAAATCGGCGTAGTCATCATTATTAATTTATTATAAATCAGCAGCGCTATGGATGTGCCGAACAGAGCAAGCGCGACTATTGCAATAAGCGGTTCATAATACTCTCCAATGTGCCCAATAATTTTCCCGGGTAAGCCGATTGAAATCATTATAATCAGCGATATCATCCCTATAAAGAAAAATGAAACTGATGTAAGAGTGAATGCAGTGTATTTCTCAAATTTATTTTTTATAAGATTTCCGTTTATTGCGTAGCAAATAGTTGCGCCCACAACAAAGAGTACATAAAAATTCATACTTCCTAAGTTTCCGTCTTTGCTGATAAAACTTAATCCGATTGAGCCTATAAATCCTATTATCAAGCCTATAGTCTGCGCTAACACAATTTTATGCCGGAAAAATATTCTTGCGATTAATAGAGTGAAAAGGGGACTAAGCGCATTTAAAATCCCTGAAAGTGAGCTTGTGATTTGTGTCTGCGCAATTGCAAATAATAATGCAGGAACAAAATTCCCTATAAGACCAAGATATGTAACTTTTATATATTCTGTTTTTGGAAGCCGCTGGATTCTTTTTAAGGCAATAGGTAATAAAAATATTGCAGCAAAGAAAACTCTTAACGATGCTACTTCTATAGGGTTAAATCCTGCCAGCCCTTTTTTAATAAGTAAAAATGAACTTCCCCAAACTATTGCCAGAAATATCAGCATAAAATACGGGAGGTATTTATGCTCTTTTAGTCTTTTCAATCCTCTTTATCGTAATTTTTATTTTTAGAATTTTTCCAAAGCGTCTCTAAGCGGTCTTTTATTTTTTTCTCATCGCCAAGCTCGCCAGGTTTGTAATAAATTTTCCCCTTCATTTCTTCGGGAAGGTAATTTTCATCTATAAAATGATTATCAAATGAATGCGCATAGTTATATTCTTTTCCGTAATTCAGTTCCTTCATTAATTTTGTCGGAGCGTTTCGCAAATGAAGCGGAACATGTGTATCAGGAAAATTATCAACATCCTGCATAGCGGCAGAAATTCCCATATACGCTGCATTACTCTTCGGCGCAGAGGCAAGATATGCAGCCGTCTGCCCCATGATAATCCTTCCCTCTGGCATTCCTATTACATCAATTGCATTGAAGCAATTCACCGCCATTGTGAGGGCGTTCGTGTCTGCATTGCCAATATCTTCCGATGCTAGAATAACCATACGCCGGCAAATAAATTTCGGGTCTTCTCCGCCTTTCAGCATTTTAGCCATCCAGTAAAGCGCGGCATCGGGGTCGCTGCCACGCATACTTTTTATGAATGCAGAAATTATATTGTAATGTTCTTCTGCATTCTTATCGTACTTTACGTAATTTGTCTGATAAGTTTCTTTGAGGATTTCATTCGTGAGAACTATCTTACCTTCATCATCCCCATCAGTAAGCTTCACTGCAAGCTCAAGCCCGTTCAGTAATCTTCTGCCGTCTCCGCCGGAAAGACTTATTAAAAAATCTCTATCGGGAATTTCAATTTTATATTCTTTTAATATCTCATCTTTTGTAAGAGCATTATCTATCATTTGCAGCAAATCGTTTTTTGAAAGCTCTTCAAGAACGTAAACTCTGCTTCGCGAGAGCAGGGGAGAGATAACTTCAAACGAAGGATTTTCAGTAGTTGCGCCGATTAAAATAATGTTTCCTTTTTCAACACTGTGCAATAAAGAATCCTGCTGCGCTTTATTGAAGCGGTGAATTTCGTCAATAAAAAGAATTGTTTTCTTTCCCGAATATTTCATTCGGTGCGCTGCCTCATCAAGCACAGCCCGCACGTCTTTCACTCCCGAAGAAACGGCTGAAAGCTGGCGGAAATCGAGATTAACAAGATGCGAGATAAGCAGGGCAAGCGTTGTTTTTCCTGTGCCCGGCGGACCCCATAAAATCATTGAGGATATATCATTCTTCTCAATCATGATTCTTATAGGTCTTCCCTTGCCTATTAGATGTTTCTGCCCGACATAATCTTCTATTTTTTCCGGGCGGAGACGCTCTGCTAATGGGGAATTACCGCTTTTTTGCGCGCTATCGAATAAATCCATTCTGCAAATTACCTTACATAAATAGGGAAAACAAGGCAGATAACAATGAGCAGTAATTATTCTTCTTCAAGAATATATTCATCTTTGCACAACTTTTTTAAATTAGCCTCGTAAGTAAATAAAAATTTTACAAAACTCAATCAAATCAATATGAGATTTATTTTATTAAATTTCATCCCTCTCTTTTTCATCATGCTATTTATAAAAGATTCTTTTGCGAATAACGATGACAAGTTAATCGCCAATTTTAACGTTACAACTTCACCGGGCAAAAAACTGAAAATGAACGTATATGCAGGCGGAGTTAAGATTGAAACGTGGAATAAAGACGAAGTAGAAGTAAAGGTTTACGGAAACGATAATGCAGAGAAGTACTTTAGTTATTATGCGAGCAGCGATGACGAAGGTGTTGTTGTAAAAAGCACTGTAAGTTCCGATTTTTCGGATAAAAGAAATTTTAATCTGAATACGGAATTTAAAATTTCAGTGCCAAAGAATTACAGCGTTGATATATCTACCGGCGGCGGCTCAATTTCCATTTCCGAACTTACAGGAAATGTTTCTCTCAATACAGCCGGAGGCAGCTTGAAACTTTCAAAAATCACCGGAAATATTAATGCCGAAACTTCGGGCGGAAACCTGAGATATGAAAACATTACAGGTAATATAAACAGTTCTACATCGGGCGGTAGCATTAAGGTTACTAAATTTAACGGCAATGTAAACATTTCTACATCGGGCGGAAACATTGAGCTTGAAGGAAAAAACGGCTCGGTTGACGCTTCATCCTCAGGCGGCAGTATAAATCTTTCCTATACAGGAAGAAATGAAGGAATAGACTTAAATACTTCAGCTGGCAATATCAGTGTGAAAGTCCCCGAAGATTTTGATGCAGAGGCAGACCTTTATACTTCAGTCGGCAATATAAATTCCGATTTTGCCAAAGTTGATAAAGAATCTATGTCGTCAAAATTAAAAGTTAGATTGAATAACGGCGGAAATCATCTGAAATGTGTTACATCAGCGGGAAATATTTCTTTAACAAAGTAAGTTTGTTTTGATAAACATTGCCACAAAATCAATAAAACTCAAAATCACACAAAAATTTTGTGAAGTTTAGTGCTTTTGTGTTTTAGTGGCAGAAAAATTCTATATCTCTTAAAAAATGATGCCATTGATGTTCCAACCCATGAAACACCAATGGCATTTTTGTATATATAAAATTATATTGCCAGCCTGTAGTTCATCTGGCTTTCCTCAGTTCTCTGCATAAGCTCCTGAATGGAGTCGCTATACTTAAATTTTCCGCTGTAATCTGCATTCAAACATTTACTCACTTCCCGTTTAATATTTATCAAGGGAGTATTTACCGGAAATGCTTTCGTAATCCCGTTGCAGGTGATAATGAAATGATTCTTTCTTGCTTCAAGATAGATTTCCTTTACAGCAGGGTTAAATGTCATTTCAATTACAAACGATTCAACAGCATTTTTTCTTCTAAGGAGCATCAGAAGAGCGGGATTTTGTTTCAGGTTTTTTGTATTCATAACGTTTTGTTTTAATCTTTACTACAAAATTAAAGAACTTTTCTCCTTGTTTATTCTCACACGGTGAGAATTTTTCCCTTCCTTTTATTACCTGCTAAAATCATTAACAAGATAATTCAGAAAATCATTCCGCAGATTATCCTGCCTGTAGGAGATGATTTCCCTGCCTTCCGAATATATGACAATGTCATTATCGGAAAGTTTATAGTTGAATTCATACTTTACAATATCGCTCAGTATAGAGCTGAAAAAGCTCGTTCTGTTCTTTATAGAGTAATATGCTGCGTTTCGTTCCATTACCTATAAAATTATGGTATATTTTACGGCAATAAAAGAGAAAAATTTATACCCTAAATATATAGGGTAATTAACAATGAATAAAGAATGATTTACAACTTTGTAGATGATTTAACTAAGACGGGTATTATAAGAGGAAGTAGCAGAACAATAACTGTCAGCTTTTAACTGCTAATTGAGAATTGATTAAATTTCGTCTAAAAGATTATTGAGGAAAGATTTTAGCTCTTTTAAATCCTTTTTGAGCTGCACTTTTTCCTCATCGGATTCATAGTGCTGTTCGGTTGAAGAAGTATTGTCGAACAGGCTCAGTTCACCCTGAGAAGGGGATTTCACGGATTTTAAATGGCTGGATTCCTGTCTTTCATTTTCGATAGCTTCATCAGCGGCAAGGTTCTTCAGCATCTTCTTTGCCCCCTCAACGGTGTATTTTTCATCGCGGAGAAGCTTTTTTATTTTTAGAATAAGCTGAATATCTTTATTGGTATAAATTCTATTGCCGGAAAGATTTTTTGCGGGCTTTAGCTGCTCAAACTCAGTTTCCCAATAACGTAAAACGTATTGTTCAAGCTCGGTTATTTTTGAAACTTCACTGATAGAATAGTAAAGTTTCTTCATTTGAAAGTTTTTCTTAACAGCCATAAGCAAATTTATTAAAAGCTATATTATTTATCAAGCCCTATAATATAACTCATATATTTTATTGTAAATTAAGTGTATTTATTAATAAAGTAAAGGAGATTTTAACGTGCTTTAATTAAAATTTGTAAGTGCTTTTATTTAAAAAGGTTAGATGAATGAGGTTAAGTTTTCTTATTTCGCATTGAGATTTTTACCGCAAAATCACGAATAACACAAAAAGACAATGAGTGAATTTAAATTTGATATTTTGTTGATTACGTCTCAGCAAAACGTTTGTAACAGATTAGCGTTTCAGTTCTAAAAAAGCTATAAGCAAAACATTTGGCATTAATAAATAAAAAAAATCTTCTCATTTTAGATTATGACAGTAAAAGAACATTACGAAAATCATCTCGGGAATTTTTACTCTTGGATGATTGGCGACTTTGATGTAAATGAAGAAGTAATGCGGGAGTTTTTCGCATCGCATGGCATTGCCTCACAGAGTGATGAAACGGCGCTTGACTTGGGCTGCGGAAACGGAATTCAATCTATTGCTCTGGCTAAGCTCGGATTTAAAGTTGTCTCCGTTGATTTTAACAGGAAGCTTTTGAATGAGCTGGAAAGCCGTAAGAAGCATTATGAAATCGAGCCTGCCGAAAGCGATATAATTGATTTTTTAAACTGAGCTAACAAAAAATTTTCTCTCATTGTCTGTATGGGCGATACAATAGCCCATCTTGGGAGTAAAAAATGGGTGAGAGAATTTGTTAATTTATGCTCAGAAAATCTGGAGAAGGGCGGAAAGCTTGCTTTGTCATTCCGTGATTATTCAATAGAGCTTAAAGGCAATGACAGATTTATCCCCGTGAAATCGGATGAAAGCAAAATTCTAACCTGTTTTCTTGAATATAGCCCGGAGTATGTAAAAGTAACGGATATATTTTATGAGAAAATTAACGGTAAATGGCTGCAATCAGTCAGTTCATACGATAAAACAAGAATCCTGCCTGAAGAGATTGAAACGCTTTTAAAACAATATGGTTTTGAAATCGTATCAAATGAAATAATGAGCAGGATGATTTACTTAACTGCTATTAAATCTTAATGCTTATGAAAAACTTTTTTTTTCTCTTATTTTTATTGCTAACTCAAACCTTAAAATCACAAAACATTATGTCAGACCAGACCGTTTTCGAGAGTTTTGTTTCCGAAATAAACAGCCATAGCGCAGATGGCATTGCTTCTTTTTTAAGCGATGACCATATCTTTATTGATGCGCAGGGGAATAAAACCGAAGGCAAAGATAATGTAAAATCAGGATGGGAAGAATATTTCAAAATGTTTCCCGATTACAAGATTACAGTTGAGAGCTTTAACTACAATGCAACTGTATTTCTTGCCGCAGGCACTGCTGAAGGAACTTTCGGCGGAACGAAAAATGCTTCGGGCGATAACCACTGGAAAATTCCCGCTGCATGGAAGGCAATTATTGAAAACGGAAAGGTGAAACAATGGCAGGTATTTGCCGATACAAAAATTCCGTTTGAGGTGATGAACAGAAGCTCATCGCAGCTTAAAAATGATGACGATAAGATTCTCGGTTTCGGAGGAGTATTTTTTAAATCAAAAGACCCAAAGGCATTAAGGGAATGGTATAACAAACATCTCGGCGCTAACTTTAATGAGTATTCTTATATGTCTTTTGAATGGAGCGAAAAGGGAAATCCCGGTTCAAATGCCAGCACAACTTTCGGACTCTTCAGCGAAAAATCAAAATACTTTGAACCAAGCACGAAAGATTTTATGGTAAATTTTAGAGTAAAAAATCTAAAAAAGCTTTTGGAACGTTTAAAATCTGAGGGCGTAACCGTGATGGAGAAAACCGAAGAAGCCGACTATGGAAATTTCGGCTGGATTATAGATATTGATGGCAACAAAATTGAACTATGGGAGCCTAAAGGCGAATAGCTTTTAATATTTACAAATAAATAAAAAATGATAAAGAGACAGTCTAATGATGACGAGATTTTATATTTAATGAAATCTCAGAAACTGAGCAGAAACGAATTTAATCTTATAGAAGATGTAGAAAAGAAAGCTTGGGATGATATGTTTTTAGCAATGCCGGAAGATTTTAAGGATGAGTTCGGCTTCGATTGTAAATTTACGGATAATCTTACTTTAGTTTCGTCTAAAAAAATTCCGTTTGGGCATTTTAATGCTGTTCTTGGGCTTGGTTTTCCTGAAGCGGCAGATGAAGCTGCATTGGAAACTGCTTTGGAATATTTCAAAGAAAAGGGTATCGGATATTTTTATGTTCATTGGGCTCCCGGCTGCATTCCTGAAAATTTTGAAAGTGTTCTGAAACGAAACGGTCTTGAAGTTACCAGCGGATGGGATAGAATTGTCCGCTTTGATGAGCCTTACCGGGTAAAAATATCCTCAGAAAGAAAATTTGAGGTGGAAAAAGTGAATGCCGTTAATGCCGGTGAGTGGGCTGCATTCATTGACGGGATTTACGGAATGCCCACTACTCAATGGCTTCTTGCATTGTGCGGGCGGGACGGCTGGCACCATTATATGCTGAAGGAAGATGGAGTGATAAAAGCAGTCCGCACGGCATACATCAACGGCGGAACTGCATGGCTTGGCATTGATGCGCCCGTTCCGGGAATTATGACACAGGATTTTGAGCCGGATTATATTTTATCCGCAAAGATTACTGAAGACTGTTTAAAAAAAGGCGCAGGCATGATTGTTACTGTTATCGAAAAACCCTCGATGGTGCAGGACTCAAAAGCTTATTATTATTGGGACAAGCTCGGTTTTAAAATTGCTTATTACAGGAAAAATTATTGTCCGAAAAAATAAGATTGCAACAATATTTTTATTGATTCGTAATTGTTAATACTACTCACAAGCACACCGCTCGCACCGATTGTGTAACTTAATTTATATTAAACACAGTGGACTCAACTCAATATAAAATCATTCAAATAATTTTTGCTCTTCTTTCATTTACACTAATTTCGTTCATTTATTGGGGAATAAAAAAAGGTTTACAAAAAGCTTCTTACGATGAAGCCCGGCAGGAAAAAATTAAGTTGTATTTTTTATCGGGGCTGGCGCTTTGGATAATTTTTGTCAGCATTCTTTCATTAAAGGGAGTTTTTTTAGATTTTTCATCCACTCCTCCTAAAATATTTATAGTTCTTGCCGTTCCGCTGATTACCACAGTTTATTTTCTTGCATCAAAGAGACTGAATAGAATTTTATTGAGCATACCTGAGCAGTGGCTTATTTACATTCAATCGTTCAGAGTTGTAGTTGAAATATTATTATGGCTGCTTTTTATTGAGAACCTGCTGCCTGTTCAGATGACATTTGAAGGGGGTAATTACGATGTTATATCGGGAGTAACTGCTATTATCATTGCTTACTTTTGCTATACAAAGGAAAAGTGGGGCAGAACCATTGCGCTGATTTGGAATTTTGCCGGACTTATCGCGCTCATTAATATCGTTACTACTGCAATATTTTCAATGCCGACTAAGTTCAGATTTTTTATGAATGAGCCATCCAATACAATAGTTGCATATTTTCCTATCATATTTCTTCCGGCAATATTAGTGCCTGTGGCTTACTCAATGCACTTGTTTTCTATTAAGCAGATATTGCTGAAGAGAAAAAACAGTTAATGGCTGGTTGTTATTCGTTAGTGATTACCAATTTTTAATTTGGGAAGCAGCTTTAGCCGCGAAACTCTACCCAATTCTTATCCGTTTCGTAGAGTCTTATTGAGTAAAGTTTTGCAATAGTTGAAACTTCTTCAATTTTCGGCTTTAAGATTTTCCAAAAAACCTCTGCCATATTTTCCGTAGTAGGAATTATTCCTTTGAACATATTAAGTTCATTTAGAAATTTATGGTCAACCTTATCTACAACTTCTTCTAAAAGGATTTTCTTCAGCAGTTTTAAATCCATAAGGTAGCCGCTGTCTTTATCCGGTTCACCCGATAAGGTAACCTCTATGTAATAATTGTGTCCGTGAAAGCTATTGCATTTGCCGAAAATTTCTACGTTTCTTTCTTTGGAGAGGTTTGGATTCTCCAGCTTATGCGATGATGAGAAATGTTCTTTTCTTGTAATATATACCATTGCTTAGTTGTTATTTTGTAATATTGGCATATATTAAGAGAATTAATATTCATAAATATTTTCTTAATGGAACATACAACCACACGCCAAAAAATTTTTTATACCTGTAAATTAACAGAAAAGAGCGCAATGCCAGTAAGCTCCAGAGTTCCGTAGAGACGCAATACGTTGCGTCTCTACAACCACACGCCAAAAAATTTTTATATT
>JAFDZO010000027.1:0-71527 GCA_018266845.1 Bacteroidota bacterium | reverse complement strand
GAGCGCAATGCCAGTAAGTTTGCTACCAAGCCCCAGAGTTCCGTAGAGACGCAACGTATTGCGTCTCTACAATTACACGCCAAAAAATTTTTTATACCTGTAAATTAACAGAAAAGAGCGCAATGTCAGTAAGTTTACTGCCAAGCCCCAGAGTTCCGTAGAGACGCAATGTGTTGCGTCTCTACAACCACACGCCAAAAAAATTTTTTATACTTGTAAATTAACAGAAAAGAGCGCAATGTCAGTAAGTTTACTGCAAAGCTCCAGAGTTCCGTAGAGACGCAACACGTTGCGTCTCTACAACCACGCGCCAAAAAATTTTTTATACTTGTAAATTAACAGAAAAGAGCGCAATGCCAGTAAGTTTGCTGCCAAGCCCCAGAGTTCCGTAGAGACGCAATGTGTTGCGTCTCTACAGCCACACGCCAAAAAATTTTTTATACCAGTAAATTAACAGAAAAGAGCGCAATACCAGTAAGTTTGCTACCAAGCTCCAGAAGTGTGTAGAGACGCAACACATTGCGTCTCTACGCTAGCAGAAGAGATAACCTTTATGCCATGCGCGTTTTACTTACCATTTCATGTAATCTTTTCGTGTGATTAGATGAAACCTTGCTCTTTTTTGTATCGTCTAATCTAAGAGAAAGCTAATCAAAATTTTTACATATAAAGGATTACTGAAACTATTTATATTGATATACGTTAAATTTCTTAACTTTAATCCCATCCTATTTACATGCAACTATTTAGAAAGATAATAATCGCAGCATCGGGCTTTTTGGCTTTATGTTCAGGTAGTGTTTTTGCGCAGGATTCTTTAACCTTAAAGCAGGCTATTAATATTGCTTTTTCCAGGAGCAGTTCGGTTACTACTTTAAAAAATTCCTATGAAAAGCAAAAATACGCTATTGAAAATGCAAAGGGGAGTCTGTATCCTACTCTAAGCCTCAGCGGCTCTTACTCGCACAGCATTACTTCTTTAAAAGGCGGTAGCGTAACTCAAAACGGCGTAACTACCAATTACGACGGAACTACATCGGGAGCGGATAATTTTTCCTTAGGATTGAATTCGAGCGTTACTTTGTTTAACGGATTTGCAAATACCAGAAACGTTGATTTAGAAGAAGCAAACCTCGCGACAATATTGCTCAATCTTGAGCAGGCAAAAACGGGAATTGTCTTAAATGTAACCCAGTCTTATATAGATATTCTCAAGAAGCAGAAGATTGTAACTGCCAATGAAGATAATCTTACCGTTTCGCAGAACCAGCTGAACAGCGTAAAAGAATATATGAACGTAGGGAAGAAAACAATAAGCGATGTTTACAAGCAGGACGTTCAGGTAAGCCAGAATGAATTTAAACTTGAATCTTCCAGAAATGAAGTGCGAAAGGCAAAGGTAGATTTGCTCTATACAATGAATGATGATATTAATAAAGAGTATGGCATTAAATCAACGGATATAAACACAAATTATTCGGTATCCGATTTAAAAGCAATCGTTGATAGAACAAGTAATATAGCCGAGCTTGTAAACAAGGCGAAGAAGAACAGATACGAATATAAATCAGCGCTGCAGGATATTGAAATCAATCAGATAACATTAGATATTGCGAGAAAAAATTTATTATTCCCGACAATTACGGGAACGGGGAACTACAACTGGAGCGGCGATGCTATAGGTAAAATTGATAACAGTAAAGTGCTCACCTTCGGAATTAATCTCAGCTATCCGATATTTCAGGGATACAGCACGAAGGTAAGGGAACAGGTTGCCGAAGTAAACATAAAGCAAAAAAGAGAAGACCTCAGCCAGCTTGAGCAGCAGTTTACATCAGATATAAAGAAAGCAAGGCTCGATTTGGAAACCGCGTATAAGCAGTATGAAATTCTTGAGCGAAGCCTGAAATCTGCTGAGCAGGATAAGCTGCTTTCCGAAGAGAGCTACAGAGTCGGGCTTAATACTATTTTAGATGTTCAGACAGCACAGACAAATTATAACAATTTATTGATAAACAGAATTACCGCCCTCTACGACTTTATTACAGCCAAAGCAAGATTGGATTATTACACGGGCGAATTAAACTACTAAATAAAAAAATTAATCTATACCTAATATGTCAGACGCAAATCCGCAAGTAAAGCCGGTACAGGTAAACAAAAAAAGAAAAAGCAAGAAAAAGAAATTTGTAATATTCGGAGCAATATTTCTCGTTATCATCATTGTGATTGCAGTTCTTGCCTCAAGCAAAAAAGAGAAGATGGTAGAGGTGCAGACCGAAAAAATCAAAAAACGCAATATAACGCAGCTCGTAACCGCTACCGGAAAAATTCAGGCTGAGACGAAAGTCGTTATCAGTTCAGAAGTCAGCGGTGAAATTGTTGCTTTGCCGTTTAAAGAAGGGGAAGAGGTAAAGAAAGGTGATTTAGTCGTAAAGATTAAACAGGAAGCATACGCCCCGCAGATACAGGAACAAAACGCTCAGGTGAAAGTGGCTGAAAGCACAATGAAGATAAATGAAGTCGGAGTTCAAAAGACTAAGCTTGAGTTTGAAAGGATTCAGGAGCTTCAGAAAAAGGGTCTTGCCTCGCAGTCAGATTTGGATAATGCGAGATTGAACTATGAACAGACACTTGCCCAGTTGAATAACAACCGCGCAAATATTAATCTTTCAAAAACAGGGCTTGCAAAAATTAAGTATGACATTTCAAAGACTACTATATATGCTCCTATGAGCGGAACCGTTACGCAGCTAAATAATGAAGTTGGTGAAAAAGTTCTTGGAACGAGTTTTAATCAGGGAACGGGAATAATGACAATTTCCGATTTGTCTTCGATGGAATGCCAGATTGATGTCAGCGAAACCGACGTGGCTTTGATTAATATCGGCGATACTGCGAGGATACAGGTTGACGCTTTCCCGAACAGAGTTTTCACCGGATATGTATATGAAATTGCAAACACTGCAAAAAGCAAAGGCACAGGAACTCAGGAAGAAGTGGTAAACTTTGTGGTAAAGGTGAGAATTCTTGATAAAGATGCCGAGCTTCGCCCCGGAATGAGCTGCACCTGCGATATTGAAGTTGACAAGAGAAACAATGTTATCACCGTGCCTATTCAAAGTATCACAGTGCGTGATGAAACAATTATGAACCAGAATGTACTTGATGAAAGTAATGAAAACCTTCAGAGAAAAGGCGATAACAAGAAAGAAAAAAAGAATAAGCCTCAGGAAGTTGTATTCATTGTAGAAAACGGAGCTGCAAAAAAGAAGAATGTAAAAACCGGCATTAGCGATGATAACTATATCGAAATTACCGAAGGGCTTGCAGACGGCGAGGAAGTTGTGAAGGGCAGTTACAAAGCAATTAACACTGAACTTGAAGATAATTCTAAGGTGAAAGTTGATAATGAAGTAAAGATGAAAAAGAAAGATAAAGAATAAAATTTCTTAACTGCCAATTTTAAAATGGAAACTGTAATAGACCTAAAAGATATAACGAAGACCTACGTAATGGGTATGGAAGACCTGACCGTATTAAAAGGTGTCAGCCTTACAATCAACAGGAACGAATACGTCGCAATTATGGGTCCTTCCGGCTCGGGAAAATCTACCCTGATGAATATTATCGGCTGCTTAGATACGCCTACCTCCGGTGAGTATATTCTCAGCGGTCAGAATGTAAGCGATATGGACGATCAGGAGTTAGCTGAAGTCAGAAATAAAGAAATCGGCTTTGTGTTTCAGACGTTCAATCTTCTTGCGAGGATAGATGCGCTTCACAATGTCGAGCTTCCTCTGGTTTATTCCGGGATGAACAAAAGCGATAGAATAGAAAAAGCCGAAAACGCTCTTATCAATGTCGGGCTTGAAGACAGAATGACTCACAAGCCGAACGAGCTTTCCGGCGGACAGCGGCAGAGAGTTGCTATTGCAAGAGCGCTTGTAAATAATCCCGCGATTATTCTTGCAGACGAGCCTACAGGTAATCTTGATACAAAAACCGGAGAAGAAATTATGATTTTGTTTGAAACTCTTCACGCAAAAGGAAACACAATCATTCTTGTTACCCATGAAGAAGATATTGCAAAGCACGCGCACAGGATTATTAAAATCAGAGACGGTGAAATTGAATCCGATATGCCGAATGCGAATAAAATTAAAAAAACTGAAGTAACTGCATAACAAAAAATTTTCCAGTGAACTTTTTCCTTGAAATAAAAGAAAGCTTTGCCATCGCCCTCAGAGCAATTACAGCAAACAAGCTCCGTTCTGTTCTTGCTGCCTTAGGAATTATCATCGGCATTACTGCCGTAACGATTATGCAGACGGCTATCGAGGGCATCAACCGAGCTTTCAATAAAAGCATCGAAGCTGTCGGAGCAGATGTTTTGTATGTCCAGAAGTTTGAATGGTTCGGCAAGGAAGACTGGAACGTTTATAAAAACAGAAAAGATATTACTCTGGCTAATTTCAATTTTATTCAGAGAAATATCCAAAGCTCCTCGGCTATGTGCCCAAGTGTCGGCTCTCAGAGAAGCTTGAAGTACGGAGACTTAGACCTTGAAAACGTGTTCGTCATCGGCTCTACAGATGAGTATCAGGCAACGATAGGTGTTAATATGAGCGAGGGAAGATTTATGACAAGAAGGGAATCGGATGGCGGGTATCCCGTTGTTATGATTGGAGCGGATATTAAAAAAGCGTTTTTTGAAAATGTTAATCCCATAGGGAAAATTATTAAAATCGGGAATTACAGCTTCAGAGTTATCGGAGTTGTAGAAAAGCAGGGAAGCCTTTTGGGGATGAGCTTCGATAACCGCGTTATAATTCCGATAGACCTTTTCTTTAAATTATTCGGAACGAAAAGAAGCCTTTCTATTAATATAAAGGCAGCGGATATGCATAACCTTGATGAAACCAAAGAAGAAGTTGCTTCGCTTATGAGGAAGACAAGAAAAATCCCTTACGGAGGCAGAGATGATTTCGGAATCAACCAGCAGGAAGCTTTCAAAAGCACCTATGAATCACTTACCGGACTGATAAAAGTTATCGGCACTATGATTACAATGCTTGCATTGATTGTAGGCTCTATCGGGATAGCGAATATTATGTTTGTAACAGTGAAGGAAAGAACAAAAGAAATCGGAATACGAAAAGCCATCGGCGCTAAGCGGCGGACAATTCTCATGCAGTTTTTAATCGAGTCTGTTACAATTTGTCTTCTTGGCGGTGTAATCGGTCTTCTTATTTCATTGCCGATAAGTCTTATAATAAACGCTTTTGTTTTGCCGACGGCAATTCCTTTATGGATTGTCGCGCTTGCAATTTTTATCTCCGCTTTCTTCGGAGTGCTTTCAGGGTTTTTCCCTGCATTTCAGGCATCAAAAATGGATCCTGTAGATGCGCTGAGATATGAGTAATTACAGATTTCAGATTTCAGATTTCAGATTTCAGATTTCAGATATAAAGAACTTCTAATCATAAAAAATAAACGAATGACGACCAACGATTAACTAACGACGACTGACAACCGGCAACTAAAAACTGACAACTAAAACAACAATGGGTATTTTTGAAAACATATTACTTGCTTTAAACTCACTGAGGACGAATAAGCTCCGCGCCATTCTTACGCTGCTTGGAATTGTTATCGGTTTATTTTCTATCATTGCTATAATGACACTGCTAAATGCTCTTCAGGCAGGGATTGATACGGGCTTGAGCCAGCTTGGAAGCAATACTTTTCAAATACAAAAATATCCTGCATTATCATTCGGACCCGGAAACTCAAAATATAGAAACCGCCCCGATATTACTTATGATGAAGGCATTCGTTTAAAAGACCGCGCAACAGTTTACAAGGCAATGTCTCTTGAATATTATGAGTTTGCAAAAGCTTTTAAGTATGAAGGGCTTACAACAAATCCCAGTTTTGTTATCGCCGGTGTCATTCCTGATTTTCTTCCATGCAATGACTTTTCGATTAAAGAGGGAAGGTTTTTTACGGAAACAGAAGTGTTTAATAATGCTCCGGTATGTGTAATAGGTTTGGAAACAGTTGATAAGCTTTTCAGAAATGTAAATCCTCTCGGAAGACAGATTTTATTGGACGGAAGGCAGTTTACTATTATTGGAATCTATGCTTCCAAAGGAGCCGGCTTCGGACAAACACAAGATAATATTGCTTTTATTCCCATAACAAAATTTATGGATTTATGGGGTACAAGAGAAAAATCCTTGAATATTGCTATTCAAGCTCCAAGTAAGGAAACATATAACGAGTGTCAGGAAAATGTAATGAGTGTTTTCAGGGTAATAAGAAAAGTAAAACCTGGCGAGCCGGATAATTTTGAAATTTTTTCAAACGAATCTTTAAAGGGAACCGTAGATAGCTTCACAAAATATTTTAAATACGGCGCAGGTGTAATATCTTTTATTTCTCTACTTGCAGCCGGTGTGGGCATTATGAATATCATGCTTGTATCAGTTACCGAGCGCACAAAAGAAATCGGAATACGAAAAGCCATCGGCGCAAAAAATTCCGTTATACTAAGACAATTTTTAATTGAGGCAATTGTGCTCTGCCTTATCGGCGGCGTTATAGGTATTTTCCTCGGCATTCTTACAGGCAATCTTGTCGGATTGTATTTGAATTCGCCCGTTGTCATTCCTTACGATTGGGTAGTCATTGGTCTTATTGTTTGCAGCGCAGTCGGCATCGGCTTCGGTCTTTATCCCGCATATAAAGCCGCGCAGTTGAACCCTATTGATGCGTTGAGATATGAGTAGTTTTCAATTACGAGTTTCAAATTACGAATTACAAGTTTATACCCGATTGAATATTTTCTTTCGGGTTTTTTATTTTATGGGAGAAAGTGGTTGCATTTTTAAAAAAATCAGTTTCTACTTTGCTTCCACTAGTCTTTTTAACCAACAATGCAGAACTAAAAAGTAGAGACGCAATACATTGCGTCTCAAGAAGTAAAAGACGCGAGGTATCGCTGCCTGCCCCGATTTTAGCACGGAAAAAGCATTACACTTTTTATAAAATCATCTTTACAATACTTTCACTGGTCTTTTTAACCAACAATGCAGAACTAAGCAGTAGAGACGCAATACATTGCGTCTCAGGTAGTAAGAGACGCGAGGTATCGCTCCCTGCCCCGACTTTAGCGGGGTCTCTACGAACCTTTGTTGAAACACCAATTTTATTTGCGCAAGAATATTAAAAAAGCCCGTCAAAAAAAAATCTCACGGGCTTAATTTTCTTTGCAGCTGTGAAAAATTTACAGTGAAAATCCTAATAGCAGCTTCACGGTGTTTCTTTCCTGTCCGTCTAAAATAATATTAGAATTAGGCATATCTTCCGATTTTTTTAAAGCAGGAAGCTGATGCAGCCATGTCAATGTTGCGTACCAGTTTTCACTTCTGTAGTTTACATTAGGTCCTAAAAATAAAGATGAATACTCCAGCCCTTTCCCGTCAGGAATCGGGTTGTGATTTCTTGCTTCAAAGCCAAAAGCAAAATTATTGGTTGCCTGATATGAACCGCCGAGAAGAATATCCAGTTCAAGCTCTTTTTCTGTTTTTTCAGGAAGGGGATTGTACTCCCATTCATATTCTGCATTTAAGTTAAGCGCTAAAGTAAAACTGCGTCCGATTTTTTTATCTAAAATTAGTTTAGTTTCAAGCTCAACTTCGCGAGTGTTCAGTGTAAGCTCCATATATGGGGCAAAGCCGAAGGAGTTCGTGTATTTATTTGAAAGCTGATAAATGAATTCGGTGGAGATACCTTTGAACTCAAATTTGCTGTCGTATGAATTGTTGGCAGTGTTTTCGCTTGTTGAGTTCTGAAAATTAAGATAAAAAGCTGCCTGAAATTTATCGGTTACGCCGAATTCGTACTCAAGACGGTTTTCGATACGGGAATAAAAATTTTCCCTTCCGACTCTGAAGTTTGTGTGGATTTCAAAGTCGCGCATGCTTTTTTTCAGCACATCGGATGTATATGTGTATGGGAAAGGTCTTTCATCAGCCCTAACGTGAACAAAAAGAGAGAAAATAAAGAGAGTAACTAATAATGGTTTTAAAAAGTGCATTTTTGGATTGTTTTTGGAGTTTAAGAAATTCTTATTTAAACTTAGTCTAAATAAGAATAAAAAGAAAGTTAAAAATTTAGAATTTTTACAGCATCTGAGTTTCAAGGAAAAATTCATCATTATAAAAACAAAGATTTAACATCAAAACTTACGAGGGAGCGTAAGTTTCGCTATATGGAAAATCAAGCATTTATGCCTATTTGGGAGCGGTCAGTTTTTGCGCGATAAGGTCAAAATATTGCAATTTTAACTACAGTAAAAATTTGATATTTTCAAGCTTTTCATTAAATAATTCAACAAAAATGGAATATAGAATCGAACACGATACCATGGGCGAAGTAAAAGTGCCTGCTGATAAATACTGGGGCGCGCAGACACAGAGGTCGAAGGAGAACTTTACAATCGGAGGTAATTTAATGCCTAAGGAAGTTGTGTATGCCTTTGCAATTCTTAAAAAGGCAGCTGCAATGGCTAATCACGAGTGCGGAGTTTTATCGGAAGAAAAAATGAAGCTAATAGGGCAGGTATGCGATGAAATTCTTGCCGGAAAGTTAGATGATGAGTTTCCTTTAGTAGTATGGCAGACGGGTTCGGGAACGCAGTCAAATATGAACGTGAACGAAGTAATTGCAAACAGAGCGCACGTACTTAGCGGCGGTAAACTTACGGATGAAAAGAAAGTGTTACATCCGAATGATGATGTAAATAAATCGCAATCCTCCAATGATACTTTCCCTACGGCAATGCACATTGCTGCATACAAAATTTTAATTGATAATACCTTACCGAATGTTGATAAATTGAGAGCTACATTACATGAGAAATCTGAAAAATATATGAGCGTTGTTAAAATCGGAAGAACGCATTTAATGGATGCCACTCCGTTAACACTTGGTCAGGAATTTTCAGGATATGTTTCACAGCTTGAGCATGGAGCGAAGGCAATAAAAAACTCGCTCGATCATTTATCCGAGCTTGCTCTTGGAGGTTCTGCTGTGGGTACGGGATTAAACGTTCCTAAAAATTACGATGTGATAGTCGCAAAACATATTGCAGAGCTGACAGGACTTCCTTTTAGAACTGCGGCAAACAAATTTGAAGCCCTTGCAGCGCACGATGCTATTGTCGAATCATCGGGGGCATTAAAAACTCTTGCTTGCAGCCTGATGAAAATTGCAAATGATATAAGATTGCTTGCTTCCGGTCCACGAAGCGGTATTGGAGAAATTCTCATTCCTGAAAACGAGCCGGGGTCTTCTATAATGCCCGGGAAAGTAAATCCCACGCAGGCAGAAGCAATGACGATGGTATGCGCTCAGGTAGTAGGTAATGATATGGCGATTAACGTAGGGGGTATGACGGGGCATTTTGAACTGAATGTATTCAAGCCGGTTATGATTTTTAATTTTTTAAACTCTGCCAGATTACTTGGAGATGCTTGTGATTCGTTTGATAAACATTGCGCTATAGGTATAGAGCCTAACTATGCAAGAATAAATGTTCAGCTGGAAAACTCATTAATGCTTGTAACAGCGCTCAATACTCATATAGGTTACGAAAATGCAGCAAAGATTGCTAAGAAGGCTCACAAGGAAAACACAACTTTGCGCGAAGCTGCAATTAGTTTAGGTTTGCTTACGGATGAAGAATTTACCGCTAAAGTTGACCCGAAAAAGATGGTAGGGAACATTTAGAGTTTACAGTAAGTTTATACTGTAGAAATCTTTAAAAGTTAGTTTAATGTGTGGGGTAAATATAAGTGAGTATCTACACGGTATTATTTACCCTAACTTAAATTTAACAACATAAAATTTATTAATGCTTAGATATAAAGCTGATGTAAAGACTTTAGTTTTCATGTTTGTAACCACATCTCTTTTGGTTATTCAGTGGAACTTCAGCACCCTTGATAAATGGAATTTTAGCGCTTTCAATATCATCATGTTCATTTGGGCAATGTTCATGGCAGTTACAGTGGCTACAATGACACACAATCATAATCACCTCCCTCTTTGGAAAAATAAATATCTTAATATATTAACTGACTGGTGGCTTACCTGCTTTTATGGTTTTCCGATTTTTGCGTGGATTCCTACCCACAACAAAAATCATCACAGGCTGAATAACAGATTAGGAGATTACACTATTACCTATAGAGTCAGTGAAAAAAATAATTTCCTCACTTTAATTTCTTATCCGACTATAAGCGGTTTTTATCAACAGAAAGCTATTAAAGACCATCTGAGTGAATTAAGAAAAACCAATAAAGAAAAGTTTTATCTATGCTTGGCTCAATATGCTGTGCTGATAATTTTCGTTGGAATATTTTTGTATATTGATTGGAGGAAGGCTCTTCTTTTCGTAATTATACCTCAGCAATTTTCTTTATTCAGTGTTTTAATCTTTAATTATCTTCAGCATGTGCATGCAGATGAAGAATCTGAAACCAATCACTCAAGGAATTTTGTGGGAGGATTGAACTTCTTTTTGTTTAATAACGGATTTCATACAGTGCATCACGATAGAGCAGGTTTGCACTGGAGTGAAGCGCCGGAAGCGCATTACAAAATTGCTCATACTATTGACCCTGAATTGAACCAAAGAAGCTTTTGGTGGTATATTATCAAGACATATGTTTTTGGTCCTTTTACACCTAAAGTGAGAAGAGAAAGAAGCAGAAGATTGGACAGAATTGCGAAACAAAAAGCGCATTCGGTATCTGCTTAGAGAAAAGAGTATTTATATAAAATGAAAAATCCTGCTAAGAGATTTCTCGGCAGGATTTTTTATTTAAATTTTCCTTAAATTTTTTTTACATCTTTTTTACTTCGTTGAGAGCTTTCTGAAATTGTTTTTCATCCTGCATTCCAATGAGGCTTTTTACAAGCACACCATCTTTGTAAAAAAATGTTGCCGGTATTGCCCCTTCCCAATTTTTGTCAAGCATCATAATCAGTTTTTCATCTTTATCAAAGGCGTTAATGTACGATATAAAATCAACATCGCATGATTTTAAGAATGGCTTGGTTTTAGTTTCCAAATCCTTTTTGTCGTCCAACGAAACTAAAATCAGTTTCATATCATCAGCGTTTTCTTTGCTGAATTTTACCAGACCGGGCATTTCTATTTTGCAAGGCTGACACCATTGCGCCCAGAGATTTATCACAACTATTTTCTTTTCGTTGTCCTGAAAAATCTGCTTCACCATTTCTTCATTTTTCAGCGGCTCAATTTCCTGTGAATAAGCCCTGCCAAACGATAGCAGGAGGAGAAGGAATATTACTTTTTTTATAATGTTCATATAATTTATTATCTTTTAATACCGCATCCGAATGATACAGTGCTTGCGTTTGAAACAATTTTACCTGCAAGAAGTTCCTCCAGCGCATTTTTTAAATCAGATGATGTTACTTTTGATTCATCTTTATCATTATCTATTCTGCCGTGATAAACAAGAGTCATATTTTTATCAATTACAAAAATTTCGGGAGTTTTTTTAGCTCCGAATAAATCGGCAATGTAACTGGCATTATCTTTTAGAACAGGAAAAGGATATTGTTTTTCTGTTTTGTGCTCTTTTACTCTATCAGTTGTTTCGTTGTTATTTGAGTTTACTCCCCAAAATGTTACGCCTTTAGCGCTATACTCATTTGCTAAAGCGTTTATTCTGGATGTATATGGCTGAACATATGGACACTCGCAGGAAATAAACATTAAGACGGTATAACCGGAGTTTAAAGAAAGCGAATAAGTGTTTCCGTCATAGTTGGTTATAGAAAAGTCGGGCACAGATTCACCGATTTTTAATTCTTTAGGATTTTCTCCGGCAAAAGATGCTGAAGTAGAGGAAATAAAAAGAATTATTAAAAAAATTACAGATTTCAATTTTGACATTTTTGTTTCTCCTGTTTTTTAAAAGGTTTATGTTTGTAACAGCCAATAATTAAAAAAGTTCATCTAAAATGATATAAATCATTTTTTATCTATGTAATTTTACCGATTTTTACATAGAGAAAAAATATATTTTTCCGTCTTCTAAACATCATTTAATCTTTAATTGATAAGAAGTATTTTCAAAAGCAAACACCATAATATATGATTCACGATTATTCGAATAGAATTGTAAACCCTGAGAAGGCAGTAGAAATTGTCAAATCAGACGACAGGGTATATTTACATGCGAACAGCTGTTATCCTGAGTTACTTGTAAAAGCATTATGCGATAGATATAACGACCTTAATAATGTAGAAATTTGCCATCTGACTTCATTTACTAAGGCTCCATATGTAAATCCTGAAATGACGGGGCATTTCAGACACAATGCATTATTTACCGGAAACAATGTCAGAAAAGCTGTACAGGAAGGAAGAGCAGATTTTACTCCAATTTTTCTTTCAGAAATTCCTCTGCTTTTAGAGAGCGGAAAATTTCCAATTGATGTATGCTTCCTTCATCTTTCGATGCCTGATGCTCACGGCTATTGTTCTTTCGGAGTAAGCAATGAATGTTCAAAAATAGCGGCAGAAAATTCCAGAGTAATTGTTGCGCAGTTAAATAAAAAAATGCCGAGAGTTCTTGGGGATAATTTTATTCATATAGATAAAATTGACTATATTGTTGAGTGTGATATTGAGCTTCCCGAACTCCCGATGGTTGACCCGAATATGCCTAAAGAAGAGAGAGCTGTTTACAGAAAAATAGCAGAAAACATTTCAATGCTTATCAAAGACGGTGATACATTGCAGATGGGCATAGGAGCAATTCCTGATGCAGTGCTGCCTTATTTGAGAGAAAAAAATGATTTGGGAATACATACTGAAATGTTTTCGGATAGTCTCATTGATTTAATCGAGCTTGGAGTAGTAAACGGCGATAGAAAATCGCTTCTGCCGGGAAAAGTTGTTTCTAGTTTTGTTATCGGAACAAAGAAATTATTCGATTATATTGATGATAATTCCCTGATTGAATTTAGAACGTCAAAATTTGTCAATGACCCGTTTACTATAGCAAGAAATGATAATATGATTTCGATTAACTCATGTATCGAAGTAGATATTACGGGACAGGTTTGCGCAGATTCAATAGGGCATAAAATTTATTCAGGTTTCGGCGGACAGGTTGACTTCATACGCGGCTCCGCGAGGAGTAAAAACGGAAAGCCTATAATGGCATTTGCATCAACAGCAAAGGAAAATACTATCTCTAAGATAAAACCTTATCTGACTCCGGGAGCCGGAGTTACTACTTCACGTGGTGATGTACATTATGTTATTACAGAGTATGGAGTTGCTGACTTATTCGGAAAAAACCTGAGGCAGAGAGCCGAGCTTTTGATTAACATTGCTCATCCGAATTTCAGGGATGAACTTACTGAAAAAGCAAAAGAATTAAAATATTTATAAACAAAAAATTTGAAGAGTAAAAAAGATTTAGCAATTGTTCTCGTAAGCGGCGGTATGGATAGCGCATTGACGGCTGCTTACGCGTCGAAAAAATATGATTTGGCATTTCTGCATATAAACTATGGGCAGAAGACTGAAAAACGGGAGTTGAAAGCGTTCAACGAAATTGCTAAATATTACGGAGTAAAAAGAAAATTAATTGTTGATATAAAATATTTGAGGGATATTGGCGGCTCATCTTTAACAGATTCGCACATTAAAATTGAGAAAGCAAATTTAAAAAATAAGAAAGTCCCGTCATCTTATGTTCCCTTCAGGAATGCAAACATTCTTGCAATAGCAACAAGCTGGGCGGAAGTGATAGGGGCAAGGCATATTTATATAGGAGCAGTTGAGGAAGATTCAAGCGGATACCCTGATTGCAGGAAAAATTTTTTTGATGCTTATAACGAGATGATTGCGAAGGGCACAAAGCCTGATACGAAAATAAAAATTGAAACACCGATAATAAAATTATCGAAGAAAGAAATAGTGCTGAAATCTGTCAAATTGAAATCACCTATAAACCTGACATGGTCGTGTTATAAAAGCAATACCAAGGCATGCGGTGAATGTGATAGCTGCGCTTTAAGATTAAGGGGATTTCAGCAGGCAAAATTGGAAGACCCGGTTCCGTATAAAAAAAGACCAACTTACAAATAACTGAAAGCTAAATGAAAGAAAGCAAAGTTCTAAAAATAGCGGCAATACTTTTTATACTGGGAGTTTCTTTTTTTGCTTTAAAAACATTGCAGTCTATTCTGCTTCCTTTTTTTATTGCGATAATTATAGCGTTCATTTTTGAACCATTTTATGAGTGGCTGAAAAAGAAAAAAGTGCCTTCGGGATTAGCTATTGTGATAGTTGTTTTGAGTATTGTAATTATCGCAAATATTACGAGCATATTCGTTCTTACAAGCATAGGTCCTTTTAAAGACGGAATTCCAAAATATCAGGCAAAGTTCGATGAGCTTTTAGTTTATGCAGGAAACAAATTGCAGGAATTCGGATTTGACCAGAAGGCGTTCAAAGAGTCCATAAATCTGAAAAATATAATTCAGGATGCCTCTGTGCAGGGAGTAATAACTTCTCTGTTTGCAGGCATTGCAGGTATATTCGGAGATTTTATTCTTATTTTGATTTATGTGATCTTTATTCTTTCCGAACTCGGCAGCCTGAAGCGAAGGGTGCTGCGGGCATTTTCTGAAGAGCGGGCAAGAAGCATAGCAAAAACAATGGGTGATATCTTCCTTGATGTAAGGCGGTATATAGTAGGGAAGACTGTTATTAATCTTGTGCATGCTATTGTAGTCGGCATTGTGCTGTGGGCTTTTCATGTTGATTTCTTTATGGTGTGGGCATTTCTTTCTTTTTTGATGAATTATATTCCGAATATAGGTTCGTTTATAGCAACTGCATTGCCGTTCCTCACGGCGCTTGCTCAATATGATAATGTTGTAACCCCTGTAATAATTCTTATACTTCTGGTTGTGCTTGCAAATGTGATAGGCAATATAGTTGAGCCGAAAGTTTTGGGAGATAAATTGGATTTAAGTCCAATTTTATTATTGTTATCTTTAATTGTTTGGGGTTATGTATGGGGTATTATGGGAATGATATTATCCATTCCTATTATGAGTATGATAAAAATAATACTGATGAATTTTGAATCAACCCGTCCGGTAGCTATAATGATGAGCTATAATCAGAATTCTATAACGGAGCTAAAAGAAACTACAAAAGTTACTAACAGAATAAAGAAGATTTTTAAAGGAAAGAAGTAAATGATAACAGTGAAAATAAAAAATAACCGTAATAAAGAAATTGAAGCGGAAAGCATTGATGATGCTATGTATAAACTGGCAGAGGAAAAAAGGGAAGACAAAAAAGATAAAATGGCTAATTTTTTAGAGTATGTGAAAAAAAATAGAATAACTGTAGATAAGTATGTTTCTACAACCAGAGACGAAAGAAATGAAAGATAATTGCTTTTGGGATACTAATATTTTAGTCTATAGCTTTCTTAAACAAACTTCAAATCTTGAAATAAAAAAGCAAATTATTACAGATAATTTGACTTCAAATTTAATTGAACTAAAAATCAGGATTTTCATTAGTAATCAAGTAATAGGTGAATTTGTTAATGTGTTTCTGAAGAAATATAATGTAAGCGAGCAGGTTCTTCAAAATTACCTTACTGAAATAATTAAAGCATTTGAAATAGCAATTTTACGAACTGATGATTATAAATATGCATTATCTTTAAGATTCAAATATGGTATAAGTTTTTATGATTCTTTAATTGTAGCTAAAGCCATAAATTCGGATTGCTCCATTCTTTATTCCGAAGATTTAAATCACAATCAAGTTTTTGAAAATAAGCTTAAGGTGATAAACCCTTTTGCATAAATTTTTTTTTAAAATTCATAAATAAATAATAGGAGAAAAAATGCCTTATTCAATGAAGTTGAAAGATTGGGTGCAGGAATGCGCTAATCTTTGCAAACCCGATTCCATTTACTGGTGCAATGGTTCTGATGAAGAATATCAGATGCTTGTTAACAAAATGCTCGAAGACGGAACTTTTCATAAACTGAATGAAGAAACCTATCCTAATTGTTACCTTTCATATTCAAATCCTAACGATGTTGCCAGAGTAGAACACCTGACATTTATCTGCACAAAGAACGAAAAAGATGCCGGTCCGACAAATCACTGGAAATCTCCAGATGAAATGAAAAAAATCATGCGAGAGGTTTACGATGGCTGTATGAAGGGAAGAACAATGTACGTTGTGCCTTATGTAATGGGTCCGCTTGGTGCGCCTGCATCTAAAGTTGGGGTTGAAATAACCGATTCAGCTTATGTTGTAGCCAATATGAAAATAATGACAAGAATGGGACAGAAAGCGCTGGATTCTATGAAGGATGAATACGATTACGTTGCGGGGCTGCATTCAGTCGCTGACTGCAATCCTGAAAGAAGATACATTGCTCACTTCCCCGAAGAATATTTAATCTGGTCAGTCGGTTCAGGTTACGGCGGGAATGCTCTCCTCGGGAAAAAATGTTTTGCTTTGCGTATTGCCTCATGGCTTGCAAGAGAGCAGGGATGGATGGCAGAGCACATGCTTATTCTTGAGCTTGAAACTCCTGACGGAAAGAAATCTTATATTACGGCAGCATTGCCATCTGCATGCGGAAAAACAAACCTCGCGATGATGGTTTCAGCATTAGAGAACGAAGGATACAAAGTAAAAACAGTAGGGGATGATATAGCTTGGATGTATATCGGTGATGACGGAAGACTTTATGCAATTAATCCTGAAGCCGGATTTTTCGGAGTTGCTCCCGGAACAAACCCTAAGACAAACCCAAATGCGATTGCCTCGCTGCATAAAAATTCTATCTTCACCAATGTTGCTTTGACAAAAGAAAACGAACCATGGTGGGAAGGATATACAAAAGAAAAACCGGAAGGAATGAAAGACTGGCAGGGAAAAGATTATAGCGGAGAAGGAAACGCTGCGCATCCTAATTCACGTTTCACGGCTCCGGCTGCTCAATGCCCATGTATTTCATCGGAATTTGAAAATCCAAAAGGAGTTCCGATTGACGCGATTCTTTTCGGCGCAAGAAGAGCTACAAATGTTCCTCTTGTATATGAAGCTCTTTCATGGCAGCACGGTGTATTTGTCGGCGCAACGATGTCTTCTGAAACAACTGCTGCAGCAACAGGGGCAGTAGGTGTAATAAGGCGCGACCCGTTTGCAATGCTTCCTTTTATAGGTTACAATGCAGGAGATTACTTCCAGCACTGGCTTAATATGGGCAAGAAGCTTGGAGATAAAGCTCCAAAGATTTTCCATATCAACTGGTTCAGAACAGATGAAGACGGCAAATTCTTATGGCCCGGATTCGGAGACAATGCAAGAGTATTGAAGTGGATTCACGAAAGAATGGAAGGCAAAGCCGATGCGAAAGCAACAGCAATCGGTAATGTTCCTACTCCTGACGCATTAGATACAAAAGGACTCGATGTTACAAAGGAACAAATAGAGAAAGTTCTTGATGTTAATAATGCTAACTGGAAGAGTGAACTTCCGGGAATGAAAGAATTCTTTGATAAATTCGGCGATACCCTTCCAAAAGAAATGTGGGACGAATACAAAGCTCTTGAGCAAAGATTAGGATAAACTGAATTAAGAATTCAGAATGTAGAATTCAGAGTTAAATACGTACTAAATATTGTTAACCCGCTTTTAAGAAATTGAAAGCGGGTTTTTTATTTATTAATTTCCGATTATGGAACTTAAAACCCTGCGTTGCCCTTCGTGTTCGGCAATAGTTCGAAATTTAACCGAAAATGATACTGAATTTATTAACTGTGAGTATTGCGGCAGTACTATAAATATTCTTGAAGCGAAATCTGAAGAAAGTGATAATCAAAATCTATTACTTGATTTAGCTAAAGTTGAATTCAGCCATAAAAATTTCGATAAAGCGTTATCTTACGTTGGAAAAATACTTGAAGATAATAACAACAATAAAGATGCTTTGTGGCTGCGTTTTAATATATTACTTCAAAAATATGAAGGAGAATTATTTTATTCTGACTCAGAAAACGATTATAATAGCTATTTTGATGATGATTCAGATAATCCTTATAAAAAATATAAGGAGAAAGCAATTAAATCATTAGTAAATCTTTTTAGAATTTCATCGGATAATGAGAGAAATAATTTTTTAAGAAAATTACGTAAGCAGGAATTTTCTAAAGCGATTTTTAACAGCATAACAGTTTTAGAAAAATTAAATGACGCATGCAGCCAAACAAACTCGGAGATACTATCTTCCGTTTTGCCGCTTTATTATCGAAGTGATTTGGATGCCCGGAGAAAGAAAATCTCTTTACCTGACAAAATAAAAAATCAAATCAGTCAGACAGAAACAAATTTGAAAAAAATTGATTCTGAATCTTTTTCTACTTTAAATTCAAACTATTTATCGGATTTAAAAACTATAGAAACAGAAAATCTTAGTAAACAAACATATTCAAAAGATACTAACCTTAAAAAAACTCCCAACATAACTCTTTACCTCCTTCTTGCTCTGCTTGTTCTGATTATTTTTTTGCTTTTATTCATTTAGATTTACTCTATATAGTCGGTAAACTATCTCATTTATAATCTTAACTACTATAATTTTTTACTTTTAGCATGTTTTGAAGGAGTAAATCCTGATTTTCTTTGGCACGGAATATGAATATAGGTGTTACAGAAATTAATTAATTAACCCTATAAACTCTAAAACCATGTCAGTAGAATTCAACAAACTCGAAAAAGCCTTTGTGAAGATTAATAAAAGGTCATCAAAGGGCACAAATATGAAATATACTTTTCAAAAATTAAACAACAATGAAGTGCTTGTAATGCTGTATGAAGATGACTGCGAAATGCTTTCGTTCAGGTGCTCGAATGTAAACTTTACTCAATTCAAAGAATTTAATGATATTATCGCCACCAATCCTATGGTTTATATGAGCGCTGCTCCGGCAGGTCTCGTGTATTAATATAAAAGTCTCATTTATCTCCATTTCCTTGAATCCGTAGAGAAGTGAAATTCTCTACGGATTTTTTTATATTACCAATCCAAAATTAATTCTGAAAATGAAATGGAGTAAATTCTTTAACTTTTATGGGCTAATATTCGCTGCGTTAATAAGTTTAAACTATCTGTTTATGAGTTTGCTTAAGGGAATACCCGGCAATGTAGTTGCTCTCATAAGAGTTTCATTTATAGTAATTTTAATGGCTCTCTTTGCTACATTTTGGAGGAAGTGGAAAGTTATTCCAAAGAAGGAGCTTCTTTTAATAATGATAGCGGGAGTTTTGAATTTCGGTTTTTATACTTATGCTTTTGCCGAAGGTATTCAGAGAACTTCTGCAACGCAAGCATCAATCATTTTTAATGTCTCTCCGATTTTTTCTATGGTGTTTTCGGTGATATTTAAACTGGAGCGATGGTCCTGGTCAGCTTTTTTGGGGGCGGCAGTGGCAATAATAGGAGTTGGAATTGCAAGTTTTGGTGGAGTTCAGCATGGAAGCGGTTCAATCTACGGTGATTTATTAGTTCTTGTTGCCGCAATTTTATATTCATTCAGCTCGGCACTTGTTGCAGATATAAACAAAAAATATCATCCTACGATGTTTACTTCTGTATTGTCTTTTTTTGGGTTACTGATTCTAATACCAATTTCCTTCGTAGATGTTCAACAAATTCATTGGGCAAATTTAGGAGAGGTTAATTATTTAATGCTTGTATTTAGCGGGGCTTTAGGCGGCGCGGCAGTATTTGGTGTATATTATAAATGTATAGCGCAGGTTGGAGCATCATCTGCTTCGGCATACAGTTTTTTCAGCATTCCGCTAACAGCTTTGCTCAGCTTTATTTTTTTGCATCAAGGAATTCATTTGCTTCAGGTTGTAGGGCTAGTAATAGTTTTTGCCGGCGCCGGCTGGTGTATTTATAAGAGAACTCAAAAGAATGAGTCCATTTCTCATAGAGCTTGTCATTAATTCATATTCAATTATGAGAAACTCCTGCATATTTCCTAAAAATTTCTTTCAATCAACTTTGCGTACTTTGCGAAGTCTTAGCGTTTCTGTGTCTAAAAAAATCTCTTATCACTTCCTGCGTGGTTTAAATAATTTGTGTTTGTAATATTTATTGTGTCAATTCTTGTCGTGTGATAAGGTTTGAATATGGCATAAATAAATGACTTTATACTATGGATTAAATGCCATATTTTTGTATGGGTATTAAGGCAGGAATGAATTCTTTAACACAATTTTGGATTATTAATTATTTTGCAGAAATGTTACACAAATTTGACAAAGTAACATTCTAGAAAGTAAAAAGTATTGAATAATCAATATTTAAAATTCAAAATGTTACAAAAATGTTACTTTTTAGACATGCTCAGAGAAAGTAACAAACCATTAAAAATAGCTCAAAAATAAAGAATGTTACAAAAATGTTACTTTTCGTGAAATCACACGGAGCGCCCTTCCAAAACTCAAGAACTGCAAAATTGGAAATCTAGTTTTTTTCGTTGCGTGATTCAAAGCAGTATATGATGATGCTTCTTACATCATATCTTATTTTTGACGAAATGCTTATTTTCTTTATATGCTCAATATCGAAAACAAACTAACTCTTGCGCGTGAAGAGGTGGCGCTAAGAAACTACGAAAGCGCAATTGAGTATATTGACGAAGTTCTTGAAGAGTATCCTTCCGATAAAGAAGCTTTGTGGCAGCGTATTCACATTCCTTTTCTCCATTACATAGATATTATTTGCAGGGATTTCAAAATTGAAAAAGAGATAGCGCTTAGCGAAAGCTTTGAAATTGATTTTGACCTGACATCAAACGCCAAAAAGATAACCGACCTAAAAAACGAATGCCTTTTTTATCTGAAAACCTATTTTAGAATCTCTTCCGAGAGGGAACGCAATGACCTGTTCACAAAAATGGAAAGCAGCAGTATGCAGAAGCTTTATATAAATGATTTGAATTATCTTTTAGAACTGGATAACATTGTTATAGGAGCAAATGCTTTTGTGAGTAAATTAATTCTGGAGTACTGCAATAAAGTTTATCTTAACAATTTGAAAAAAAGGCAGGAAATACCGGAGGGAATTCTTAATCTCAAGTCTTATGCAGAGTCAAATCTAAAAAGCGCAAACTCTGCAATGTTTATGGAGGTAAACGAAAATTTTACCGATACGAAAATCTGGATGGAAAAAATTCTTGCAGAGGACGAAGAGCAGAAAAAAAAGCAAAAATTAAAATCAGAAAAGGCTGCTAATTCATCACGGAGAATTAAGCCCGTTTATATTTTTTCATTCCTCATTGTTTTAATGCTTGTTGTTTTTTTTATTTTATATAAAATTTTACAAAAATATACATGATATTCCGTAAAGCTGTAAGGGAAGATCTGCCCTGCATTATAGAAATGCTGGCTAATGATTTTCTCGGGATGCAAAGAGAAAAATATGAGACCCCTCTGCCGCAATCTTATTATGATTTTTTCGATAAAATAAGCTCTGATTCAAACCAGGAATTGATTACAGCGGAGCTTGACGGAGAAATAGCAGGCACGATGCAGCTTACCTTTATTCCGAATCTGAATTACGGGGGCAGTATGAGGCTTCTGATAGAAAGCGTAAGGATTAAGGAAGGATTGACGGGAAAAGGATACGGCTCTCTTATGATAAATTACGCTATTGAAAGAGGGAAGGAGAAAAATTGCAGGATTGTTCAGCTAACATCGGATAAACGAAGGAAGGACGCTTTAAGATTTTACGAGAAATTAGGTTTTAAAGCTACTCACGAAGGGATGAAGCTGCATCTATATTGATTGGCTATCAATTTGTAATTACATTTCAAAATTTGTATCTTCTTAAAAATAAATCTTATGAAATCAAAAATTTCCCCTTTAGTTTTTTTGATTTTAATCTTCACACTATCCTCCCATAAATCAAATGCTCAGAGTTTTTCATCAGTAAAGTTCAATTCCGATAGCCTTCTATTTGACGGAAACAGCATTAATAAATATTATACTTCAGGCTGCAGCGGCAAAGTTTCAAATATTAAGGGCTGTGCTAAAATAATAAAACCTTCCGGCGAGTGCGGAGTGCCCGGCACTGAAAGCAATGCTTCAATTGGAGATAATGCTGCTCAGGGCGATGTAATAAAAGTCTGCCCGAAATCAATGATAGAGATTACACTTTCCGACGGCTCTATAATGAGAGGCGCGCCAAACTCCGAGATAAACATGTCGGAGCTAAACTGTGAAGGTGGAAGAAGTTTTTCGCTTCGGCTGTTACTTGGTACTGCCTGGTCTGAGGTTGCCCCTGTTATGGGCGGCGATACGAAATATGAAGTATCAACAGAAAATGCGGTGGTAGGCTCAAGAGGCACAAAGTTCAATGTGAGGTTCGTGATTGATACAACTAAGTATGATGATGAAACAAAGATTGAGCGTAAAACAATCATCACTGTTCTTGAAGGGAAGGTAGAGGTTTATAATACGAATAAAGCAACACTTACTCCTCTTGCCGAACAAAAGAAAATAACCGATGATTACGAAAATAGAAGAATTACTCTGGAAGAGTTTACAAGAAAAATTAATGAAGTACAGAATAACTATAAGGTGATTGTAGAAGCAGGTATGGAGACAATGGTATATAATGAAAATCCGCCGATGCAGCCCGTGAGAACAAGTTATTCACTGAATGATTTTTCCGGCGAGGGGATTTTAGGGCGATAGAAGATTATAAGTTATATTTTATACCTCCTAATACGGAGAATCCGTTAAAACTATATGAAGTATTTTCCAAAGATTTGTTAAGGTCATATTTCATATCAAAAGAAAATTTTTTAGAAATTTTAACATTAAAACCTACGCCAATATTCATAAAATAGTAGAAGTAATACCCGCCATCATAATATGTAACTGAACCTTTTCCACCATCAGGGTACAAATATTCAACTTTTGTATTTTCCTGAAACTGTGTCTCCTGATTTATACCAAGCTGCAAATAAGGTTTCACGTTACCTTCTTTTCTTACATAGTACCGTCCGCCGAATGAAATTATCATTTTGTAATGAGAAGGTTCATAGTATAAAAACTGTGTCCCTGAAGGTGCCCAAGAATAATAATTAGGTATATGTACATTTGAAAATTGGTAAATTCCTCTTGCGTATAACGAAAAGTCAGCAGATTTGACATATTCTATTTCAGTAGAAATTGAATTGAAGTAAAAATTCTTTTCAGTTTGAGAGCCTTGTCCTATATAGCTTCCTGTATAAAACCCTATAGTAAAATAATCGCTTTTTCCACTTTCATGATTGTTACAATGCTTCTCACAATCCTGCGCAAATAAATTTACACTTATTAAGCAAGCTAATATTAAAAAAAATTTATCATTTTTATGGATTTTAAGACAAATTAAACAATCAATTAATTAAAATCTACTTTAATAGTTTTGTTCACTGCATAGTTTTACTTTCATTAATTTACTATTTTACGACATGACAAATATTTTATTAGCTGCTATATTCGGAGCAGGGATTGCGATAGTTTTATTATTCTTGCTGCGTTTACTTTTCCGTAAGGATAAAAATAACAGTGATTTTTACCAGATGCAAAGACAGCAGGTTTTTGCGCAATCAACAGAGCTTTATAATCCTGAATTACGAACAAAAAAAAATATTAAGGCAGCAGCAAAAGATTTTAAGCTGATTGGCGAAATTGCGGCAATGCTTGAAGAAGGAAAAAAATTAGAGGCGATAAAGATTGTCCGTGAAAAACAAAATATCTCATTGGAAGAGGCAAAGGAAGTAGTAGAAATGGCGGAAGATGTAATGAAAAAAATGCCGGCGTTATTTAAATATCAAGGACAAATTGAAACAGGAGTAAATGATGTATTCAACTCTCAATCTTCTTTAGATAGTCAGTTATTAGATTTGATTAGAAATGAAAATTTAATTGGGGCAATAAAGATGTACAAAGAAACAAACAACACAAGTTTGCTTGAAGCAAAAAATTATTGCGAAGGACTTGCCGCAAAACATAATCTGAGAAATTAATTCGTACTGTAAAATTTATCCTTCAATTTCCTTTTTAAATTGAAACTCCGCCTTGTAATTCCTAACTTGCAAGACTTCAAAAATCTTTTCAGTTTTAACGCCCTTTTCTTTAAATGTCAAAAGAAAATACATATAAATCGGTTCTTGACGTTGATACGCAGCTTCTTGAGGATATTACCGGACTAATACACGATAAGCTGGATGGTTCGCTTCGTAATATATTAGCTGATTTGTATGATTTTGATATTGCTGTTATCGTTGATAATCTTGAGGAGGATGACGACGCATTTTATCTTTTTTCTCTTCTTGATGATGAAACGGCTAGCAATGTTCTGCTTGAGATTTCAGACGAAAGAAAAGATGAAATAGTAGAGCGTCTTGAAGGCAAGAAGCTAAGCTCTATTGTCAGTGAGATGTATTCGGATGATGCTGCCGACTTTGTAAGCGAGCTTGATGATAAAGAAAAGCATGAAGTCCTTCAAAATCTTGATACGATTGATAAGGAAGATTCGCAGGAAGTTCGTGAGCTATTGCAATATGATGAGAATACTGCCGGCGGTATCATGGCTAAGGAATATGTTGCAGTTCATTGCAATAAAACCGTTGCCGAAGGGATAGTGGAAATCCAGCAGCAGGCTGAAGAAGTTGACCAGCTTTATAATATTTGGGTTGTTGATGATGAAAATAAGTTAGCCGGAATAATTTCATTAAAAAGGTTTATCATTTTGATGAAGGAACCGGATAAGATTATTAAAGACGTTATGAATCCCGATGTAATTTCTGTGCGCGCCGATATTGACCAGCAGGAAGTCGCAAATATTTTCAGAAGCTATGACCTTGTTTCGCTGCCTGTTGTTGATATGGATGGAAGAGTAATTGGAAAAATCAGCAGTGATGATATTATGGATGTTATGGAAGAAGAGTATTCAGAAGATGTTGCAAAGATGGTGGGTTCAGACTCTGAAGAGCTTGAAAAAAAATCCCCGTTTCAAATCGCAAAGCTGCGCTTGCCCTGGGTGTTAATTACATTGGGTATTGAGTTCATTGGAGGATTTGTAATTTCCCAATATGATGAAACTCTTAAAAAAGTAATTTTGCTTGCATCATTTATGCCGGTTATTTCAGCTATTGCAGGTAATACAGGTTTGCAGTCTGCGGCAATTGTTGTTAGAGCGCTTGATACTGGCTTAATAAGCCTCGACAGGTGGTTTGAACCTGTAAAAAGACAACTTCAAACTACCACTATAATAGGTCTAGTCGTTGGATTAATTGTCGGCTGCATTGGATTTATATGGGAAGATTCAGACAAATTGCTTTTTGCTTTCACTGTCGCAATTTCAATGTTCATTTCCATTAATCTTTCAGGAGTGGTCGGGACTATTTTTCCGTTCCTTTCCAAAAAGCTGGGCTTTGACCCTGCTATTACTTCCGGTCCGTTTGAGACCGCTTTTCAGGATGTAATAGGCGTTTCAATTTTTCTGACTCTTGCTACATACCTTTTGAATCATCCTGTAATCTAAAGCATCTCTTTGATTGAAGATTTTAAAAATAGATTACGTTATTTAGAAGCCCCCGATGTTGCTAATCTTATTTTCCTCGCAATACTTTCACTCATAAGTATTTTTTCCCTTCCGGTGATTTCCGAAAAATTTTTTATTCCGATTGTAAATATTTTTCTTGCAATAGGAATAGTTTACTGTGTAAGTATATATGAAAAGAAAGATGAGTTTGCAAGAAGGGAGCCGGGGCTTGCCAGACTGATAAGATTTTTCTATCCCGTATTAATGGTTGCCGTATGTTTTAAACAGATATATGTTTTAATGATTTACCTCAGCCCAAAGCTGTATGATTCTTATTTGATAAAAATTGACAGGGCTATTTTTGGCGGAGATCCGACCAATGTATCAAACTATTTCAATCACCCTTTGTTAACGGAATTCCTGCAAATAATTTATGGAATTTTTTATCTTATGCCGATTATTTTTGCCATGGAATTGTATCTCTGGCACAGATACGAAGAGCTTAAATATGAAATGTTTGTTGTCTTTGTCGGGTTTTATCTTTCATTTCTCGGATACCTCTTAGTGCCTGCAATAGGTCCTAGGTTTACAATCCACAATTTTCTTGATATAGATAATGAGCTTCCGGGGTTATTCTTTGCAAAGTACATCAGGCATTTGATAGATTTTGGAGAGTCAATTCCTTCAGGACACTCTAATCCTGAGCTGTTTGCGCAGAGAGATGCCTTTCCTTCGGGGCATACTATTATGATTGTGCTGATAACATACCTCTCTAAAAAAATGAACTCTAACACATTTTACTTCTATCTGCCTTACTCTATATTAATGATTTTTTCTACAGTGTATTTACGCTATCATTATGCTGCGGATTTAATCGGAGCAATTCCTTTTATTCTCGTAACAATATTGATTGCAAATATTGTTTATAAAAATAAAAAAATTAACTTCAAAAATATTTCGCTATAATTTCATCCGTCAGCCTAAACCCGTTTTCGTTTAGTTTAAAATTATCGCTTGAGATAACTCCAAGATTGTTATTCACTAATTCCGAAATAGAACTTATATATTTCTCTGTAAATTTTTCATCAAACATACTTTCATAACGATTAAAATCCACACCTTTACTTCTCAATGCCAGCATAATAAATTCCAACCTTATCATATCTTTATTCAGAATAATTTCATTTTCTATGGGCAGCGAGCCGTTTTGAAGCGAGAGATTGTATTTCACAATATCTCTGTAATTATTCCACCGTCTGCCGTTGTAAAGAGAATGGGCAGATGGACCAAATCCGACATAATTTTCGTAGCTCCAGTATTTCAGGTTGTGCTTAGATTGGTAACCGGGCTTTGCATAGTTTGAGACTTCATAGTGATTAAAGCCCCTTGATGTAAGAAAATCCGTAACAAGCGAATATAATTCTGCTTCAAGTGAATCTTCATTTTTCGTAACTAAGTTTTTTCTAAACAGATTATACAGTTTTGTCTGCTCTTCAAAAATTAATGTGTAGGCAGAGACATGAGGAACATTTAACTCAATAACTTTTTTGAGTGAATTTATCAGGTTATCTTTCTTTTGATTCGGGAGAGAATAAATCAAATCAATGCTTACATTATCAAAAATCTTCAGGCATTCTCTAATGATTTTTTCAGAATACCCGGCGCTATGCTCCCGTGTTAGAAATTTAAGCTCGTCATTATTGAAAGACTGTACTCCAAAGCTGAAACGGTTTATCCCTGCTGCTCTGTATTCATTAAAATCTGCATCTGCAAAATCTTCGGGATTAGCTTCAATGGTAACTTCGGGGTTTTCACTAATATTGAAATAATTCTTTAATGAGCTGATGATTATATCGAGTTTATCTGCTGAAAGAATGGAAGGAGTACCTCCGCCGAAAAAAATTGTATTAAATTTTTCTTTTCTATAAGAAACGGATGAAATCTCAATTTCCTTTAGCAGATTAGAAACAAATCTGTCAACAATATTTAGATTTGTAATAAGATAGAAATCGCAATAGGAGCATTTTCTGCGGCAGAAAGGTATATGTATGTAAATCCCTGACAAATATTTTTCTTATAAAATATTTATTCTATTCGGGAAAGGATATAAAAAAAGCTGTGCTTAGTTTAGCACAGCTTCTCAGAAAATTTATGTGGCTTTGATTTTCTTTTTCGGGAAAAGTAATGATAGCATCACTGAAATCAAAAGAACGCTTGCAATTACAAGCAGCGATACTTCAGTAGCTATGACCCCTTTGCCTAAAATCATCTTAACGCCGACAAATGAAAGAATGACAGCCAGACCGTAGTTAAGATAATGGAATAAGTGCATTATGCCTGCCAGCGCAAAGTATAATGCCCGCAGTCCTAAAATTGCGAATACGTTAGATGTATAAACTATAAAAGCATCATTTGAAATTGCCAGAATTGCCGGAATGGAATCAACGGCAAAAATCAAATCTGTCGCTTCAATAAGCACGAGAACAGCGAAAAGGGGAGTAGCGTATTTCACTCCTTTTTTCTTCACAAAAAATTTATCGCCTTCAAAATTTTCCGTCATTCTGAAAAATTTCTTCACCAGTTTCAGAATTGGGTTTTTTTCCGGCTCCATTTTTTTGTCCTTTTGTATAGCGATTTTTATTCCTGTGAAAATAAGGAATGCGCCGAAAACATATATTATCCACTCAAACTTGGTTATCAATGCAACACCTGCAAAAATAAAAATAACTCTCATTATAAGCGCTCCGATAATTCCCCAAAACAAAACTTTGTGCTGGTATTCACTTGGAACATTAAAGTATCCGAATAAAAGAACAAAGACAAAAACGTTATCTATGCTCAATGATTTTTCTATCAGATAGCCGGTAAGAAACTTCATTGTAACTTCTTCGTGATTATAGTTACCTTTGTAAATCCAACCCATCCATAGCATTAAAGCGAAGATTAATGCGAATCCAATCCAAACACCGCTCCATATAAGCGCTTCTTTTATTTCTACTTTATGAGATTTTTTGTGAAACACCCCCAAATCTAACGCAAGCATTGATAAAACAAACACATTAAATACAATCCAAAGTAATCCTGTATCCAATAAAATATCCTCTTTTTAATTTATATATAATGAGCTAAACACACACCGGCTAGAAATAGTTCAAAAAAAAATCTAGTCTTTTGAAGAATTTTCTGTTACAGAGGTTAAGAAATTGTAAAATTTAAGCAAAAAAAAATACCGGAAAAATTTCCCGGTATTTTTTAGAAAAGACTTGTGATTAACGGAAAATTACTTGATTAGCTTTCCGATTCTCTCCCACCTGATAGAGCCGAGCAGGTCAAAGAAATTTGAGAACGGGATATTTGCATTCCAAGACCAGTAAAGCATAAAAGCCTGCCCCACAATGTTTTCTTCAGGCATAAATCCCCAGAAACGGCTGTCAAGAGAATTGTTTCTATTGTCTCCCATCATAAAAAGATAGTTTCTTTCAACGGTATATTCATTATTTGGCAGAGCGGTTCCGTCAGAGGTAATTACTCCGCCCGGATTCATTTGCAATCTATGACCTTCCTTTAAAGCAAACATCCGCCATGCGTCAAAATTCTTATCATCAATTTTCAGCTTATCTCCTTTTTTAGGAACTCGAATCGGACCATAGTTATCTTCATTCCAAGGCATTCCTTTTGGAAAAATTCTGGGATTCATAAAGTTCGGCTCGCGTTTTACTTTGTCAAACTGCTCACCCGGCGGGTCAGGGAACGGAGCGCCATTCACGTAAAGTTTTTTATCAACAATATGAATCGTATCTCCGGGCAGACCGACACATCGTTTAATGTAATTTACAACTTCTTTCGACTCCAATTCATCTTTGTCGCCCGGGAAATCGAATACAATAATATCGCCTCTTTCCGGGTCTTTAAAGCCGGGTAGTTTCCAATAGGGAAGTCTAATATCTGTAAAGGGAACATTTCTCGGCGTAGTAGCTCCGTAAGTGAATTTGGTAACGAGAAGAAAGTCTCCTACAAGCAGTGTGTTTTCCATCGAGCCTGTGGGTATTCTATATGCCTCAAATAAAAATATTTTTATTATAAAAGCTACTACTGCGGCATAGAGTAAAGCATCAAAAAATTCTTTTGGTTTATTTTTCTTTCCTTTTGTCTTTGCAGTATCAGGATTCTTTTTTAATAGTGCCATTAATGTGTTAAGAGTTAAAAACTTAGTTTATATGTAGAACGTAAAATTATTGAAAATGTTCATCAATCATCCAGCGAAAGCACTGCGTGAAATGCTTCTTGCGGAATTTCCACTGAGCCGACTTGCTTCATGCGCTTCTTGCCTTCTTTTTGTTTTTCAAGGAGCTTTCTTTTTCTTGAAATATCTCCGCCGTAACATTTTGCGATAACATTCTTTCTCATTGCTGAAATTGTTTCTCTTGCAACAATCTTAGCCCCGATTGCTGCCTGAATAGCAACTTCATACATCTGCCTTGGTATAAGTTTTCTCAACTTTGAACATAAACGCTTTCCCCAGTCATGAGCTTTTGAACGGTGAACTACCGTTGAAAGCGCGTCAACGGGGTCTCCATTTAAAAGTATATCAAGTTTAACTAAATCAGATTTTCTGTAATCTTTTAACTCATAATCAAACGATGCGTATCCTCTGGAAAATGATTTCAGCTTATCATAGAAGTCATAAACAATTTCACTAAGCGGAAGCTCGAAATGCAAATCAACTCTTTTTGCATCAACATAATTGCTGTTTACAAATATTCCTCTGCGTTCGTTTGCAAGTTTCATCAGATTTCCCATGTATTCGGTGGGGGTGATGATATTCGCAGCAATGTAAGGCTCTTCTATATAATCAATGTGCTGTGGTTCAGGCATAGAAGACGGGTTATCCACAATTACAACTTCTCCGTTTGTTTTATAGACTTTATACTCTACGTTGGGTACTGTTGTAACAATGTTAAGATTGTACTCACGCTCAAGACGCTCCTGAACAATTTCCATGTGAAGCATTCCCAGAAATCCGCATCTGAAACCAAATCCGAGCGCCAGCGAACTTTCGGGCACGAATGATAAAGCTGCATCGTTAAGTTTGAGTTTAGCCAGCGAATCTCTCAACTCTTCAAAATCATCTGCTGCCGAAGGATATATTCCGCTGAACACCATTGGCAGAACTTCTTTATAGCCCGGCAGCGGTTCTGCAATCGGATTTTCTGCATCAAAAATTGTATCACCGACTTTTGAATCATTTACATCCTTTATGCCTGCAATTAAATATCCTACCTGCCCTGATTCTAATGAGCCGGTTCTAACCTTATCCATTTTAAGAATACCGACTTCTTCAGCTTCAAATTCTTTATTGTTAAAGTAAAATTTTATTTTTTGCTTTTCTTTTAAAATGCCGTCGAATACTCTTAAATAAATTATTACTCCTCTGTAAATATCAAACTTTGAATCGAAAATTAATGCGCGAAGGGGTTTATCATTATTAATTGCAGCTGCCGGAATTCTGTCAACGATTGCCTCAAGAATATCATCAGTTCCTATATCTGCTTTTGCTGAAGCAAGAATTATATCTTCCGGTTTGCAGCCGATAAGTTCAACAATCTGCTGCTTAACAACATCGGGCATTGCATTGGGCAGGTCAATTTTATTTATTACGGGTATTATCTCAAGACCATTATCTATTGCCAGATATAGATTGCTGATTGTCTGAGCTTCAATGCCTTGCGTAGCATCAACAACAAGCAATGCTCCTTCGCAGGCAGCAAGCGAGCGGGAAACCTCGTATGAAAAATCTACGTGCCCGGGAGTATCTATCAGGTTAAAAATGTAATCTTCGCCTGCCATTGATTTATATTTCATCTGAATGGCATGCAGCTTTATGGTAATACCGCGCTCCTGTTCAAGCTCCATATCGTCAAGAATCTGCTTCACCATATCGCGCTCAGCGATTGTCTTTGTTTTTTCTAAAAGCCTGTCGGCTAAGGTAGATTTGCCGTGGTCAATGTGGGCAATAATGCAAAAATTTCTAATTCGTGATGCGTTCAATTAAATCGAAAGTAATTAAAATTAGTGAATATATTATTTCTCCCTATATTTTCATAAAAGGGCTATAAAAAAAAAGTGGATTCTAAATTAAGGCATACAGGTATAACTGCAAAAACCCTCATTTAGATTCCACTTTCAGAATGAAAGAACAAGAAAAATTTATCCTTCAGTTTTTCTTGATGCTCTCATATCCTGAATTTCTTTACGGATATCAGAAGCGACCTTCTTTAATTCGTTTAAACTCTTTCTTAATCTTGTACCTGCTGCATTCTGACCTTTTTGATAGAATTTTTCAATATCTGTCTTCATGTCATCAAGCTTCTTTTGCAGATCACTGAATTTTTCCATGTGGAGTTTTCCTTGTTTTTAGATTTGAATTTTTGGTTAATTTAGCAAAAATTATAAATTTGGCTATAAAAGTCAATTGTAAATTAATGAATGTTTGATGTATGCACATATGGGATAGAAAGTATTATACTCAAACCCCATGCTACAAACGCCAATCCGAAAATAAGCAAAAGAGCAAATATTGTGTAATTCTGCCATGTTTTCAGCTTATAGTCGCGGAAAATTCCCCATACGCCGTTCAGTCCGTGATACATACCCAATATCAGGAAGCTAATATCAATAATTCTATACCAAGAATAAGACATTCTGTTTAGCACTGCCTGATATGTATGACCGGAATCAGGATTGTAGTGCATTAATATATAATGACCAATCATTAAAATTACAAGAGCAATACCTGTTACTCTCTGTATTACCCAGCTTTTTGAGCCGGATGATTTTGTATTTTGATACTTGAACATTAAGATAGAAAATTTAATTTATTTGGCTAATAAGCCGATTTCGTAAGAGAACATAATTACACCCATCATCACAAATAAAATTACGCCGACTATCCACGACCAGACATAAAGCGACCTGTGATACTTTGCCCCGTCTGCCCAGTCAACTAAAACTATTCTTATTCCGTTAAGCGAGTGGAAGAGAACAAAAGCAAAAAGAAGCCACTCAATAAACATAAAAAACGGAGTTGTGAATGACTTCATCTTATCTGTAAAGGCAGCTTCGCCCTGGGTTAGCGGGCTTAATGAGTATATATGAAGAAATAGGTATCCAATTAAGGCAACGCCTGTAATCCTGTGCAGAATCCAAGCCCAGCTTCCCGTGTCTTTTTTATACGATAAATTTTCTTTTACCCAGTTTTTCTGATCAAAGGTCTTGATTTTCGAATAACTATTCTGAGACATTAAAATGAAAGGTAGGTTTATAATTAAGCATAAAATTAGCAATTCTGATACTTATTTACAATTCAAAGGTGGAAGGTATTTTTTTGTCAGCTGCGGCAAATATTTTTCTCTTTCGGGGGGAAATCCATTTCACATTTTGCTCCGTATTCCATTTATTCTAAAATAAAATAAAATTTATCAAAAATGAAAAAAATTATCTTTTCAGTTCTTTTAGCAGTAACTTTTATTATGTCATTAAATGTAAGCAAATCTCAAGCGCAGGAATCTCTTTACAAGCGACTTGGCGGATATGATGCCATCGCAGCAGTTGTGGATGATTTTGTCCCGCGCCTTGTAACAGACCAAATGCTCAGCAAATATTTTGTAGGAGCAAGCGATGAATCCAAGATGAGAATCAGGCAGCTATTGGTGGACCAGATTTGCGCTGCATCCGGCGGACCATGCGTTTACATCGGCAGAACAATGAAGCAGTCTCATAAAGGGCTTGGAATTAGTGAAGCAGAATGGAACAGCGCAGCCGGGCATCTTGTTGCCTCTCTCAAAAAATTTAATGTTCCCGAAAAAGAAATGAATGATTTAGTCGCAATTGTTGTATCTCTTAAAGGTGATATTGTAGAAAAATAAATTTGTCTCGCCTTTGCGGCTTTGGAATGAAGTTGTTCTATTAAATGGATTGAGTTTTAATAAAAATACTTATAAATTTATGGCAAATAAATTTACAAGTATATGCAGCAAGTTTTTAGAGAGGGAATTATCGGGGCTTTATTAGACCTGTATGAAAATGCCCTCAGTGATTTAAAGCAGACTATAAATAATGTGTCTGATGAAAATCTTGAAAAAATTGTTGATTCGGAAACGCAAAATCCTTCTTGCAAATCCATTCAAACAATTTTATCCCATGTTTTAAGGTGCGGATATATCTATCCGACTTTAATCTTAAAGCACAAATACCCGGGCGAAGAATTCGTAACTCCGAAGGTAACTCATCTTAATTCAGCAGGAGAATATTGTAAAGCTATTGACGATATGTTTGCTTTTAATGAAACATGTTTCAAGCGAGTTGCTGAAGAAGATATGTGGGATTATTCCAAGAACCGCATGGAAGTGGCATGGGGACAATCATTTGACTTCGACCAGATTATGGAGCACGCCATAATGCACATCTACCGCCACAGAAGGCAAATAAGAAAATTTATGAAAACCTTCCAGAGTTAATTTATTTAATAAAGGCGTGCCGATAACAGCACGCCTTTGTTATTAAAAATTAAAATTTAATTCCGAAACCGATTCCTAATACTTCCTTAAACTGAGTTCTCGGTCCAGTTCCCGTTTGAGTTTTAACACCGTTTATTGTTTCATAAATTGGCACGGGAATATTGTGGTCGTAAATTAAATTTGTCGAAATGGATGCTGTTAAAAATTTATTTATTTTCATCAGTAAAGCTGTTTCCCAGTTCACATCTACGTTTAGTCTGTTAGCTTTTTCGTCGTCGGTGTAATTATCGAACAAATTCAGCTTTGAAGCCAAAGTAACGTTTTCCATTATCTCTTTCGCAAACAATGCAGTGAGTGAAGCTCCGAATTCACCCTTCATTTTTTTGCCGCTTGTGATTTTATTTCCCAAGGCATCATAAACTGCCGGATCAACACCATAAGCGCCTTCATCTGCAAGAACCTGGTCATTAACAAATGTAAATCTTCCGGTTGCCGGAGAAACAAATAAAGAAAAATAATCTACCGGTTTCCAGTCTATACCAAGCGCAGCTTTCAGGTATCCGGGCGCGAGGAATTTTGAAATAACAGTAGAGTCGTCAGGGTAGTTATAACCATTGGAAAACTGTGAACGGAAATTAAACAGGGCGCTATAGAAAAAATTTCCGCCTGCATATTTCCCGTATTGTGAAGTAAATTCAATCTTATCTTCATTTTTTCTAACCTTAATGTCTTCGCTTTTAATCAAGCCATAAGCAAAGTCAAGATTATTTAACCAGAATTCTTTTTTTGAGTTATACTTTACTAAGCCTGAAAACAAACCCGTTGCAGAAACCGAGCTTTCTCCTCCTGCCGCCCAGTTTGAAAGCGAAACCTGATTTAGATTCATTCCGATAAATCCGGTTTTAGTCCATCCGTAAACTGTATCTTTGTTTTGAGAAAAAGCTGCTGCATTGAATACAAAGAACAAAAATAATAGTAATGTTTTGATTTTCATACAATTAATTAGCTTAAAATTTTTGTAAAATAAGCATTAAAAATTACATTAATCAGTATAAAAGAATTTCATAATACATTTACCTGAAATTATTAATTCATTTTAACTTTGAATTAATAAAATTATTTTGAAAAAAATAAAGCAAATGTCCTTAATACCATCCCACATAAAAAGTCTTCGCCCTTATGTTCCGGGCAGAACAATAGAAGAAATAAAAAAAGAGTTTAACTTAGACAGGGTATATAAACTTGCCTCCAATGAAAACCCTTTAGGTCCATCGCCGAACGCAGTAAAGGCTATGACTGAGTGCATGTCAGATGTTCACCGCTATCAGGATGTAGGCGCAATAGAGCTTAGAACACTTATTGCCCAAAAATATGATCTGCATATTGATAACGTTGCAGTCGGCAGCGGAAGCGAAGGAATAATTTCATATATTTTAAGGTGTTTTCTTCAGGATGACGATGAGCTGCTTTCATCAGCAGGAACGTTCATAGGTTTTCAGGTGCTGGCTAAATCCAGCGGAAAGAAATATGTTGAAGTACCTATGAAAAAAGGATATAAATTTGATTTGGATGCAATCTATAACGCAATAAATCCAAAGACAAAAATTATATATCTTTGTAATCCTAATAACCCGACAGGTACAATTTTCACTAAAGATGAATTTGAAAAATTTGTTGATAAAGTCCCGGAAGATGTAATTGTAATTTTAGATGAAGCATATTTTGAATTTGCGCAGGATAAACCTGAATATCCTGATTCGCTTCATTACCGCCATGATAACGTAATTACTTTACGAACATTTTCAAAAGTTTACGGCATCGCCGCTGTTCGTATCGGATACGGCTTCGGGCAAAAGGATTTTATTGAAAGCATAATGAAAGTAAAAATGCCTTTTGAGCCTTCGCTGCCTGCACAGGTCGGCGCTATTGCTTCGCTGGAAGATGAAGCATTTTTACAAAAATCTTTGCAGATAAATCAAGAAGGGCATAAATTCATAACGGATGAATTTGACAAACTGGGCTTGAATTGGATTCCTTCTTACGCAAATTTTGTGATGATTGATTTCGGAGACGAAAACAAAGTTGCCGATATAAATGAGAGCATGCTGCGAGATGGAATTATCATTCGCCCTCTTAAGCCGTTTGGCTTAGGGCATTGTTTGAGAATAACGGTAGGAACCGAAGAAGAAAACATTGCAATGTTAAAATCCTTAAAGAAATTTATATAGAAAGAGGTTGGTTTAAAATGAGAACCTTCGTCGTATTTTTTTTGCTTATTGCGTCTTTTTCCTTTGGTCAAACCTTTCAAATTGATTCCGCCTTTACAAAAGAAGAAGGCATTTTCAATAAATATAAATACAGAGTTGATTTAAAATACCCGAGCTTTAACTTCGGTCCTGAAGCATTAATGGGATTGCGCGGAATAGCAGGGGATATGAATACTTTCATTGATACCCTTGAAAAAAGTTGGGTAAAGGATTTTAAAAGCAATCTTAGCTCTTTTACTTACGACACAGCTTTTAATGATATGACCTCTGAGCTTGTTACTGATTACAAAACTTTCTATGCTTTGAATTCCTTTATCAGCATTGAGCTTTCATGTTATGAATTTATCGCTGGGACAGCGCATCCGAATTATTTTGTACATACATTTAACTACAATTTTACGGATTTAGGGCTTTTGAGTTTTTCTGATTTGTTTAAAAAGGATTCAATTGCTAAGGATACATATTTAAAGTTTGTAGCAGAGTTTTGCCGGAAAAGCTTAATGGAGCAGCAGGAAAAAATCGGTATAGCCGGAGCGGAAGAAATGATTGCAGAAGGGACAGCGCCAAAATTAGAGAATTATAAAAATTTTCTGGTAAGCGAAAAGGGAATTACCATAGTTTTTAATCCTTATCAAGCAGGACCTTATGTTGTGGGAGAGCAAAGGGTTTTTATTCCAAAAAACGAAATTTCCTCCTATGTAAATTCCGGGGGACCATTATCTTTCTGGTGGACTAAATAAATCACACCAGCAAAACAGATTTCAATTTTTCGAGCTGCTCTTTTGTGCCCAGTGCTATTATATTCATTCGTTCCTCTACTTTTGTTTCGAGTCCCGGATTTACATGAAACATTCCATCCTCTGATTTTAACCCTATTATGGTTGCGCCTGTCTGCCGCTTAACCGATAGCTGCTTTATGGTTTTATTTTTGTGCTCCGGTTTTATATCCTTATGCTGAAATTCCTCGAATGAAATAGAGACTCCTGCCTGTCCTGTCATCAAAGCAATAAATTCCATTATGTCCGGCTTGGTAACAAGTGTAGCCATGTGAGTTCCGCCGATGCGTTCCGGCATAATAACATTGTTCGCTCCGGCACGCTTTAGTTTTGATTCGGACGATTCATCCGATGCGCGGCTGATAATCGTAATAGCAGGATTCATTTCTCTGGCGGTAAGCACCACATAAACATTATCGGGGTCGTTAGGCAGAGTTGTAATCAATGCTTTCGCGTCTTTTATTTTTGCTTTTAGCAGCACTTCATCATTAGTTGCATCACCGTCAATGTAAATATAGTTTCTTTGTTCTTTTATATACTCAAGGCGTTCTTCGTTGCTTTCTATTATAATAAAAGGACGTTTTTCTTTTTCAAGCTCTTCGCAAACCTGCTTGCCGTTTCTACCGAAGCCGCAGACTATAACGTGATTTTTCAGTTCGTTTAATTGTTTGTTCATACTGAAATTTTTTACGAGTTTTAATATTTCTCCGTCAACTAAAAAAGATGAAATAATGGTTACGCCATAAAGAACAGTTCCGATTGAAGTAATGCACAGGATTGATGTAAAAATTTTTCCGCTTGTTGTGAGTGGATGCACCTCTCCAAATCCGGTGGTGCTGATTGTAATAGCAGTCATATAGATTGCGTCAACGAATGAATATCCTTCTATGCTCATAAATCCGACGATTCCAAAAAGGGAATTTATTACAATAAGGAAGATAACAATGAGTACTCTTTTATAGTGTAAAAGCTTTAGAGTTGTATCTCCCTTTCTTTGATTGGAAGCGAGGATTTTTTCAAGAAAAGCGCTTTTCATACTGCCTGCAATTACCTAAAATTACACATTAAATTTATTATAAGAACCTTAGAAATTGATACCTTATTTTTGAAGTATTGCCATGAAAAAGATAGCGATTTTTTCCCGCCTTAAATTTTGTTAAAACATATACCAAAACTTACGCCCCCTCGTAAGTTTTGAGTTAAAGCGCTGTTTTAACAAATCCGAGAGATTTCGTGAATTTGCTAAAAACTCAGGTATTATTTGAAAGAACTTCCGAAATTTAATAAACGAAAAATTCATTTCAAATTCATTCATGCCTATTACTACTAATAGGTAAATTTTTGTAAAATTTGCTTGACAGGAAGGTGGGATTTTACGTTCCCAACGAGGACGTTGGGAACGAGGGTAAATTGTCTTAAGTGAAATTTTATTTGAAGAATGGCAGGAGGTGATTATATACTTCGGTTAGCTTTTCATCCGATGCTCTTTTGTGTTTGCAGGGATCTAAGTCACCGGCTTTATTTATCGGCATAAGATGAATATGAAGATGAGTCTCGCCGAATCCTTCAACGGCAAGTCCTATCTTCTTTGCTTTTGTTGCATCTTTTAATTTTTTGGAAAGTATCCGAGCCAGCTTCATTATCTCCGTATATTCGGTTTCATCTAAGTCAAAAATATATTCTCCGTGTTTTTTCGGAATTATCATAAAATGACCTTCCTGTATTGGACTTATATCCAGAAATGCAATATGATTTTCGTCCTCATACAATTTATAGCACTTCAGTTCACCGCTTACGATTTTACAAAATTTGCAGTCCATTTTATTCCCTTCTTAAAAAATAAAAAATCAAAGATAAGATTATGCTGAAAATTATAGATGTTGCGATAGGGAAATACACAGTGAAGTTTTCCCTTTTGATTGTAACATCGCCGGGAAGTTTTCCGATGAAGGGTATTTTGTTGAAGAACATAAGCACAAGTCCAATGCCCGCAATGATGAGGCCGATTATAAAAACTGCTTTTCCTATTCCGTTAAAATTTTCCATAGTTTTTTTACATGAGATTTGGATTGCGTTACGATGCCAGAGCGTCGTAACGAGTTCAGTTATTATTATCTCGTTCCTACGCTCCTGCGTAGGAACGTTTAAACGCAGAGAGCGCAAAGTTTTTCGCAGAGCACGCAAGTGTTTGCATTAACCCCAGCCTTTAGGCTGGGGGCAAATGAACTGTAAGCAGACCCTTCAGGGTCAAATAATCTGTTTTACCCTAAAGGGAAAACTTAGTTAGCTTCATACCCCATCCTAAAGGATGGGGTTACTGTTAAAACTATTAAGTATTAATTAAAGTTGACTAATGATTTTTTCTCGTTACGACGCTGGAGTCCCGCTAAAGCTGGATGTTCCACATCGTAACGAGTTAAATGAATGGATATTGTATAAAAATTTCTCTGCGGGCTTTGCTAAATCTTTGCATCTTTGCGGTGAAAAGGAGAAGAAAAGAAAATTTTTTATTTCCTCGTTCCTACGCTCCTGCGTGGGAACGGGTAAACGTTACGAAGCTGGAGCTTCGTAACGAGTTCAGTTTTATTTAGGGCAACTTCTCTTCTATATATTTTCTTCTTCCTTTAATGTGTAAAACGATATTTGTAAATTGAATGTTCTAATATTTAATTCCAATAATTTAATACTATACAATAAAATGCAAGAATTTGACGTAACGGTAATCGGCAGCGGACCCGGCGGCTATACGGCTGCTATCAGAGCTTCGCAGCTTGGATTTAAGACTGCCATAATTGAAAGAGACAGGCTCGGCGGAGTATGCCTTAACTGGGGATGTATTCCCACAAAGGCATTACTGAAAAGCGCCGAATTGCAAAATAAGGTCGGGCATTTGAAAGAATACGGTATCAGTGTAGATAATGCAAATTTTGATTTCCCGGGAATAATAAAACGCTCGCGCGGAGTGGCAGATACTTCCGAAAAAGGCGTGAGGTTTTTGATGAAGAAAAATAAGATAACTGTAATTGAAGGAACTGCAAAGTTTAATAAAGATAAGACTATAAATGTAACAGCTAAAGACGGCAAGACTGAAACAGTAAAATCGAAGCATACGATTATCGCAACAGGCGCAAGGGCAAGAACTTTAGGCGATTTGAAATTCGATGAAGAAAAAATCTGGTCGTCAACCGGAGCAATGATTGCAAAAGAGCTTCCGAAAAAAATGACAATAGTAGGCAGCGGTGCTATCGGCTGCGAGTTTGCTTATTTTTATAATGCGTTCGGAACAGAAATCACAATCATTGAAATGATGCCGACAATTTTACCTGTCGAAGATAAAGAAATTTCAGACGTAGTTGCGCGCGAATTTAAAAAGAGCGGAGTAAAAATTTATACAGAGACAAAAACGGAATCAATTCAGGTAAAAGGCGATAAAGTTATTACAAAGATTTCAGGCAAGACATCGGAAGAAATTGAATCGGACGTGGTGCTTGTTGCAATCGGCATTAAGGCAAACATTGAAAATCTTGGGCTTGAAGATATAGGTGTAAAAGTTTTCAAGGACAGAATTAACACAGATTCAAATTACAAAACAAACGTTGAGGGCATTTATGCTATCGGCGACGTTTCATGCACAAACGAAACAATAAAGCCGGCGCTTGCACACGTTGCATCGGCTGAAGCAGTTAACTGCGTTGAAAAGATAAAAGGACATCACTCGCCTGATATTGAGTACAGCAACGTTCCCGGCAATACATACTGCCAGCCGCAGGTCGGTTCAGTAGGTTTGACTGAGGCAAAAGCGAAAGAAGCAGGATATGAATTGAAGGTCGGTAAGTTTCCTTTTTCTGCAAACGGAAAATCGCGCGCAGCAGGGGAGACAGTCGGTATGGTAAAACTTATTTTTGACGCAAAGTACGGAGAACTTCTCGGCGCGCACATTGTAGGCAATGAAGCAACGGAATTGATTACCGAGCTTGTCGCAGTGAAATCACTTGAAGGAACAGGCGAATCAATCATCAGAACAATTCATCCGCATCCGAGCTTGAGTGAATCGGTGCTTGAAGCTGCAGGAGTTGCTTATGGTGAAGCGATAAATATTTAATATTCATTTTATTTTTTATATAATAACGGCGTCTTATTAATTTAAGATGCCGTTTTTTGTTCAGTACAATCCCTATGTGAAGGTTGACCTGACAGGTTATTAATCGTGCCTGTCCCGCCTTGGCGGGATCAGGTCTGAACAAGAAAGTTAATTATGGTTTAGACCACCGCCTAACCCTCCCGCAAAAAAACTGCGGGACAAGCTCTCCTTAAAAAAGGAGGGGGGGGGGGGAATTGTATGCAATTTTTAAATACTTTGAAATTCCCCAATGAAAAAAACAGATTTTAATTCAATCCTTTCAAAAGATTTAAATTCGCAGCTGAACAGAATTAACACTGAAAATCTTGAAGAGCATATTTTAGATTTATTTAAAAGAACATGTGAGAATGTTCCGGCATATAAAAAATTTCTGGATGAAAATGATGTTGATGCATCTTCAATAAAATCATTAAAAGATTTTCAAACGCTTCCTTTTATAAGAAAAGATAATTACGTTAGAAAATATCCTATAGCTGAAGTGTGCAGGAAAGGGGATTTCTCCAGTCTTGATTTTGTTTCTGTTTCTTCCGGTTCAACGGGCACTCCGACTTTCTGGATGAGAGATGCAGCGGATGAGATAAATATCTCGGCAAGATTTGAGCAGGTGATAGAGGAATGTTTTATACCGCAAGCAAAAAATAATCTGTGCGTAATTTGTTTTCCGCTGGGTACATGGGTAGGAGGTATGTTCACAACAAACTGTGTGAGATTTTTATCTATGAAAGGATACAAGCTTACTCTGCTAACACCGGGTAATAATAAAGATGAGATATTAAGAGTTGTAAGTGAGTTCGCATATAATTTTGAAAGAGTGATTTTATTCGGCTATCCGCCATTTTTAAAAGATGTAGTTGATACAGGAATTGCAAGAGGAATAGACTGGAAAAAATTTGATAATAAATTAGTTATGGCAGGCGAAGTTATATCGGAGGAATGGCGAAGTCTGATAAGCGAACGGCTTGGCATAAAAGATGAAGTGCTTTCGTTTTCATCTTTATACGGAACGGCTGATGCGGGAGTGCTCGGAAATGAAACTCCGTTAACGATAAAGATAAGAAAGTTCTTTGCAAAGCATCCTGAACTGTCGAAGAAAATTTTCGGGCAATCGCGGCTGCCGACTCTTTGTCAGTATGACCCGTTCAGCAGATATTTTGAAGAGCACGAAGGCACGCTGCTTTTTACGGGAGATTCGGGTATTCCGTTGATAAGGTATCACATTGCAGATAACGGCGGAGTGTATTCGTTCGATGAAATGATTTCGATATTAAATAAGGAAGGTTACGATGTTTTGGGTGAAATTAAGAATGAGTATCCCGAATTGATTGTGAGAAATCTTCCGTTCGTTTATGTGTTTGGAAGGAGTATGTTTACGCTCTCGTATTTCGGCGCGAATATATATCCCGAAAATATTTCAATCGGACTCGAAGCTGAGGCGATAAATAAATTTGTAACGGGAAAATATGTAATGCAGATATTGGAGGATGAAAACAGAAATATGCACTTTAGAATTACAGTTGAGCTTGCTTTGGGAATTGAGCCTTATGAGGAATTGAGGATTGAGATAGGGAATTCGATATTGGATTCAATCTTGAGAATAAACAGCGAATACAAAAATTATGTAGCCAAAGAATATCAGATGCCTGTAATTGAGCTTAGAAAAACGGGTGATGCAGAGTATTTTCCGGTCGGTGTAAAGCACAGGTATGTGCGATAAAAATTGAACTTTTAAACTTGTTAATTCGTATATATTTAATGTAAGTAATATAAATTGATTTAAGGGATTTATATTGCTATTTTGATAACAGATTCAAGGTTTATTTTAGATAATTATCTGAAATGGGCAGTGAATGAAAATAAAATAAGGAGAACATTCCATGGAAGACAACAAAATGGCTAAAGGTTTAATGGTAGGTTTCTTAGCCGGAAGCGCTATCGGCGCGGCAATTGCTCTGCTATATGCTCCAAAGAGCGGCAAAGAATTGAGAGCCGATATAAGACAGAAAAAAGATGAAATCATTGACGATGCTTCAGAGTACTGGGAAGTAACCAGAAGCAAGGCTAATGATTACATGAATGAAGCAAAAGTGAAAGCACAGGATGTAATTTCACAGGCAAAACAAAGAGCAAGCTCTTTGATTGACGATGCAAACAGAATTTTAAACGATGCAAAGCTGAAAGCCTCTACAACATTAGAGCAGACTAAGGAGAAAATTACAACTGAAACACAGCATATAAAAGATGCTGTAAAAGCCGGCGTAGATGCTTATAAAGAAGAGAAAACAAAACAACAGCAAGCATAACTAAATAAACTTGACCCGCTTCTAATCAAGCGGGTCAATAATTTATATCAATTTGGCAGATACATTTATAATAATATCGGTAATACTGCAAATCCTGATAATAGGAGTGTTAATAGGGTTCGTAGCCGTTTTAATCAAACTTATCAAAGCTCTTGCCGAAAAGGTCGAGTCTGTTTCGGATGACGTAATGGATTTGAAAACAAAAGCCGAGCCTTTGATAGAGAATGCTAATAAATTTCTTTCTACAGCTAACAGAATAGCAAGCGCAGTTGATAAAAATATGGATACGGTAACTTCTACTGTAAAAAATGTAAAAGATACCGTAACAAAAGTAACTGAATTAGTTGATACGGTCCGGGAAAAAGTTCAGCCGCCAGTAATGGAGACGGTTGCTTCAGTAAGCGGAATTGTAAAAGGCGTGAAAGTTTTCTTTGATGCAATAAAAAGCAAAAGAGAAGAACGGAAATCATATGAGCCGGAAACTGATTTTGAAATTGATTATGATGAGAAATATTTGAAAAATCATAAGAAGAAAGATTATCCTGATACATCTGAATATTCCGAGCTTGATAATATCAACGCTGAACTAAATGAATTGAGAAAGAAAATTCAGCAGACAGATTAAACATTCGCATGATAAAGCTTCTTTCTAAAGTAAGCAAAGAAGTTTATTTCTTTTCGTTAGTCTATTTTCTATTCATACTTATCGGCGGATTAAACTACCCCATTTTCCGCGATGAATTTTATTATTTAGATTGTTCACATCATTTAAGTGCCGGATATGTTGACCATCCGGCATTTTCTATTTTTATTCTGAAAATCTGGACTACAATCTTTGGCGAATCACAGTTATCAATAAGAATTATTCCCGCATTACTTGGAGCATCTCTCCTTATTCTTTCGTCATTAATTAATATCGAGCTTGGAGGCAGTAAATATTCCGGCTATCTGACACTTGTCTGCGTTGCTTTGATGCCGACTACCATGGCAAACTTCGGATTTTATTCGATGAACGGCTGGGAAATATTTATATGGACACTGCTTTTTTATTTTGTAGCAAAACTAATTAATACACAAAATGAAAAATACTGGATAACCGTAAGCCTAATTTTAGGAATAGGATTTAATAATAAAATAGGAACAATATTTCTAATTGCTGCTCTTGTAATATCTTTAGTTCTTACAAAGGAAAGAAAATGTTTTAAGTCAAAATATTTCTGGATTGGCGCTGCAATAATCTTAATCTCAATTTTTCCTTATGCGATTTGGAATATACAAAATAATTTTGCTACGAAAGAATTTATTGATAACGCGGCAAAGTATAAAAATGCAGATTACTCCGTGTTATCTTTTTTAAAATCACAAATTACAGATTACGGTCCCGCCAATGCAATCTTCTGGATAACGGGTTTAATATCTCTTATCATTGGAGCAAATAAAAAATATAAACTTGCCGGACTTACATTTTTAATTTGTCTTATTTTGTTTTTATTTACTAAAGCAAAGCCATATTATACCGAAGGGCTTTATCCTTTTATGGTAACTGCAGGGGCGGTTTCAACCGCGGCTTTTTTTGAAAAAAGAAATCTTACTAAAGTTAAATATGCCGTGCTGATAATTTTATTTTTGTTTAAACTTGTCCCCGTGCCGATAGTAGTTCCCGTTCTGAGCGTTGATAATTTTATCATCTATCAAAATCTTCTCGGATTAAATGTGGAAGGCTCGGAAAAGCACACTATGGGCGTTCTGCCGCAGTTCTATGCCGATAGATTCGGGTGGGAAGAGATGACGGATAAAATTGCGCGCATATATAATTCGTTACCGGAGAATGAAAAGAAACATACATCCATCTTCGCTCAAAATTATGGAGAAGCGGGCGCTATTAATTACTACGGCAAAAAATACAATCTGCCATTTGTTTACTGCCCTCATAATAATCATTATTTATGGGGAAGCGAGAGAAACGATTCAATTTCTACAATGATAATTTTAGGAGGGAAAATAGAAGACCATTTAAAATATTTTTTCACTGTTGAGGTGCTAGATTCAACTTCAAATGAACTTTCCATGCCTTATGAAAATAATCTGGGAATTTTTATAGGAAGAAATCCAAAAGTTAGCTTGAAAGATATATGGAAGGATTTAAAAATTTATATTTAATTGAATCATCCTGATTCAATTCACTTTTTTAATCTTTTGTCAAAAGTGAAATTGTCTGTTCTTATAAGTTTTACTTTTTTAAAATCCTTATGGTTTGGATTAATAAGATAATTATTTTCTTCAGGAATTATTGCAGAAGGCACTTTAAGAATTAATGTAGCGCAGTTACGCAGCCACTCATCACCGAACTTTCGGCAGTAGGTATAATTACTGTAGTCATTCCAGTTTTTTTGAAGCTGCTCTTTTTTAACTTCAGTTATGATAGTTGTATCGGGAACTTCTATTAATAATATTTTATAGTTATCATTGCTGCCTTCACCGCTCCTGTGCACAATATTTTCCAGACATGCCAGCGCCCTAGTGCCCGCAGTGTAGATGACATATTTTCCCTTTGAATTCCATCTTCCGGCATTTCCTGAAGCAGTTAAATCATGCGACCATTTTTCATGACAAATTCTATAGAGTATCAATTATGAAAGGTCTCCGTGCTCAATTCGAGATAACTCTTCTATGATAATTTCGATGCCGGATATGGTATTGAGGTAATTGAATGGTATAATGCCTCCAAGACCAAAGGCAGGCTTTTCAAGCCATTGATTGAAAGAAGAAATGCTGCTGAATACATCAATTCCTTTTCTGTATAGCGCAAACAACTTTAGAAGGTGTTCGCTATTTTGAGGATTCATACGAGCCTTCCTGGTTTTGTAGCGCATTAAAGTTTTTACTGAAATGTTTAGTATATCGGCAAGTCTTTCTTTGGGATGACCGCATGCATCTGCAAAGTCAAAGAAAGATGCAGCATATACACCGGCTGATGCTTCTGAAACAACCATATCAGGTTCACTGGTTCCTAAGGGGTACTCTTGTATTATTTTTTCTTTTTTCTTCACAATACAAAAATACAGACTTTTGTCCGATTTGTCAAGACATTTGTCTCTACACTCTCACGATTATTTTCCCCATCTGTTTGCTGCTTTCCAATCTAACAAATGCTTCCGCTCCGTTTTGAATTTCATATTCACTATCCAAAACAGGTTTCACTTTCTTTGCATCAATAAATTCAATCATATTTGCAAAATCTTCATCCGATCCCATTGTAGAGCCGTAAATATTCAACTGCTTCCAAAAAACCCTGCGCATCTCGAAATTTTTTACTGCGCCAAGTGTCGCTCCGTAATTTATAAGCGTTCCGCCCTCAGAGCATATATCAAGGCATTTAGCGAATGTTCCACCGCCCGCGCCGTCAATTATTTTGTTAATCTTTGGATGAATTTCTTTAAAACGTTTTTCCCAGTTTTCAATTCTATGATTTATTCCCCCAACAGCACCGAAAGTAATAGCTTGCTCCAGCTTATCTTCATCGCCGGAGGTTACAAACACATTCGCTCCCGCTGCAATGCAATACACCATAGCAAATGTTGCAACTCCGCCGCCGACACCTGTGATTAAAACATTATCGCCTGCCGTAATTTTTCCTCTAACAAAGCATGCCCGGTAAGCAGTAAGTCCTGCAAGCGGGAAAGCTGAAGCCTCTTTAAAGGAAAGGTGTTCAGGTTTAAGATAAACATATTTGGAAGGAATGCAAATATATTCAGCGAGCGTTCCATTTTCAGGAAGACCCAGAATTGAAAAATTTTTATTTTGGTGGCTTTGATTAACCCCCCAGTTAATAGTAGGATTAACAATTACGGCATCACCATTTTTGAACGAGCTTCCATTTGAATCTGCAATTGTACCTGCGCAATCCGAGCCTAGAATTATCGGAGTTCTAACTCCCGAATACAATCCTTTTGTTATCCAAACATCCCTATGATTTAAAGCAGCATATTGCACTTTGATTAATACTTCGCCCTCTTTAGGAACGGGGGTATCAAAATCGCGGAAAACCAAATTTTCTTTTAAATCTTTTATATCACCTGTTTTTTCTAAAACAAGAGCTTTCATTATTTTAAGTCAATCGTTATTGAAATAGGGCAGTGGTCGCTGCCGTAAACATCTGCGTGTATCTGCGCCTCTTTTACATGTTTCACAATGTCATTGCTTACCATAAAGTAATCAATTCTCCAGCCGACATTTCTATCGCGAGCCTTTGTGAACTGGTCCCAATATGTATATTGCTCAGGCTCCTGATTAAAAGTTCTGAATACATCTACATAGCCAAGGTTTATTAGTCTGTCAATCCACTCTCTTTCAATCGGCATAAAGCCGGAAGTTTTTACATTTTCCTTCGGTCTTGCAAGGTCAATTTCTTTATGCGCAGTGTTGAAATCTCCTGTTACTATTATACCTTTTCTCTCGCGATAATTTTTTTGAAGATAGAAAAAAAGCTCGTCATAAAAATCCAGTTTATATTTTACTCTTTCGGGACCGCGCCCGCCGTTAGGAAAGTAAACATTTGCAAGAACGAATTTCTGATATTCCGTAATAATTACTCGCCCTTCACAGTCGTATAACGGATTAGATAATCCAAGCTTGACATTTACCGGTTCGGGAATTGTATAAGTAGCAACTGAGGAGTAGCCCTTTTTTTCGGCAGAGAACCAGTAAGATTTATACTTGCCTATGTTTTTTATTTCATCGGAAAGCTGTTCTGCCTGAGCTTTAGTTTCCTGAAGGCAGATAACATCGCCTTTGGATTTTTTGAACCAATCCATAAATCCTTTATTCTGTATTGCTCTAATTCCATTTACATTCCAAGAGTAGATTTTCATTTTATTTTAAGAATTATAATTTTTTTAGTTTTATTAAGGAACACAAATAGCTATGATTACTATGATGACACAGATAATCAAAAAATAATCTCATTTACTCTTCGCCATATTAAACTTGATGTTAAAAGATTGCAATCAAAAATAACCTTCCTGTATTTCTTATTCAAAGTAATTCAGTTCTTATTAATATACCGAATTAGTGGCGCCTTGTTACGACTATAGTCGTAACCTGCTGTAAATAAAAATCAGAAATTTTCTGATTTTTATTACTTCAGCCGTCCCGATTTTATCTCCGCTAAAGCGGGACAAGCGGGACGGAAGGCGCCAAAATGGATGCAATTATACTTTAGCAAAATCCTCTAACTCCATGATAAAAAATGCAATTATAATTCAAAATTAATTTTCGTATCTTCACAAGTTAACTATATACTTTTTATTGGAAGGTAATTTTTTATCGGTATCGGATTTAACTTTAATGATAAAAGGTGTCATTGAAAACAAATTTCCCGAAGTGGTTTTCACAGGAGAGATTTCCAATTTCAAACGGCATTTTAGTTCGGGTCATTTATACTTCACTTTAAAGGACGATAAATCTCAGATTCCCGCCAAGATGTGGCGCACCAGCGCGATGCGTCTTCCATTTGAGCCGAAAGACGGCATGAAAGTTTTAGTTAGCGGAAGCGTAGATGTGTATGTTCCCCACGGAAGCTATTCTGTTACAGTCGCGGAAATGGAACACTTCGGACTTGGCGAGCTTCTCGTAAAACTTGAACGGCTAAAGCAAAAACTTTCTGAGGAGGGGCTTTTTGATTCGGAAAGAAAAAAACCTTTACCGGATTTCCCTCGTAGAATAGGTATTATCACTTCGGAAACAGGAGCGGTAATTCAGGATTTTAAAAAAGTTGCTGCGAAGAGATACCCCGTTGTGGAGATTTTGCTTTTCCATGCAAACGTTCAGGGACAGGGTTCAATAGAAAGTATCTGTAAAGCGATTGCACAGGCAAACAAAGAAGAATTTAATTTAGATGTTTTAGTGGTGGCAAGAGGCGGAGGTTCAATAGAAGATTTATGGACTTTCAATGAAGAAGAATGTGTAAGAGCAATAGCAAATTCAAGACTTCCGATTGTTTCGGCAATAGGACACGAAACAGATACAACTTTAGCGGACTATGCAGCTGATATGCGTGCGCCGACTCCATCGGCTGCCGCAGAATTAATTCTGCCGGATAAAAAAGATTTGCTTGAAAGATTAACGCAGTATGAAATCGGAATTAAGCAAAATATCATAAGTAGAATACAAAGCGCAAAGGCATTGGTAGAAAGCTTTTCAAGAAGTTACATTTTGAACAGAACTAAAGATATTGTTAATGATTATAAAATAAGATTAGATGATATGAGCACGGAACTTTTGGAATCAGTTAAAGTAAAATTTTCAAACACAAAAACTACATTAGATAACTTCGAAAAAATTTTGCATACGGCAAGCCCAGAAGAAACTTTAAAGAGGGGATTTGCAATTGTAGAAAAGGAGCATAAAATTGTTTCAAACGCAAAGGGTTTATTAAAAGACGATGACGTTATTATTAAATTTTATGACGATACAAGGAAGGCAGTAATTAAATAAAAAAATGGCAAAATCAAAAGAAGATACAACTTCATTCGAATATTCATTCAAAAAACTTCAGAGCATAATGGAATCGCTAGATGACAGCACAGAGGAAACTTCATTGGATGAATTAATAAAAAATTATCAGGAAGGTTTACGGTTAATAAAATCGTGCCGTGATAAACTGAATGAAGCAGAATTAAAAATAGAAAAAATAAATACGGAGAATTCCAAATAACCCTGACTTTCCCCTCATTACGAAATAGGGGGGTAGGCGGAGGTCTAAATTGTAAATAACGTTACGAAGTTGGAGCTTCGTAACGAGTTCATGCAAAAAACAGGATTAAGCAAAAAAGCAAACAAAATTAAATTGGAAGAATTTAACATCGAATCGACAAAATTTTTAAAGCATATCAACTATCCAAAGGATTTAAAGGGTTTGAATCTTATGGATTTGCGCGTGCTTTGCGACGAACTTCGTGAATATTTAATGGATACGATTTCTAAAATCGGGGGACACCTTGGCGCTTCGCTCGGTGTAGTGGAGCTAACTTTAGCACTTCATTACGTTTTTAACACACCTGACGATAAGCTCCTCTGGGATGTCGGTCATCAGGGATACATACATAAAATTCTTACCGGAAGAAGAGACGCATTAAAAACCATAAGGCAAAAAGACGGCATCAGCGGATTTTTGAAAAGAAGCGAAAGCGAATATGATGTATTCGGAGCAGGTCATGCAACAACTTCCATTTCTGCAGCGCTCGGTATTGCAGCGGCAAGAGATTTCCAGAAGAAGAACTATAAAGTCGCTGCTATTATAGGAGACGGTTCGATGACAGGCGGTATGGCTTATGAAGCGATGAATAATATCGGGCTTCTGAAAAAAGATATTATAGTTGTGTTAAATGATAACAAGATGTCAATCGCTCCGAATGTATGGTCAATACAAAACTATTTTAACGACATAGTTATAAACGAATCGTATAACAAATTCAGAAGCAAGGTTTGGGAATTAACAGGAAAGCTTGATAAAAAAACATCTGACAGATTAAGAAAAGTCGCTGCAAAAGTTGAAGGTGGATTAAAAGGTGTTGTTACCCCGGGTATGCTGTTTGAATCACTCGGTTTCAGATACTTCGGACCGGTAAACGGGCATAACGTAGTTAATCTAGTTAAGACTCTTGAAGAAATTAAAAAAATGTCGGGACCGATTCTTCTTCATGTTCTCACTGAGAAAGGAAAAGGACCCTCATATTCAAATGCGCACTTCCAGAAACTTCATGCTCTTACTCCGTTCGATAAAGCTACAGGAAAGGAACATAAAAAATCTACCGTCCCTTCTTATACAAGTATTTTCGGAAAGGCATTAGTTGAGCTTGCTCAAAAAGATGAAAAGGTAATCGGTGTTAACGCTGCTATGCCTGACGGAACAGGTTTAAGTTTTCTTCAAGAAGCAATGCCGAGCAGATATTTTGACGTAGGTATAGCAGAACAGCATGCAGTAACTTTCTGCGCAGGACTTGCAACCGAAGGCTTTACTCCCGTAGCCGCGATTTATTCTACTTTCCTTCAAAGAGCATTCGACCAGATTATTCACGACGTTGCAATTCAAAAGCTTCCTGTTGTGTTTGTAATGGATAGAGGCGGACTTGTTGGCGCAGACGGACCAACACACCATGGCACGTTCGATTTAACTTATATGAGATTAATTCCCGGAATGGTTGTTATGGCTCCGAAAGATGAAAACGAATTACGCAATATGCTTTACACTGCAACGCTTTATAAGAAAGGTCCAATTGCATTAAGATACCCGAGGGGAAATGCGCTCGGAGTTGAGACCGGTGAGTTTACTCAGCTTGAAATCGGCAAGGGTGAAATTGTAAAAGAAGGAAAAGATATTGCAATCTTAGCAATAGGAAATATGGTTGACCACTCTGTAAAAGCTGCAAAGCTTCTTGAGGAGTACAGCATAAATGCGGAAGTTGTCAATATGAGATTTGTGAAGCCGCTTGATAGGGAATTATTGTATGATGTATTTAACAGATTTAAAAAAGTGATTACTATCGAAGATAATACAATCATCGGAGGCTTCGGAAGCGCAGTAGCTGAATTTATGGCACAGCATAATTTCAAAAATGATTTATTAATACACGGCATCCCTGACAGGTTTATTGAGCATGGAAAACCTGAAGAGCTTTATGAAGAACTTAAGATAGATGCTAAGGGAATAGCGGAAGTAACCAGAGAATTTTTTATAAAAAATCAGGAACTGAAATTTGTATAAATACATTTCATATTGCGTACTGCTTTTGGTTTTGATTACCGGGTGTAAAGATAATCTTGTAACAAATGAACAGTCATATGGATTGAGATACGAAAGAACAGGATTATTAGACAGCATAGTTGGAGATTGCAGTACAGTTATTACGAGAGTTGTTCCGCTTGATTCGATTGATTTCAGAGGAGTATCAAAGATTAGGATGGGCTACAACGCTCATACTGATGCCGATATTTCTTTTTTGAAATTTTTTTATATCAGTGCCGCAGATACTGCAGTGAATATTGTGTCGCTGGAAGGGACTGAAGCAATTTCAAATATGAGTTCGGTTGAAGTTGACGCTCCGCAGACAAAGCAGTATTTTTATTTAAGGATGGCGCTGCGTTCTTCTGTTTGCACGGGAGATATTTTTCACATTAAACTAAGAGACCTGAAAATATACACAAAATGATTGAACTAAATAAGCTGATTATAAACAATCCCGCCGAGCAGAATTTGAATTTTAATAAGCCTTCAAACGATAAGAAGGTTTACATAGAAACTTACGGTTGCCAGATGAACTTTTCCGATACGGAAATCGTGCTTTCTGTGCTTAGCCAATTCGGTTATAATGAAACTTCTGAAATAAATGATTCAGACGTGATATTAGTAAACACCTGCGCAATTCGCGATAATGCCGAGCAGAGAGTTTATAAAAGACTTGATGACTTAAAAAAATTTAAGAAGACAAATCCTAATCTTATTATAGGCATTTTAGGCTGCATGGCTGAAAGACTTAGAAGTGATTTACTTGAAAAGAGAAAGATGGTTGATTTGATTGTGGGACCCGATGAGTACAGAAAAGTTCCGCATCTAATTGAAAGCGCCATGGAATCAGGCGAAAAAGGAATTGCAGTGAAACTTTCCAAAGTGGAAACTTATGATGACATTGTACCTGTGAGAAAAGAAGGAATCAGTGCCTGGCTTACGATTATAAGAGGATGTGATAAGTTTTGCACGTTCTGCGTAGTGCCGTTTACACGCGGTAGAGAACGCAGCAGGAATTTCAAAAATATTGTTGATGAGGCAAAGATGCTTCGTGATAGCGGAGTAAGGGATATAACTTTACTTGGGCAAAATGTGAATTCATACGACTATGAAAATACAGATTTCCCTGACTTGCTGAAAATGGTTGCAAAGGCAGTACCCGATGTTCGTATAAGGTACTCAACTTCTCATCCGTATGACTGCGATACAAAGCTTCTTGAAACAATGGCAGAGTACGATAACATTTGCAACTATCTTCATTTGCCGGTGCAGTCAGGTTCGGATAGAATTCTAAAATTAATGAACAGGTTGTATTCGGTTGAGCATTATATGAAGGTAATGCAGAAGGCGAAAGATTTAATGCCGGGGATTGGGCTTTCAACGGATATTATCTCATGCTTCCCCTCTGAAACTGAGGAAGAGCATAAGATGACTGTTGACCTTATAAAACAAGTAAGATATGACGGCGCATATACTTTTATTTATTCGCCGAGAGAAAATACAAAGGCGTACAGAATGCCGGACAGATTAAGCGATGAAGTTAAGAAAGAAAGAATGGACGAGCTTATTTATGTACAGAGGGAAATTTCGTCCGAGATACACCGCGCTTTGATAGGAAAAGAGATGGAAGTATTGATTGAAAGCGTCAGCAAAAAATCTGATGAACAATTTATGGGAAGAACTGATTGTAATAAATCAGTAATACTTCCCAAAGAAGTTACATTCGTAAATGAAAACGGCGAGCTTATTAAAAAGCATGAGTGTAAAATCGGCGATAAAGTGAAAGTAAAAATTGTAAAAGCAAACTCAGCTACATTATTCAGTGAGCATATTTTAAATTGACAGCTTTAATAAATCTATTCGGGTTTTTCGTAAGATTATTTCCGTTAAGGATAGTCCAAAGGTTAGGTTATACCTTTGGACTTTTTCTTTTTTATGTATTTCCTATAAGGAAGAAAGTTGCTTTGTATAATCTTAAATTATGCTTCCCTGAAAAAGATAATGTATGGAAAAAATCGGTTCTGAAAGAATGCTATATAAATCTTGGTATAAATATCTTCGAGTTGTTTTACCTTCCTAAAATTGATAAAATAGCTACGGATAAAATCATAAAAGTTGATAACGCTGAAATATTTGAAGAAGGTTTGAATAAAAATCAAGGACTCATCTTAATGAGCGCTCATTTTTCCAACTGGGAATTATTCGCTTACGCTTTTCCGTATTTTGCAAATTATAATCTTAACATAGTTGCAAAAGAACAGGCAAGCAGTGGTGCAAACAATTATATTATGAGTTTGAGAAAATCATCGGGCAACACAATAATAAATTTAGGTCTTGGTATTAAAGAAGCGTTTACAAAAATAAAGGAAGGGGAGATTGTTAGTTTTCTTATTGATCAGGCGGCGCATAGTCAATATGCAGAATACATAAAACTATTTGGAATAGAAGTGCCTGCGTTTCCCGGCGCAGTAAAAATTGCTTTAAGAACAAGCTGCGAACTTGTACTTGCGTACGGCATAAGAAAAAATTTCAACTATGAAATATTTGTAGAGAGAATAAATACTGTCGCTTATGACGGGAAGAAAGATTCCGATGTAAACGCGCTTGTTCAGCTTGTAAATAAAAAGCTTGAAGAAGTTATAAGAAAATATCCGGGGCAGTGGCTGTGGTTTCACAAACGATTTAAAGATGCGAGGTTCTGATGAATAAAAGAATTTTAATAATACAGACGGCTTTTCTTGGTGATGTAATACTTACGCTTCCTCTCGTACAAGTGTTAAAAAAACATTTGCCGGATTCCCATATAGATTTTCTTTGCATTCCTTCAGTAAAGGATTTGTTCAAGCATAATCCGTTAATCAATAAACTGATTGTTTATGATAAAAGGGGGGAAGATACATTCGGAAGAATTAAGAATGAGATAAAAGGAAATTATGATGTAGTAATCTCTCCGCATCGCTCTGCGCGTTCAGCCCTGCTGGCATTTTCAACAAAGGCAAAACAAAGAATAACATTCAATAAATCTTCACTGATTTTTCTTTATACCAATAAAGTGAAATATGAAACAGGAATTCATGAAATTCAGAGAAATATTTCACTGCTAAATCCTTTAGGAATAGATGAAAAAGAAATTATCAAACCTGAACTTTTCATTGGAGATGAAGAAAGAAAAGTTGCGGATAATTTATTTAATGAATATAGTATTTCGAATAGTGCGATTGCACTAGCGCCCGGTTCAGTATGGTTTACGAAAAGGTATCCTAAAGAAAAATTCGGAAGACTTTTGGAATTGTTGAAGCAAACGAATGAAAAAGTTTTTCTAATCGGCGGAGAGAGCGATAGGGAGCTTGGAGATTTTTTGATTTCATATTCACAGAATGAAAATGTAATAAATACTGCGGGAAAACTGAACGTTCTCGAATCGGCAGAATTAATCAGACGATGCAGATTGTTAATTACAAATGACTCCGCCCCGTTACATCTTGCAAATTCAGTTGGTACAAAGGTTGTTTCTTTATGGGGAGCGACGATACCGCAATTCGGGTTTTTTCCCTATGGAGAAAACGACATAATAATTGAAACAGAGGGGTTGAAATGCAGACCGTGTTCAATTCACGGAGGAGATAAATGCCCTATAGGAACATTTGATTGTATGAGAAGTATTTCAGAAGAAAAAATTTGTGAGATAGTTGTGCAAAAAACTTAGGCGAGATATTCGGAAAGTTTTTCTCTAATCGTGTCTTCACTAATAGCGTTTTCAGTTGTATTCATTTCATCAATAATTCCTTTCAATATTTTTTTTGCTTCCTCTTTTCTGCTGTCTTTCAAAAAACCGTCAAACACAGTATCGCCATCTAACGCGCGGTTAATTTCCGTCTCTTTGTTGTGCTCATTCAGTTCAGTATAAATTATTAGTTTGAACTTTCTGTTGAAACCTTTCTCTCTGTAGATTTCAAACATTGACTTTTCGGAAGCAAATGACATCTTATTTTCTTAAAATTCTTTTAACGTATTTTCCGAGTAAGTCGAATTCGATATTTATAATATCGCCTTCTCTCAGAAATTTAAAATTTGTGTGATTAAAAGTGTGCGGTATGATTGAAATTCTTATTGTTGTATTTTTATTGCCTTCCTTTACAATTTCTGCAATAGTTAAGCTCACTCCATTTATAGCAATCGAGCCTTTATATATTATATTGTCAGAAAATCTATTTGAAAATTTTATAAAGAATTCCCAGCTGTCTTCGTTCTCAATAATTTTATCCACTAAACCCACAGCATCAACATGTCCCGAAACAATATGCCCGTCAATTTTTGCATTCATTCTCATGCTCTTTTCAAGATTTATATAAGAGCCGGCAGACAAACTACCGAGATTAGTTTTGCTGAGTGATTCTTTTATTGCGGTGAAGCTAAAATTCGTTTTGCCGTATTCTTCAACCGTCATGCACGCTCCGTTAACGGAGACACTATCGCCAATACGTACATCTATTAGAAAATTTTCTTCTACGTTTACTGAAAATTTTTTGGAATCTCCTCTGTCATTTACAGATTCGATTTTTCCCATTCCTTCTATTATTCCTGTGAACATAAATTTTTATAGTATAGCAAAATATCGTTATCTAAATTTTTTTGATATTCAAATTTTAAGTTCTTTACTTTGTCTAATGATTTAATTTTGAAATTATTGAAAGGACTTAATCCGGTTCCTATAATTTTCGGAGCAATAAAAAAATAAACATCATCGAAAAGTTCATCTTCAAGAAATTGTGAAAATAAATGCGCGCCTCCTTCTACTATAATACTGTTGATTTTCATCTCATACAGTTTTTTCAAAATTTTTTTAGAAGAAATTTTGTTTTTAATGCGAATTAAATTTTCTCCTTCTTTATCATTTGTGATAACATAAGTTTTATCTTTGTCATTATCGCAAAATATTTTCAGGTCTTTCGGTAGCTTCAGATTTTTATCAATCACTATTCTCAATGGATTTCTTCCTTCAACTTCTCTTACATTTAAATCGGGATTATCCATTTTTGCAGTATTTTTCCCTATGAGAACGGCATCATATTCACTTCTCATTCTATGAACAAATTCGCGTGAAGTTTTATTTGTAATATATTTCGACTTGCCATTGTTAAGAGCTATCGCTCCGTCTATGCTTTGCGCTATTTTTAATGTTACATAAGGTCTTTCTTCAGTAACGTATGTAATGAAAAACTTGTTTAGTTCCCGGCATTCCTTTTCTAAAATTCCTGATGTAACTTTTATTCCCGCCTGTTCAAGTTTTTCAATCCCTTTGCCGTTCACTTCTTTATAAGGGTCCTGCATACCGATAAAAACCTCTCCAATTTTTTCACTTACAATTAAATCGGCGCATGGAGGTCTTTTACCGAAATGAGAACAAGGCTCTAAATTAACATATAACTTTGCCCCAACTAATGAGTGTCCTTTTTTCTTTGCATCTTCTATAGCATTTGCTTCTGCGTGCGGCTCTCCATATTTTTCGTGATAACCTTCGCCTATAATTTCTCCATTGTTGATTATTATACATCCTACCAATGGGTTTGGCGAAACATAGCCTGCTCCTTTTTTAGCAAGAGCAATACATCCCTGCATTATTTTTTCATCCGTTGTCATTTCTTTTTTAATTTATTAGTAACACTATCAGGTAAATTTCTGTAATATACGTAAGAAGGTATTTCAAGCTTAGCAGTCATATAACCTTTCTTAATTGCCCTGTCATAAAAATCTGAATCAGCTGAGTACTTGTCTTTAAAGCCTTTCAGCTTTGTGAAAACCTCACGCTTACCGAATAATGTTGCGCCGATTATACAATCGTTAATATGAATTAATTTATTTTTATTTCTAGCGTCAGGAAGATACATATCTTTTTCTTTGCCGATAAGCTTTGCAGGGGAGTGAATCAAATCAATGGTCGGATTTTTTTTCATAAACTCTACTCTTATATTCAAATGGTCTTTTTTGTATTCATCATCTGAATCAAGCAATGTGATATATCTTCCGGTCGCGAGCAAAATCCCTGAGTTTACTGAAAGCGGATTTTTTCTGTTTGAATGCCTAAGGTATCTGAAGTTAGAATTATCTTTTAAATACTTGAAAATAATTTTTTCAGAATCATCCTTGCTGCCATCGTCAATTATTATTACTTCAAAATTTTTAAAAGACTGTTTCAATAAAGAGTCTAAAGCTCTTTTTAAAAACTTTTTCCTGTTGTAAGTTGTTACTATTACCGAAACACCATATTTTTGATTCTCAATCTTCACTTATTCTAATTTACTTTTATCCATTGTTTCGGGTCAAGCGGTCTGCTCCATCTCCATAATTCAAAATGAAAGCCTTGTCCGCTTGCGTTATCGGAAGTATTTGCGATTACAGTTCCGGCTTTTACAATATCACCCTGCTTAACTTTTATGTTTTCGATTATTCCGTATGCTGATTTAAATCCCTCACCGTGGTTTATAAAAATCACGAAACCATACATTGGAACAAAAGTAACTGATTCGACCGTGCCGTTTGCAATTGCTTTTACCTCCGAGCCTTTTGCAATGGAAACATCAATCCCTGTATTGAAAGAATATATTCTGTCATTTACATCGAAGTTCAATCCGAAATCTTTTGTAACGAAAGTGCTTAATACAGGCAAAATTAGTTTTCCTTTTAATGCTGAAACAGGCCGCCCATCGTAGTTTACGGTCTGGTCAAGAGTTACATAATGAGAGAATGAATTATCAGCTAAAAGAGATTCAAGAGACTTTACGTTTTTATTAAGAAATTCTTTTCTTCTCTCAAGCTCATCAACTCTATACTTCAAAGACTTCACTTTGTTTTCGTACTGAATTTTTTTCTCAAGTAATGTCTGTTTATCCTCTGCTTTCCCTTCTATATATTTCATTTTTTGTACATAAGAAAGTGAAAGAATTTTTTTTGCTTCCTGAAGGACTTTTTGTTCTTTCCTTATTTTTTCAAATTCAGACTTTCTCAGTTTTGTAGCTTTCTCCAGATAAGCAAGGCGCACATAAAAATCGTTTAACGATTTCGAGCTAAATAGAAGCTCGCTTTCATAATTCTCACCGTTTTTATAGAGCCATATAATTCTTGCGCCGAACTTAGCTTTTATCTTTGCAAGTTTTTCATTTACTTTTTTGAGCTGCTCATCCATTAAAATCAATGCGCGCTCTTCTTTCAAAGTGTCGGACTGCACTCTTTTTAACAAATCAGCAACTGTTGAAACCTGTGAGGAATAATTTTTTAGCTGTTCGCTGTTTAATGCAATTGCGCTTTTAGTGTCAAGAATATCTTTCTCAATCTTTGCAAGTTCCTGCTTGTAAATTTCTAATTGGTTTGTTTTATCGGTTCGGAAATCGAAATCAACCAATCCGCAGAATACAAGAAAAGAAAAACTCAAGAAAAAAATTTTTAAGTATAATTTATGACGATATGTAGATATTTTTATCAAACTCTAAATCAATATGAAGAAAATTTACAAACAAATTTTATTTTTACTTCCTTTTGTAGTCTTATTCAGCTCATGCGTGGATATTACAAGAAACATTGTTATTAATAAAAACGGCACCGGTAAAGAAACAATGACGGTTAACCTATCAAGCCAGTTTTTTAGAATGATGCAGGCGCTGGCTTCTCTGGATACAACTAAGAAAACAAATCCTTATGATGATACAGAAATTATCTCCCAGATAAATAGCAGTTTTAAAAACTCGGAGTATATTTCCGGTATGAATGTAAACTCAGCATTAAACGCCGATTCATCAAAAACTCTTACAGTTAACTATAACTTCAGCAAGATATCGGTTCTTGCCCTTGATATGAATAACTTATCGGGTAACGGCGATTCACTTATCTATCTTCGGGAAGAAAACGGTAACATGAAATTCTACTACAAACTTGTTAATGAAAACGGCGACGATCAAAATTCAGACAGCACAAACAATTCTATGGATGAACTCTCTGCCAAAATGTTCGAGGGAAAAACATTTACAGTAAATATTGAATTTCCGTATGACGTTATTTCAACGAACGCTTCATCTCAAAACGGAAGAAAACTTACGTGGGTTTTCCCGATGGATGTCATTAAAAAAGCCGGCGATACAAGGGTAATGGAAGCCGTCTTAAGAAAGTAACTACCATTCGATAACTTTAGCTGACTTGGGGTATTTAATTTTATAGCCTAAATATCCCTTGTTCAGTTCTTTTGAACTGTAATCAAGAAAAACATATTCGCTGCTTGCAGTTCTTGAAATTTTAATTTTGTTTGGGAAATAATACCCGTTCTCTTCCGAATAGTTCTCATACTCAACTATCATCTTTTCTTTCCCGTCTCTATCGGTTACTTTGTATTGAATCACATATTTTTTCATTGGATGAATTGTGAAAAACTTCGTTTCATCCGCAGTTTTTTGCACAAGAAGTAAGTTATCTCCTTTAGGGCTTAACGAATAGTTTTGCGAACTTGTATCGGCAAAGCTGTATGAAGCAGTAAAGCCTTCTAAGAAGTCATCTAAACTCAGTTTTAATCTCATCACCGCTTTTATATTTGCTGCTGTTGAAGGAGCTATGATAACCTTGTTATCCTGAATATTATAATAAGTGAATTTATCCCTCGTGAGCAGAATTGCAGCTATGCTTACTCCGAAAGGACCCTCGAGCTTAATATATAAACTATCAGGCTTTACTATGCTAAGAGTAAAAGAACCGGAATTGCTCATTTCAGGGGAGTCAATTGAAATTACACCTTCACCTTTAAGAGAATTTAGTTTCCGGGAATTACTGTTGATTGCAGAAATAACTTCGCTTACAGTATAATCATTAACATTAGTAACGGAACTTGAGCCGCAAGAATAAAATGAAACAGATGAAAGACCTGTCAAAATAAAAAATATTACAGGAAAAAGTTTACTCTTTACACTCATGTAAAAACCTTTCCAGCAAATTTTTGGATGCTTTATTTTCTCTTTCTAAAAGTCTTTCAGGGTGATATTGAACCGCCACTAAAAATGGCTTATCTTTTTTGTTCGAGTACTCCAATCCTTCAATTATTCCATCGGGAGCTTTTGCAGAGCACATCAATCCCTCGCCGAATCTGTCAACTGACTGATGATGTGAACTATTGATTGAGATTTTTTCTTCCCCTAATATTTCTTTTAAGAGTGTATTGTCATAAATAACTATATCGTGGTACCTGTCTTCCGTTTCAGAGATTTTTCTGTGATTGACACCTCTGATTTCCTCAATATCAAAAATCAGACTGCCTCTGAAATAGACGTTAATCAACTGCATACCCCTGCAAATACCGAGCACGGGCTTATTCTGCTCTATTGCCTTACCAAGCAAATTCATTTCAAAGCCGTCCCGCCCGGGCTTGTATGTTCCTTTTGTTTCGGGTGTGTCCCAGTCGCAGTAAATTTCAGGATAAATATCGCATCCTCCTGTGAGAATAAGCCCGGAGCATTCGTCAAATTTTTCCAAACCCTCTGCCGCATTATCGTAATCTAAAACACAATAATTAACTTTAAAATAATCCAGCCAGCTTAGATAACGGTCAAACTTAGAATCCGATTTAGTAATACCAATCATTATAATTTTAAAACTTCTTTAAGTTTATTTTCAAAAATATTTCTGCCTTTTTTGAACTCTACGTCAATCTTTAAGTAAACTATTTTGTAATCACTAAAAAGATTTTTGAACTCTTTCAATTTTACAAAATCTTTTTCTGTTGTAACGATTACTTTTTCTTTATCGGTGCCGATAAACAGCTTCCTTAACTCCTCTTCGTTGAAAGAGTAATGGTCGGTAAATTCAAACTTCCGCAAAATATTCATTTTATCTCTATTAATAAGTGAATAAAATGAGTCAGGATTTGCTATGGCGCATAAAGTATAAACTGCGTTATCAAGCGTAACTTTGTTTTCATTTTCGTCAAAGTATCCGCCGCTTTTATATCGAATGGAAATATTATCATTTGTTTCAATTAATAAAGCCTTGTTGTTTCTGATTTCAAGAGATGCCCGCTTCAGAGAACTTTTTGTCTCACGAAGATTTCCTGCCGGGAGCAGCAAATCATCAAATAAATTTTTTTTGTGTTCCGTCAGAACTATATCAATATTTCTGAATAATTTTCTATGCTGAAAGCCGTCATCAATTATTATCACATCGGGTTTATATTTCTCCTCTGCAATTTTTGCAAGCGCGGATTTGCTTTTTCCTGATGCGAGAATAAAATTATCGGAAATATTTTTTAATCTTCTGAAAATAAGATACGGCTCGTCGCCTAAATTTTTTAACGAAGGATAACTCTCTTTACCTTCTATAAAATAATCTTCACTGCCTGTTTTTTTATATCCCCTTGAAATTATTGCAGTTTTAAGATTTTTCTTCAAAAAATATTCGCTAAGAAAAATTGCAAAAGGAGTTTTTCCTGTACCGCCTGCTTTTATGTTTCCGATGGAAACAACGGGCGTTTTTAACTTTACATGCTTAAAAATATTCCAATCAAAAAATTTATTGCGGAAGGTTATTACCAGCCAGTATAGTAAACTAAACGGTATTAATGATAACCTTAAAAATTTCAAAGCTCTTTCTTTAATTTGTTTTTGAAATCCACAAGCTCATTTTCTTCAAGATATTTTTCGTAAAAAAATTCGTTACCTATTTCAACTTCACATTTGCAAAACGGAGAGGGGACTTGAAACTTATCCCAGCTCTTAGCTAAAACTTTTTTTGATGAATATTTTATTTTAACCGGAATAACCGGAATGCTGCACTCATTTGCTATCACTAACGCGCCATTTTTTATTTCGTTTGCAGGTCCGCGGGGACCGTCAGGTGTAATTACAATAGAATAACCCTGCTTTCCATATTCAATTAAATCTCTTAGCGCCTCCTTACCGCCTTTCGAGCTTGAGCCGCGGCATACTTTGTAGTTCCAATTTTTTAAGATACCCGTGAGGATTTCCCCGTCCTTGCTTTGAGATACAATTGCTGCAGCTTTTTTGTTCTTGAATAAATACCACCCGCCTATCATCTGTGAATGCCAAAAAATGTAAACCGCATTCTTTGGTAAAAAAACATTTTTACTCTTAAATCTTAAAGTCCCCGCAAGAATATTTATTAAGAAGGGAAGCAGTTTGTATTCTAAAAAACTTTTCAATACTTATAAGTAGTTTGAAATTATCTTAGCAGCGTTATGCGAAGCATTTTCATTGGTCAAAATTGCTTTCATTTCTTTAAAAGCCTTTTTCATAGTCTCTCTGTATTTTTCATCCGAAAAAATTTTCTCAGCTTCGTTGAAAATATTCTCTGCCGTCATTTCTTTTTGTATGAACTCCTTTACAACATTTCTTCGAAGCAAAATGTTCACCATTGCGAAACTGTTTATCCGAACCAAATTCTTTCCAATCAAATAATTCATCTTGCCTGCCTTGTAACCTGAAATAAAAGGCACTTCAAGAAGGGCGCATTCCATTGAGGAAGTTCCTATCTTTGTGATTACTAAATCGGAGCCGGAAATTGTTTTGTATAATATCTCATCGGAACTATTAATTACAAATTCAAAATTCCCGGTCCCGCTGAATTTTTTATAAAAATCCTGAGGGAAATTTTCAGAACATATTACTTTAACTTTTGCATTATATGCCGTTGAAATTTTCTTTGCGGCTTCGATAAAGACAGGAAATATCCTTTCGATTTCCTCCTTCCTGCTTCCGGGCATAAGTGAAACCACCTTTTTCAAATCCGGCTTAATCTCATTTTTAGCCAGATAGCTGCTAATTCTGTTATTAAGAGGATGCCCTACAAATTCTGATGCGACATTTTCTTTTTCGTACATTTCTTTTTCAAAAGGAAAAATTACGAGCATTATATCTATCAGTTTTTTTATTTTTGTTATTCTGCTATAATGCCATGCCCATATTTGCGGAGAAATGTAATATACAATTTTCCCTTTGAAAAACGGCTTTATTTTTTCTGCAAGCTTTAAATTAAATCCCGGAAAATCTGTAAGGATTACCACGTCAGGATTTATTCTTTTTATTTGCTCAACAGTATCATTGAGCACGCCTGTAATTTTCTTTAAATTCTTTATTACTTTTGTAAAGCCGATATAGTTAATTTCATGGAAATCATGTATAAGAACTGCGCCCTGCATTTTCATTTCACTGCCACCTATGCCCCAAAATCCGGTATCATCTCGCAGCAGCTTTATTTCTTTAACAAGATTGGCTGCGTGAAAATCGCCGGAGGCTTCCCCTGCAATAATGAATATTTTTTTTCCTTCGTTTTTCAAGATTCTTTTAAATTAATTAAATAAAACCTCTTATTCAGAATAAAAAAAAATCCTTTAGCTAATTCATTCCGCTTTTCGGCAAAGCATGGGTTAATTGGCTTGTGTATATTTCTTAATACTTCTGATGATGAAGGGGAAGTAAATACTAAACTGGCACCGGAGGAGCAAAGCCGCCGTTTCGTATTTATATTTTACTATAAAATAGTTTTACTATACCGGGAAATTGTTCATTCGGATTTCCAAAAAATATTCGCAAAATGACAGCACAAATATAAAAAAATGTCCTGAAAATTTTTGTCTGATATAACTCTTTTTTAAAATAGTTTTATTATATTGTTTTAGATTATTTCCTTTCAACTCTAAGAAAGGCAGAATAAACACCTCTTAAATGGCAGTTTTCTTTTTTTAAAAGAAAAAGAAACACTGCTGCATAATTTCAAATCCCATTTTTACAATTACGAATTGATGTAAAAAAAGCATTGCGCAGCTTTTAGTTTTTTTTTATTAGCACTATTTGCGCTGTAAACATCGCTTCGTTAACGTACATGAAGTTACCTTTGCGTAAGAAGATATTTCATTGTACAAATTTCCCCTTTGTAAATTTAATTAAAAAATAACCCTATTTAGTATGAGAAAAAGTACTCTACGAAGAATTTCCTTTCTTTTATTTGCAGTTGCAATATTAACGCAAATTTTCCCCGGTTTTGTGTTTGCGCAAAGCAGCGCTAACTATACGTTTAGCACTACAACTTCCGGGTCTTTAGCATTGGATTTAAATGCCAATACAGTTGATATGGGCACCGGCACTACTCAAATTTCCGGTGCCAGTGTTGATCAAGGTGTTAATGCTTCGGCTATTTCAATCGGATTTGATTTTTTCCTTATGGGAAACAGATACACACAGTTCAATGTTACGACTAATGGTTTGGTCAGTTTATCTAACTCCGGCACAAGCGCTAGCAGCTCAACCTACGTGGTAAGCGGAGGCACTACAACTACTCCCATCATTTCTGCTTTTGCAGCAGATTTAGGAACAGGCACATCAGGAAAAACTCATTACAAAGTTGTCGGCTCCTCGCCTAACAGGTGCCTTGTAATAGAGTTCAATAATATGACTTTGACGTGGGCAACTGCTTATACAAATGACGGAACATTTCAGGTTCGTTTATACGAGTCAACAGGAGTGATTGAGTTTGTTTATGGAGCAATGTCTATCACAACTAATGCTGAAGCATCAGACGCGACTGTTGGAATAGGATTTGCTACAAATACTACTACTAACAATCTGCTTTATATAACATCGTCGTCAAATACAAGCTCGGTAACTGCATCATTTACGGATAATACCGCATACTCAACGGGCGCGATTACAAACTTAAATTCTGCTGCGAATGGCTCCAGAAGAACGTACGTAATGACTCCTCCTGTGCCAAGCGCTCCCACTTCATTATCATTTACCGGCGTTGGAGTTAATGCGATGACATTAAATTGGTCGGACAACGCGTCAAATGAAGTCGGATACGCAATTTATCGTTCAACTGATAACGTTACATTTACTTATGTTACCACTACAGCTGCAAATGCAGTAAGTTCTGTTCAGTCAGGTCTTTCTGTTGGTGCCACGTACTATTGGAGAGTTTACGCATTATCTGAAGGAGGATTTTCATCAGTTCTTTCAGGCTCGCAGGCAACAAGCGCTCCATCGCTATCAGGTACTATTACTGTAGGTACAGGCGGTACGTATAATAATCTTACATTAGCAATAGCTGCAATCAACTCTTTAGGACTAAGCGGACCATTACAAATTCAGCTTATTGCAGGCTATCCGGCTGCTGCTGAAACGTATCCTATAACATTTGGAGCATTAGCTGGAATTTCGGCTACTAATACTGTAACGGTTTATCCAACCGTCTCCGGTTTATCTATCTCAAGCGCAAATACTACGGCAACTATAGACTTAAATGCATCTACATATCTTACAATAGACGGCAGAGTTAATCAGACCGGAGCTATGGATTTAATAGTTGCGAACACCAGTACTTCTGGCACAGCAATTCGATTTATTAATGAAGCTCAGAATAACAGAGTATTCTATTGTAACGTACAAGGTGTAAATACTTCTACGACAAGTGGTGTAATATTATTCAGCACAACAACCGGAACAAACGGTAACGATGGTAACAGAATAGATAATTGTAATATAAGGGACGGAGCCTCAACGCCAACAAACGGAGTATATGGAGCAGGTACAACCACTACATCAACTTATTACAATAGCTCTGATACAATTTCAAATTGTAATATTTTTAATTTCTACAATTCATCAAGCACTTCACTTGCAGGCTGCGGTGTTAACTTGTCATCTGGTAATACAGACTGGGTGATAAGCGGTAACAGTCTTTATCAGACAGCGACAAGATCAACGTTTGGCGCAGGCGCAACTTTTAATGGAATATTAGTTTCAAGCGCAAATAATAACGGAGTTCAGATAACGGGTAATTACATAGGAGGTACTTCTGCGAGTTGCGGAGGCACAGCAATGACTTTGACGGCAGCAACAACGTTAGTTTTTAGAGCAATGCAGTTGACAGTTGGTACAACAACTGCAACAAGTATTCAAAATAATACGATACAAAATATTGCGCTTACTACAACAAGTACATCTACTGCGCAGTCAGGTATTAGTATGGTTACAGGTAAATTTAATTGCGGTACTACCACAGGAAATACAGTAGGAAGCGGAACAGGTACAGGGTCAATTACTTTTTCAGGTTCTGGTACAGGAGCAATTTTTTCAGCTATTCTTGCGGGAACAGGAACCGGAGATATAATTAATATTCAAAACAATACTGTCGGCAGTATTTCAGTATCCGGCACAGGCACAACAAGCGTAAGAGGTATTGGCTTTCAGGGCGCAAACGGATCATTTACTGTTTCATCAAACACAGTTGGAAGCACATCAACATCAAACAGTATATCGAACTCTACAAATAGTTCAATTTTAGGAATTTTCGGTGCAGCTTCATTGACTTCATTTACGCATACAATTTCATCTAATACGGTAGCAAACTTAACTTCGACAGGAACATCAACGGCAAGTTTAGTTACAGGTATTCTTGCTCAGGGTTCTTCCGGCGGAGCGTATAGCGTTACATCTAATACGGTCAGAAATTTGACATCATCAACAATTTCTACAGGTACGGGTACATCTTCTGCTGTGATTGGTGTTTCTTACACCGCAAGTACTACGAGTGGCGCTACAGTACAGCAAAATGTTATTCATACACTGGCTGCAAATCCAAATACACCTGCTACGGCAGTAAGTGTTGTAGGGCTTGCGTATAGCGGACCAACAACCGGCACAAACTTAGTTGCAAGAAATTTTGTGCATTCCATTACTTCCAATTCAACTTCTACAGGTTCAACGTTAACCGGAATTCACATTGCAAATGGTTTGACTACATATCAGAATAATATGGTGCGAATGGGGATTAATGCGGCGGGTTCATCAATAACTACCGGGTACAACATTAATGGAATTAGTGAAGCATTAGGAACAAATACCGTTATTCATAATTCAGTATATGTTGGAGGCACAGGCGTTGTTTCAGTGAATAACACTTTTGCATTCAATGCTCAGCAAACGGTAAACACGAGAACATTCAGAAATAATATTTTTGTTAACGACAGGCAAAATGCTTCAGGCACTGCTGTTAACGTAGCCGCAGCGTATGCCGGAACTTACACGGGCGGTGTTACTGCTACTGGGTTGACTCTTTCTCATAACCTTTATTATGCAAGCACTGCGGCAAATACTATAAGAAACGGTACTACAAATTATACGTTAGCGGCATGGCAGCCATTTTCAGGGGCAGATGCCGGCAGCGGTGTTGCAACAAGTGTATCACAAATTAGTTTTGTTGATGCTACCGGAGGTTCAGGAACAGTTGACCTTCACCTGACCGGAACAACTGTAGCAGAGGCATCAGGAACAACAGCTACAACAGTAACAGATGATTACGACGGAACTGCAAGAAGCGGGTTAACCCCGGTTGATATAGGAGCAGATGCAGGCAACTTTACAGCAGGCACAGATATTTTTGCTCCGGTTATTTCTCTTAGCGCAGTTTCCGCCGGCGTAGCCGGTACAAGCAGGACACTTACGGGTGTTGCAACTATTACCGATAATGTAGGCGTTTCATCAGGCGCAAGCGCTCCAAGATTGTACTATAAAAAGAAAACGGATAATGACGCATTTGTAGGCAATACAAGCGCTGATAACGGTTGGAAGTATGTAGCCGCAGCTAATGGTTCAAGCCCGTATGATTTTACAGTTGACTATACTATTCTTAACGGAGGCAGTGTAACTGCCGGCGATTCAATTTATTGGTTTGTGGCTGCTCAGGATGCGGCGAATAACCTGACCTCAAATCCTTTCGGAGCAGGAAATAGCGGCAATCCACCCGTGCAAAATGTTAACTCTAAACCAACCCAAGGAGCTCCGGTGCCTTGGAAAGTATATGGGATTTCAGCTTCATTTACAGGCACATATACTGTCGGAACTACAGGCGCGACATATTCGACATTAGGCGCGGCGTTTACAGCTTTGAATGCCGGCGTAATAACGGGAAACATTATTCTGGAAATTCAAGCGGTTGGAACAACTGAGGCATCAACTGCAAGTTTAAATCAGTTAACTTATAGCGGAGGCACTTTCACGGTTACAATTAAACCCGCTTCAACAGCTACTATAACCGGGTCGTTATCCGGGGCAGCGTTAATTAAGTTAAATGGAGCAGATAATATTATTATTGACGGAAGTAATAGCGGCGGCTCCGATAAAAGTTTAACATTAACAAACTCAAATACCGCAGCATCAACGACTGTAATCTGGCTGGCAAGCCAGGGAACAAGTTCCGGCTGTACGGGCAACACAATAAAAAATTGTAATATAAATACAGGGGGAAATACGACTGCTACTTCATACGGCATTTTTGCCGGAGGCACTTCTATAGGAACCGCAGGTGATGATAATGATAACCTCACAATACAGGGAAATCTGATTACAAAATGTTATGCTGCAATTACCGTATCGGCAAATGCTACCGGCTTGAATAACAATTTAGTCATTTCAAGCAATACCATAGGTTCAAATACCGCCGGAAGCGAAGTTACGTCTAAGGGCATATCCATGCAGCAGGCTACGGGAGCTGCAGTTAATAATAATACTATTTTTAATCTATCAACAACGCTTACAATAGACCCTTGCGGAATTGAAATTGGGACTGGTGTTGTTAGCTCCACTTTTAATGCAAATTCGATTAGCGATGTTTATTCTACAAATACCGGAGGGTACGGCGGAAGGGGATTCACTATCAATACAGGCACAGCATCGAGCAGCATAACGGTAAGCAATAATATTATTTGGAATATAAAAGGCACAGGATGGACTTCAATGACTTCTGATGTAATTGCAGGTATATTGATTGCAAATTCAAGCTCTACTACAGGAGGAATAAAACTATATTATAATACAGTAAACATGAGTTCAGGGGCATTTACTCCTTACAGTACATCCTCTTCAATTATCTCGGCGGCATTGGCAATTGCTCAAACAGGTCCTACTAATTTAGATATAAGAAATAATATATTTGCTACCAATCTTGTAGCTACAGGCAATGCTAGTGCAAAAGTATATGCTATTTATTCAGGAGCAACAAGCTCTGCATATTCTTCCATTAATTACAATGTTTATTACGGATATGGTACTCAAGGATATGCAGGATTTATTTCTATAGATAGAACTACGCTTTCAAATATACAAAGCGGTTTTGGCTCAAATACAAATTCTTATGTAGCTGACCCGCAGATGCAATCAGCAACAAATCTGAATCCTGTAACAAGCTCAACATCAGTAATTCCTGAGTTAAACTCCGGTGTTACAGGGACAGGCACCACAACCGATTATAATGGAACTGCAAGAAGCTCGACCAATCCAGATATTGGAGCATATGAATTTACCTCAAGCTGCGATTTATCAGGAGTAAACACCGCCACTACTCTGCCCGGCGGCGTATATTCCGGTTTGAACTGGGGCAACGGCAACAACGCCACGCTTACATTTTCAGGCGATGCAACAGTTGACGGCACTTTAACAATGGGCGGCGGAATAATTGATATGGGTTCAAACACTCTCACAATTGGAAGCTCCACTTCGAGTGTTGGCGGTATCACCAGAACAGGCGGTTCAGTAAAAGGAAAAATAAAGAGATGGTTCGGCACCAACACTACAACTAACTCGCTCTTTCCGTTGGACTATGGAGACGGAGTAAACTACTGTCCGGCATCCATTAGTTTTACGGGCGCACCGACAACAGGCGGAACATTGACAGCGCAGTTCTTTACATCAGGCGCAGGAACATTGTCAGATAACGGCGGTTTAGGATATATTGATGCAAGCGCGCAATGGCCCGGAGTAAACTTCATCAACTTAGCTCCGCAGTACTGGAGAATTACAGCAGCAGACGGTCTTGCAGGTTATACCTATGACATCACATTGGTTGCTAATAACATGAATGTAAGCGTAACAAATTATTTATATACCGGCATTGTTAAGAGAGCAAACAATACTCAGCCATGGGGTTGGAATCAGTCGAATCACGTAAACACAACCAGTCCGGGCGCGCAGCCGAACTTAG
>JAFDZO010000026.1 GCA_018266845.1 Bacteroidota bacterium | reverse complement strand
AGAAATTATCTTGCTTTCTCCTCTAAAAATTTCCGAGTTTAAGTTTTTTCTGATTTCACGATTAAGCATGGTGCTTGCAACTCAGATGCAGGCAGTTATTGTCGGGTGGCAGATTTATGAAATCACAAAAGACCCGTTTTCATTAGGATTAATAGGGCTGGCAGAAGCAATTCCTTCGCTATCAATTTCACTTTATGCGGGACACGTTGCAGATAGAAATAACAGGAAAAGAATAATTTTTTTAGCTTCGCTTGTAATGCTTTTTTGTTCGTGTTCATTGCTGTTTATTTCATCAAGTGTTTCTGCTCTTATACTCACAAATAAATTATATTTGATATACTCAGTGATTTTTTTGAGCGGTATTGGCAGAGGCTTTTTAAGTCCGGCAAATTTTGCTTTTTTATCGCAGCTGATTCCAAGAGAATCATACCCGAAGGCAATATCATGGAACACAACAAGCTGGCAGTTTGGTATGGTTGTGGGTCCGGCTCTGGGAGGATTGATTTATGGTTTTTACGGAGTAACAACATCTTATTCAGTTGATGCAGTACTGACAGCAATTTCAATTTTTCTCTTTCTTTTAATAAAGAAAAAACATCTGCCGGTTTACAATGAAGAGGAATCATTGAAAGACAGCATTCTTTCAGGTGTAAAGTTTGTTTTCAAAAACAAATTTATACTCAGCGCTATTACTCTTGATTTGTTCGCCGTATTGTTCGGCGGCGCTGTTGCGCTGCTTCCGGTTTTTGCAGGAGAAATTTTAAAAACCGGTCCCGAAGGGCTAGGTTATCTTCGAGCTGCTCCCGCTATAGGAGCTGTACTTATGGGATTGGCAATGACACGAAAGCCGTTAACTCACAACGCAGGAAAGAATTTATTAATAACAGTATTTTTATTCGGTTTAAGTATTTTACTTTTTGCTGTTTCGTCAAATTTTTATTTATCGCTTTTTGCATTGGGATTAAGCGGCGCTTTTGATCAGGTAAGCGTTGTAATACGCGCTTTGATTATGCAGCTGGAAACTCCCGAAAATATGAAGGGAAGAGTTTCTTCTGTTGACAGCATCTTTATAGGTTCTTCAAATGAATTAGGCGCATTTGAATCGGGGCTTGCTGCAAAAATGTTAGGCACAGTACCGTCGGTAATATTCGGAGGATGTATGACTTTAATTGTAGTGGTATTAATTGCGTTAAAGTACCCGCAACTAAGAAAACTTAAGTTATAATTTTTTGAAACCAAAGGATATTTCTTCACGTCTTAAAAAATATAATAATACAAAATGAATATTTTTAAAAAATTTTTAGCCTTTGTACTATTCTTTACTTTAAGCGCATCATTTGTTTTATCCCAGCCGAAAACAGATGAAGAGCGACTTAAAGATTTTGATGAATTTGTTAATAAAGTGCTAAAAGACTGGAATGTTCCCGGGGCGGGAATTGCAATAGTTAAAAACGGAAAAATTATAATTGCAAAAGGCTACGGCTACAGAGATGTTGAAGCAAAACTACCTGTTACGGAAAACACTTTATTCTCAATCGGCTCATGTACAAAAGCATTTACTGCAATGGATAACTGCATACTTGTTTCACAGGGAAAACTGAACCTTGATAAGCCGGTTATAACTTACATGCCTGCATTCAGAATGTACAATGATTATGTAACAATGAATATGACTGCGCGCGATTTACTCACGCACCGTTCAGGACTTCCAAGACATGATTTAATGTGGTACGGTTCTGATTTATCCAGAAAAGAATTATTCGAACGATTAAAATTTCTTGAACCTACGGCAGGATTTAGGGAAATTTTCCAATACCAGAATTTAATGTATATGACTGCGGGAATTTTAGTTGAGGCAATTTCCGGTGACTCGTGGGAAAATTTTACCAGACAAAACATTCTCGTTCCGCTTGAAATGAACAGCACAAATTTTTCAACCCTTGAATCACAAAAAAGCTCCGATTATGCAAAACCCTACAAGGAAGAAAAAAAGAAAATAACATTGACTGATTTCAGAGACATTCAGTCTGTAGGTCCGGCAGGCAGCATTAACTCCAATGTAAAAGATATGAGTAACTGGGTGATAATGAACTTAAATCATGGAAAGTTTAACGGGAAAAAAGTTGTTGACGAGGAAATGGTTTTTGAAGCTCATACTCCATACATGGTTATACAAGGTCCTCCAAACAAAGAAGTTTCTTATAGAAGTTACGCTCTGGGTTGGATGGTTGCTCAGTATAGAGACCACCTGCGTCTTGAACATGGGGGCAACATAGACGGATTTTCAGCAAATGTTTGTTTATTCCCGTCAGACTCTATCGGAATAGTAGTTTTGACAAACATGGATGGAACAAATCTTCCAAATGTTATTAGGAACGTGATTGCAGATAGAATGCTCGACCTCAACTACATTGATTGGAATGCCCGCCTTCTTGAAGGAAAAAACAAAGTAGATGAATCGGCAGCGCCAAAAAAAGAAGATTTAAAAGACCCTAACCAAAAGGAAGATGCGCCTCCTACACACAATTTAATTGACTACGTAGGGAAATATCAGAACGAAGCATACGGCACTATGAAGGTTGAATTAAAAGATGATAAGCTGATGGTTGATTACCATACTTTGAAAATTCCTTTTGCTCATTACCATTACGACTATTTCAAATCAACAAGCGAGGATATCCCTCCAATGTTAATTAACTTTGGCATCAATGAAAAAGGGGAAATAAATAAACTATATGCACAGCTTGAACAAAAAGTGAAAGAAATTGAATTTACAAGAATCCCTGACTATATCGCCGGCTCTTCTTCCTATGAAAAGTTTACAGGTGAGTATGAAATGCAGGGAGTTACCGTAACGGTAAGCGTAAAAAATAAAGCCCTAAAATTATTTGTTCCGGGGCAGCCGGAATATGAACTAATTTCCACTAAAGAAAATAATTTTGATATAAAAGATTTAAAGGGATATTCAGTTACATTCATTCTTGAAGACGGCAAGGTAAAAGAAATACAATTCAACCAGCCGAATGGAACATTCAAGGCAAAGAAAAAATAGTTTTTTTATTTTCAGGTGCGCCCGTCCGTTCCGATGAAGTCGGAACAAGCAGCAGGCAAAAAATTGAAACTCAATTTTTTGCCTGCTGCTTACGACTGCTAAAGCAGTCGTGGACGGGCGCACTGTTTTTGTAACAAGTGAAAACTTCCACACTCCTGCTTAGTAGCAAAAATATTTCATCTGTTTTCAAAATTAATTTCCATAATTTCAGCAAAACAAAAAATCATTGGGAAACAAAATTACATTAGTCGGGGCAGGACTTGCAGGCTCACTCCTTGCTGTTTATCTGGCAAAAAAGGGATTTGAAGTTAACGTTTATGAAAAGCGCAGCGACATGCGAAAAGGAGAGGTTGAACGCGGACGCTCTATAAATCTTGCGCTTTCAACCCGGGGAATTTTTGCCCTGAAAGAAATCGGTTTGTATGAAGAGATTAAAAAAATTGCAATTCCAATGTATGGAAGAATGATGCATCCGGTAGAAGGAGAACTGATGTTTCAGCGATACGGAAAAGATGACACCGAATATATAAATTCCGTTTCGCGCTCCGTATTAAATATGAAACTCATGGACTTAGCGGAGCAATACGAAAATATTAAAATTCACTTTAACAACAGGTGTACAGGAATGAATCTGGAATCCGGCGAATGTCATTTCACAAATGATAACACCGGAGAAAATTTTTCCGTAACTGCTGATACTGTAATCGGAACTGACGGCTCTGCCTCTGCTTTAAGAATGGAAATGTTAAAGCTGCCGGGATTTAATTTTTCGCAGACCTATCTTGAGCATGGCTATAAAGAGCTGAACATTCCTCCCGCCCAAAATGGGGGCTTTCGTATGGAAAAAAATGCGCTGCATATCTGGCCCCGCGGAACATTTATGCTGATTGCCCTGCCAAATCTTGACGGCAGTTTTACCTGCACTTTGTTCCATCCGTTCAAAGGTGAAGAAGGTCTAAATAGTCTAAACACAAAAGAAAAGGCAGCGGAATTTTTCAAAAAATATTTTCCTGACTCGTTATCACTAATTGAAAATCTTGAAGAAAGTTTTTTTACAAACCCTACAGGAAATTTAATGACTGTAAGAAGCGGTCCGTGGTTTTACAAAGATAAGGTCGCTTTACTGGGTGATGCGGCTCATGCGATTGTTCCGTTCTTCGGGCAGGGAATGAATGCTTCCTTTGAAGACTGCACCGTACTGAATCAATCCATTGAAAAACACGGAACAGACTGGAAAAAAGTTTATTCCGAATACTATGATGAAAGAAAAATAAATACCGATGCTATTGCTGATTTAGCTTTGGAAAATTTTATTGAGATGAGAGATAAAATTGCCGACAAAAGATTTTTGCTGAACAAGCAAATAGAGGCGGAGTTGTTCAAACGTTTTCCCGATACATTCGTGCCAAAGTATTCGATGGTTACTTTTTACAGATTCCCGTATTCAACAGCATTGCAGCGGGGAAATATTCAACAGGAAATTCTTGATGCTTTAAGCGAAGGAAAATCTTCCATAAGCGAAGTTGATTTTTCTGCGGGGGAAAAATTAGTAAAGGATAGACTCTCCGCAATTATCTAAAAATCTATTCCGAAGTTAGCAAAGAAAATTCTAAGCGCGCCGTCAATTAAAATAATTGTAGAAACTATTCCACCTATCGCTCCGCCCAGATGCGCTTCATGCCCGATATTTCCGAATTTAGTTTTCATCCCCCATATTGATGCCCCTATATAAAAGAAAGCAAACAAAAACGCCGGCATAGGAACGAAAAAAACTCCGATTTTACTTAAAGGAAAAAGCAGCACATAGGAAAAAACTACTCCCGATACTGCCCCTGATGCGCCGACTGCAACGTAGTTGGGATTTTTGTAATTAAATACTACCGTTAGAAGCGAGCCTGATAAAAGGCTTACAAAATAAATTGCAAAAAAATACAAACTGCCTAACACATCTCCGAAACTGTTAATAAACAATCCTTCCAAATACGTTCCGAAACTAAATAGCGCAAACATATTAAAGAAAAGGTGCATAAAATTCGCATGCAGAAATGCAGAAGTTATAACTTGATAAAATCTTTTCTGATGAACAATCTGATAGGGCCATTCAGAAAATCTCTCAAAATAAATCGGATTACTGTAAAATGCCCAAAGTGAGATTGCTACATTCGCAAATAAAAGTGTAAAAGTTACAGGTGAATTCATTATTCAGTTTAAAATTTTTTTAACAAGTTTTGGTCCCTCATAAATCATACCGGTGTAAACCTGAACAAGCGCCGCTCCGTTGTTTAACTTAGTCTCATAGTCTCTTTTTGAAAAAACTCCTCCGGCGCCTACCAAAATTAATTTATTATCCGTATTTAATCTATGAAATTTATTTAATGTTTCATCTGCAAGATTCTTCAATGGCTTACCGCTCAATCCGCCATCCTCATTAATATTTTCTTTCAGATTCTTTCGGGTAACAGTTGTATTGGTAAGAATTATTCCGGTAATGCCGCATTCTCTCACTGTGTTATAGATTACTTTTATTTGTTCGTCATTCACATCAGGCGCAATTTTAACAAAAATATTTTTTTCCCTTTTTCCTGAGGCAAGTACGGCATTTTCATTTTTTATTTTTGATAAAAGATTTTTCAGATTCTCTTCTTCCTGCAGTTCCCTTAACCCTTTTGTATTTGGAGAAGAGATATTGATAGTAAAGTAACCGGCTGCGTCATATAATTTTTTAAAGCAGATTAGATAATCACCGGCTGCGTTTTCGTTCGGAGTATTTTTATTCTTCCCGATATTTACGCCTATAACAAAATCTTTTGAAAGATATTTTTTTGCCTTTAAAATATTTTCTAGAATAAAATCTGCGCCTTTATTGTTAAATCCCATTCTGTTTATTACAGCTTCATCTTTCCTTAGCCTGAACAGTCTCGGTTTCGGATTTCCTTCCTGAGCCAGCGGAGTTACCGTTCCGATTTCCGCATGAGAAAACCCAAGCGCATCCCAAAATCTTAAGGCAATTGCATTCTTATCGAAGCCGGCTGCAAGCCCCAACCGGTTTCTGAACACTAAGCCGTTTATATTTATCTCTTCCTTTTTTCTGCTTCCGCAAAAAATTTTAGCTAACGGATATATGAACGTAAACTTTGAAACAAACCATAAGGTAAAATTATGAACTTTCTCCGAATCAAATAAAAATAATATTGGTCTTATTATCAGCTTATACATAATGTATAAAAAAAAAGTCCTTGAAGGCTCAGAACCTAAGGACTTTAAATAGTTTTGTTCATAATTTTGTCGGAACGGCAGGATTCGAACCTGCGACCTCCAGTTCCCAAAACTGGCGCGATACCGGGCTACGCTACGCTCCGTAGAATATATAATATACCCATTTTTGATAACTTATTCAACGGAAATCATTGGTAAAGTTAGTGGAATTAATTCTAATTTTTTATATCTTTATAAAACAAATAAGAGAATTCTATGAGAAAAACTACAATTTTAGCTGTTTTTTTGTTTTGCTTAGTTTTGGAGAGCAGCTTTGCTGCCCCAAAAATTAGTTTTACTGAATTAATCACAGCCGCTGAATTAAATCCCTCTATTCTTTCGGAAGTTAAAACTAAGTGTATTCAATTAAACTTCCCCCTCGAAATTTACACTAATGAAAAAGTCATTATAACAGCAAGAGGAATAGAGAATAATCAAATAGTTTACGCTGTTATTAAAGATATAATTCATCCGTTCAGCAATGGCGAAACAATGTTTTTAAACGATGTCATTGCGAACTACGATTTTAACTCTTCAAGACTGGTATATGCCGACGGTAAAATTACGGATAATACTAATGGCATGTACAATATAGTTTTATCTCCTAAAAGAAGCGGAGGTAAGCTGATATTAGTTCCAGAATGGACGTTAGATAAAGTTTTTGCTTTTGATGAAACAACAGGCGATATTGTTGATACAAATTTTATACCTGCCTCTGCGCCAATGCTGGCAAGCCCTAAGCAAGCTCTGCAAACTGCAAACAACAAGATTATCGTGTCTGATCAGATTACGGATGCCGTGCAAATGTTTGATACGAACGGAACGTATGTTAGGCTTTTCGCCCCGGCAGGAGGAGTGAATACTGCAATCCTTGATAACATCAGAGGAATTGCTTTCAGACCAAATAAGAACTTGCTTGTTACCGTTGCATCAGGAACCAGCCAGAATACGTTACAAGAGTTTGATACTGCCGGAGTAAGAGTCGGGACTTTTATAAGCGGCAATCTAAATAGTCCCTTTGATATTTTGATTCGCTCAAACGATATTTTAGTAAGCAACTCAAGCGGCACTAATGACGTTTCTAAATTTTCTTTAACCGGTACTTTTATTTCCGGGTTCATAGCTAATTCAAATCTTAACTTTGCGCAAGCATTACAAAAATTACCTAACGGAAATATAACCGTATGCGCATTCAGCGGCACAGGAACAGGGCTTCATATATATGACTCAACAGGAACATTCATAAATAATCTGACAGGTGTAACAGGAAACAGAGGTTCATGGCGGTTACCCAATGGAAACTTTCTCGTTTCAAATTCAGGCGGAGTGCATGAAATTAACGGTACTACCGGAGCATTAATAAGAACAATTATTGTGCGGTCTGATTTTCAATTTTTTGGATTGTATGACCCTAATATTCTTGTCGGTATAGCTCCGGTTCAGAATGGCATTTCTTCAGAATATGAGCTATTTAACAATTATCCTAACCCTTTTAATCCCGAAACAAACATAAGATACAGTATTCCTAAAAAAGATTTCGTAAGTATTAAAATTTATAACTCTATCGGAAAGGAAGTAAGTTCGTTTGTAAATAAAATTCAGGAAGCGGGAGTTTATGAGATTAAAATTAATGCGGATAATTTATCGAGCGGTGTGTACTATTACAAACTCGTAACAAATGAATTCACTAAAACTCAGAAAATGATTTTACTTAAATAAACTGTTTTTATTTTTAATTCCGCTTTACCGGGTTACTCCTCTAAAGCGGAATTAAAATTACTTGCCTTCCTCTGAAATATCGAGTATCTGAGGAATTATTGAATAACTGTACCCTCTCGAAAATAAATACTGATAACATTTCTTTTTCAGTTCAAGCTTATCCTCTATAGCAGATTTTTTCTTTAAGTATTTTTGGAGCAGTTTTTTTCCTGCTTCGATTTGTTTTTCCTCCGAATAGTTTTCGGCAACAACTTTTGAAATAATCTCTTTATCTATTCCCTTGTCAATCATCTTAAACTTCAGCATGCTTTCACCCATTGCTTTCCTGTTTATTTTTTCTTTTACATACATCTTAGCGTAGTCTTCATCATTTACGAAATCATATTTTTTGAGGTGTTCAATAATTTTTTCTGCGGCGGGTTTTGAGATTTTTTTATAGGTAAGCTTATTTTTTACTTCTTTAATACTGCGCGGCTTGTACGAAAGGTATTTATAAGCAATATTTTTTCCGTAGTTATATTCATCAAGCTCTTTTATTTCTTTCAGTTTTTCGGCGCTGATTTCATCGCCTTTTCGCATCTGGAATCTCAAAAGAGTGTCCTCATAAACGCCCATAAAAAACTCCCCGTCAATATAAATATTATACCTGTCGGTTTGTTTTAACTGCTGCTCTATTTTGGTGATAATCATTGCTTACTAAACTACAAAAAAAAGACCGTTAATTCAGCGAACTAACGGTCTTCACAAAAAATTTAACAATTAAAAATTGTTTTTACATTATTTTTCATTCTCACGGCGAAACCTCTGTTCCGCTATGCCTGCTTTTGAAGCAGTATGAAAAAGTTATTTCTTCTTTGATGTTTCTTTTTCTTCTTTTTCTTTTTTCACTGTTCCGTTACTCTGTTCATCCGCTCCGTTAGAAGCTCCTTCCATAATTCCCGCAGCAGCCTTTACTTCGTTATATAATTTCTTCAGTGTATCCCTGTCTTCCATTAGAGCTTTCTTCACGCCTTCCTTACCCTGCATTCTCATTTCACCATAGGTAAACCACGCTCCGCCTTTTTTAATAATTTCTCTGCTTACTGCAAAATCAACAAGGTCGCCCAGCTTGGAAATTCCCTCGTTATACATTATGTCGAACTCAACTTCTTTAAACGGAGGAGCAACTTTATTCTTTACAATTTTTACTTTCGTTCTGTTGCCTGTTACATCGGTTCCGTCTTTTATCTGGGCAATTCTTCTTATATCCATTCTTACTGAAGCATAGAATTTAAGCGCTTTTCCGCCCGTAGTTGTTTCAGGGCTTCCGAACATCACACCGATTTTATCTCTCAGCTGATTTGTAAAAATTAAAACAACATTAGACTTTGCAACAGCCGCTGTTAATTTTCTCAGCGCCTGCGACATCAGTCTTGCCTGCATTCCCATCACAGCATCACCCATCTCGCCTTCTATTTCAGCGCGCGGAGTTAAAGCTGCAACGGAGTCAACAATAATCACATCAAGCGCATTGCTGCGTACAAGTGTTTCGCAGATTTCCAATGCCTGCTCGCCATACTCCGGCTGGGAGATTAAAAGATTGCCGACATCAACGCCGAGCTTCTGCGCATAATTTGTATCAAGCGCATGCTCCGTATCTATAAATGCAGCCAGCCCGCCGTTTCTTTGCGCCTCTGCTATAATATGAAGACAAATTGTGGTTTTACCCGATGATTCCGGTCCGTAGATTTCTATAATTCTTCCTCTCGGAACGCCGCCTATACCCAGCGCAACATCAAGCGAAATAGAGCCGGTCGAAATTGAAGAAATTTTTGTAATAGGTCTATCGCCTAATCTCATTACCGTTCCCTTACCGTGGTCTCTTTCTATCTGGTCTATCGCAATTTCAAGCGAGCGGAGTTTCATTGATTTATCGTCTGACATAAAATTATTATTTATTTTAGTTTTTAAATTTTAGTTATACAAAGGTAAGGAGAACTTATACTCTTTTACTCTCATAAGATGAGAATTTTTCCATCTGCTCTTCCCCCCTCCTTTATAAGGAGGGGGTCAGGGGGAGGTATAAGAAATTATTTCTGCTCTAAACTCTTATATTATAAAATGAGAATTTTTTATGAAAAATTATATTGCAATATAAAATAAAAAAAAATTAAATGCTATAATAATTTAAGGCATAAAATTAAGGGTAGTAATTTATGACGTTACGAAACCGAAGCCCCGCTTCCCGCTAAAGACGAGACAAGAAAGCGGGATTTACAACTTCGTAACGAATTCGTGATTCCTTCAGATTTCCCATTTGCCCGCAAACAAAAAATCCCGCTTCTTGCGATAGCGGGATTTTCGGTACAACAAGAAATTTTATTTACGTATTATGAGCAGCCGCTTGTATCGCCGCAGGTTACGCATTTCAGACACGTTCCGTTGCGTACCATTGTTACGCTTCCGCATGACTGGCATATATCACCTGTATATCCTTTCAGCTTTGCTTCTTTTATCTTTTCCATGTTAGCTTTTTTTACAGAGCCGTTTCCGTTTGTTACCGGATGCGCTTCTGCCATTGCAGGAACAGGCGCCGGCTTAATGGTAATCGGAGTGTTGGAAACTGCATCTATAGGCTTCGGCTTCTCTTCTATTATTCTTTCGGAATAAATTTCTTCTTCATCAAACTCAGCTTCGTCTTCTAATTTAGATAAGGCATCTATCGGAGAAGTTCTCAATTCATCATCCGATTGAATATGCGATAAATCCGTTCTGCCGAGATATGTAACTGCAAGCTCACGGAAAATGTAATCTATAATAGAAGTGGACATCTTTATATTCGGATTGCCCATAACAATTCCGTTCGGCTCAAACCTTGTGTAAACAAATGCGTCAACAAATTCATCCAGCGGTACTCCGTGCTGCAAGCCCAGTGAAATTGCAATTGCGAAGCAGTTCATCAAGCTTCTGAATGCTGCGCCTTCTTTGTGCATATCAATAAAAATCTCGCCGAGCTGTCCGTTTTCGTATTCACCTGTTCTTAAATACACCGAGTGGTTTCCGATTTTTGCCTTCTGCGTATATCCTTTTCTTCTAAATGGTAGCTTTCTTCTTTTTGCAATGTATCTGTGAATTATTCTCTCCGCTACTTTTACAATATCATTGTTCTTTGCAAATGTCGCCGTGCTTTCAGTTACATCTTCAGCAGTCGAAGCAGAATCATCATCCGTTACCGAATTCAGCGGCTGGGATAATTTCGAGCCGTCTCTGTATAATGCGTTTGCTTTCAAGCATGACTTCCATGAAAGCATATAAGCATTTTTCATATCTTCGATTGATGCATCGTTCGGAAGATTGATTGTCTTTGAAATCGCCCCTGAAATGAACGGCTGCGCTGCTGCCATAATTTTTATATGAGCATCAGTCTTAATATATCTCTTTCCTTTCTTACCGCATTTGTTTGCGCAGTCAAAGATAGGATAATGATCTTCTTTTAAATGAGGAGCACCTTCAATTGTCATCGTTCCGCAAATGTAATCGTTCGCTTCGTCAATCTGTTCTTTTGAAAAGCCAAGCTCTCTTAATATATTGAAGTTTGAATCTTCAAGCTGTTCATCGGAGAATCCGAGAACATTTTTGCAGAATGCAACGCTTAAAGTCCATTTGTTAAATGCAAAATTAATATCAAAAACTGTCGGCAGGGATTTTTCAATCAATGAAATTATTTCTTTCGTAAATCCTTTTTCCGTCAGCGACTGAGCATTGATATACGGGCAGCCGATTAGCGAACCATGTCCTTTTGTGTATTTTATAATCTCGTCTATTTCGTGAGTTGTATATCCTAATTTTTTTAATGCGGGCGGAACAGATTCATTTATAATTTTAAAGTAGCCGCCTCCTGCTAATTTTTTGAATTTCACCAGCGCAAAGTCCGGCTCTACTCCCGTTGTATCGCAGTCCATCAAAAGACCGATTGTGCCTGTTGGAGCGATAACCGTTACCTGAGCATTTCTGTATCCGTGCTTTTCGCCAAGCTCCAATGCCTTATCGGCATCTTCTCTTGCAGCGTTTAATAAATCTTCGGGACAGAATTTTTTATTTATTCCGTGCGGAGTGATTGAAAGCCCTTCGTATTCTTCAGCGCCTACATTGTATGCTGCTCTTCTGTGATTTCTTACAACTCTCAGCATGTTTTCTGCATTCTCATTATATCTTGCAAATGCTCCTAGTTCCTTCGCCATTTCAGCAGAAGCAGCATAGGAAGTCATGTGAAGAATGCACGTCAATGCGCCTGTGATTGCAAGCGATTCAGGTGAATCGTAAGGAATTCCCTGCACCATCAGCATTGCGCCAAGATTTGCGTAGCCAAGCCCAAGTGTTCTGTAGTCATAAGAAAGTGTTGCGATTTCCTTGCTCGGAAACTGTGCCATGAGCACACTGATTTCGAGAACGATTGTCCACACCCTTGCAGCGTGTCTGTATTTTGCAATATCGAACTTCTGCTTATCTGCATCATAGAACTTCATTAAGTTTAATGATGCAAGATTGCACGCAGTGTCGTCAAGGAACATATATTCCGAGCACGGATTGGATGCCCTTATCTCTCCTCCTGCAGGGCATGTATGCCATTCATTGATGGTCGTATGAAACTGTATTCCTGGGTCAGCGCTTGCCCATGCCGAGTAAGCTATCTGGTCCCAGAGGTCATTTGCCTTTAAAGTCTTGCACGCTTTCGGCTCTCTGTTTTCTTTCTTCGCTTTTCTTTGTTCGGTTCTCCAGTATAAATTCCAGTCGCCGCCGTCAAGTACTGCCTGCATAAATTCATTCGCAGCTCTTACGCTGTTGTTTGAATTTTGCCCGGAGACTGTCATATATGCTTCCGAATTCCAGTCGGCATCGTAAACAGGAATTTCAAGCTCTTTGTATCCCAGCTTTGCAAGCTGAATTACTCTTTCAATATAATTTTCGGGAATGTAAGCTTTTCTTGCATCTGAAATTGCCTGCGCAAGCTGCTTATTATTTTTTCTGTCAAAGCCGTCATTTTCAGGATGAACTGTATGACATGCTTTAATGATTTTATTAAGGTGAATATTGAGCAGTTTTGACCCCGATACAATCGAAGCAACTTTTTCTTCTTCTACAACTTTCCAGTTGATATATTCTTCGATGTCAGGATGGTCTAAATCCAGTGTTACCATCTTTGCAGCGCGTCTTGTTGTGCCGCCTGATTTTATTGCGCCTGCGCTTCTATCGCCGATTTTCAAAAACGACATTAAGCCCGATGAACGTCCGCCGCCTGATAATTTTTCGCCTGAACCTCTTAGGTTAGAAAAATTTGAACCCGTGCCTGAGCCGTATTTGAATAATCTTGCTTCGCGAACCCACAAATCCATTATACCGCCTTCGTTCACTAAATCATCGCTTACTGACTGAATAAAACAGTTATGAACCACTACTCCGTTTGCGGCAAATTTTGAAGAAGAAGTTTGAATATCGAATACTTCCTCTTCCCCTATATAATCAATTGAAATTATATCTTCCTCTGAAACCGAAGGCTTTTTCTTTCCCTGAATTTCCGAGTTTAATTTCTTCAGCTTTGATTTTTTATCCGATGAAATGAAATTAACAAGTCTTTCAAACTTAGTTCTTTCAGAGTGGTATGAAACAGATACCTGATATGAGTTTTTCCTGTCCTCTCTGGAATCTTTACACAATGAGATATTGGAATAAATTCCCAACGTCAGAAGAAGCATTTGAGTATCATGCGCAAGCTGTTCTGAAATTGTGGTAAGAACTACATCTCCCGAATTTCTTCCGTTTTCATTTCTTACTCTCACACATCCGTCTGCCTGAAATAAGCTTCTCAGGAAAGCAGCTTTTTCTTCCACCGAGCCTTTAAATATTCTTTGCGGAATTTTAGCTGTATAAGAAGTTGTGTTTAGCTCGTATTCCTCTACAAAGTTATCTACTATTTTTGAATCAAGCTTAACTATTCTGTATAAATCATTAACTGATTTTTTTACTTGTGTTGTATATTTTCCGAATATGCTCTGGAAAAGATTTGTAACAAAATTATATTCATCGTCATTAATTGTAATAGCGCCAAACAAAGTTGTTTTCAGGTTCTTATTATATTTTCCATAGTAGCCGTCGCCTGTTATCCAGCCCGCCAATGCAGCTTTCTGAACTTCAATGTCAGGGCTTGAAACAGAAAAGCCTTCAAGTCCGCCGTTTTCATTAATAGAAATTGTATTTTCAGAAAAGCTCTCTACAAATTCCGCTTCAAGTTTTTTCACCTTTGCGTATTCCAAAGCTGCCTGCTGAACTTTTTTGCCAAGTATGGTTTTCAACTCATTCCATTTGTATTCACCGCCGTCCTTTAATCTTTTATCGGAAGAATAAATTAAATGGTCATCGGTAAACTCAATGAAGTTGCCGTTCTTTAAAGATGCCCTGTATATGGAACGTACTCCGTTATTTTTTACAGCAATAATTTTTACGAAATCTTCTCCGTCAAAAACTTTCAATCCGGTGAGATTATTTTCTACAACCTCCGATATTTCAAAAACTCCCTTATCTGTAAAAAGTTTTGTGTTGCCGCGTGCGCATGCATGGGGTTGCGGATGTGT
>JAFDZO010000025.1:75127-79613 GCA_018266845.1 Bacteroidota bacterium | reverse complement strand
AAAGACTCGCTTGCATTCAATGATGAAATAAATCTTAAAATTATACAGGATAGAATTTTAAGACATCCTGAAATTAAAAAAGCTTTTGTAAGCAAACAGCCGCCGGATGAACTTGTGATAGAAGTAATTGAAAAAAGACCTATTGCAATTGTAAGCTTTGATAATGAAGTGAAGTTAATTGATGAAGAGCTTGAGCTTTTTACCTATAAGAATATTAAAAAGATTTTTGATTTACCTGTTATCAGCGGGCTGAAGTTGACTCCGGCTGAATCTCAGAGCGAGCGGCTAAAAAGTGATGAAATAAGGACTGCGCTATTTATTATAATGAATACTTACAAAAAGAACAAACTGCTCTACAATAATATCTCGGAGATAAATTTTGCAAACCCGGATGCAGTAACAGTTTATACAAATGATGTTCCGTTCCCATGCTATCTGCCGAGAGAAACAGGTTTGAGCATTGCTAATAAAGATTATCAGAAAATTTTGTTGAACAGATTGGTTTATTTGAATAACTATCTTACACAGATTTACCCGGATAATAAAAGTAAAAAAATAAATTATCTTGATTTGCGTTACTCGAATCAGATTGTAGTCAACTATCAATAAAAAAATTATGTCGAAAAATACAAAAGCATTAATGGATGAAGATATAGTTGTGGGTCTTGATGTCGGCACGACTAAAGTATGCGTTATCGTTGCGAAGATAATGGACAACAATAAGATTGATATAATCGGAATCGGTAAGGCGCCGTCAAACGGATTACATAGGGGAATCGTGGTTAATCCTCACAAGACGATTGAATCAATCAGGGCAGCTCTTGATGAGGCGAAGTTAAATTCGGGCGTAGATATTTCTTCTGTGTCGGTCGGTATTGCAGGGCATCATATAAGGTGTATTCAGTCGAGCAGCATAATAGGGATTAACAATCCTGACAGAGTAATTAACGACGAAGATGTAAGACGTTTATTAGACCAGTCAAGAATATTAAAACTGCCAAGTGATACAAAGATAATTGAAGTTGTGCCTCAGGAATATATCATTGACGGGAAAGACGGAATTTATGAAACACCTGTCGGAATGTTCGGCACTAAGCTCGAAGCAAAAGTAAATATCATTACGGGGCTTGTTTCTTCTATAGATGATTTATCAAAATGCGTTACAAGCTGCGGTGTGGATATTGATGACATTGTCCTTGAGCCGATTGCATCTTCTTATTCGGTACTGGATGAAACGGAAAAGAAAGTCGGTGTTGCTATGATTGACATCGGCGGCGGAACGACTGATGTTGCAGTTTTTAAAAAAGGTGTTTTAAGATATACAGCAGGGATAGGTATTGCGGGGAATTTAGTTACAAACGATGTTGTAGAAGCTTTGGGTATTTCAGATGCTGAAGCAGAAAGAATAAAAAGAGAATACGGCTATGCAACGCTTAGCGAAATTCTTAACGACGATGAAATTACGTTTGAGTCTATACACCGCAATCAGCCGAAGAGAACGAAGAAGAGCATTCTTGCAAGAATTATCATGGCGCGCATGCAGGATATATTTGAGCTTTCCGCTGTTGAATTAAAAAACTCAGGCATCCAAAAAGAGCTTCATGCAGGAGTAGTTGTTACCGGCGGAGGTTCGCTTGTGAGAGGTTCGCGTGAGCTTGCTGAAGAAGTGCTCGGTATGGAAGTCAATCTCGGTTTTCCTTCAGGATTATCGGGCGGGCTTACAAAGGAGGTGGAGAGTCCGATATTTGCTACAGGCGTGGGACTGATTCTTCACAGGGTAAAAACAATTAACGATGTAAACAAAACAACTAAAGGTGATAAAAAGAAAAAGTCGAAGAAGCTGAATGCAAAAGGAATTTTTGCGAAGATAAAAGAATGGTTTGATGAGCTTTAAAAAAATTTTATAAAAAAATATTTATTAACCCAACATAATTCCTTAACACAGAAAGGAAAATTTACAATGATTAAACTCGTTCCAACCCAAATGAGCGGCGCTAAAATAAAGGTTGTAGGCGTGGGGGGCGCCGGAGGCAACATTATTAACTCAATGGTGGATAAAGGCATAGATGGCGTGCAGTTTATTGCCATCAATACGGATGCGCAAGCGCTTGATTTAAGCAAGGCAGACGTAAAAATTCAAATCGGCAAAAATGTTACAAAAGGTCTTGGCGCCGGTATGAAAGAAGAAGTTGGTTTCAAAGCTGTTGAAGAAAGCCGTGATGAAATCGAAAAAATGTTAGAAGGCAGCGACATGGTATTTATCACTGCCGGAATGGGGGGAGGAACAGGTACAGGAGCAGCGCCTGCAATTGCCCATATTGCAAAAGCTCTCAATACTTTAGTTGTTGCTATCGTTACGAAGCCGTTTGCATTCGAGGGAAAACCGAGAATGAAGCTTGCGGATTCAGGCGTGCAAAAGCTCAAGGATGAAATTGATAGTTTAATCGTTATTCCGAATGAAAGAATTCTCGACCTTGTAGGCAAAGATACTTCCGAAGAAGAAGCGTTCGAGCTTGCAAACAGAGTTCTTTATAATGCAACAAACGGAATTTCACAAATAATTACCAAGCCAGGTAAGATTAACGTTGACTTTGCCGATGTAAGAACTATCATGAAGGAAAAAGGCGAAGCAATGATGGGTACTGGCATAGCAACGGGCGAAGGAAGAGCTGCTAAGGCTGCAAAAGCCGCGCTGTCAAATCCGCTGCTCGATGATATAAACATAGACGGTTCAGAGTGCGTGCTTACAAATGTCAGCTATTCAAAAATCAGTATTCATGAATTGAACGAAATCAACTCAATCATTCAGGAAGCTGCCGGAGAAGATGCTGCATTCATTACAGGTATGGTAAAGGATGAATCAATGAAAGATGAAATCATGGTTACAGTTATTGCAACCGGTTTCAGAAAGGAATTGGCGCAGCTTACAAATTCCGATGCGCCGAAAGTTGTTGAAATAAAGCCGAACTATCAGCCGAAGATAACGCAGATGATTACCGATAACGAGCTTCAGAACTTAGATAAACCGGCTTGGCAGAGAAGAGAGATAAAACTTAATGATGACCTCAGCGAAGAAAAGCATGTTGAAGAAAAATTTGCAGAAGAAGAATTAGAAGCATTTAAAATTAGCGATGACTTCCAGAAGCCCGCGTTTCTGAGAAGACAAATGGATTAATCATAATTCGTCACCCCCTGATGAATTACCCGATTTTTTGCCGCTCCGGTATAACTGTGTTTATGCCGGGACGGCATCCATTATTATTCGTAATAATATTATTGCGGAGTAATATTTTTTTTATTTCATCAGCGGCATCATAAAAATCATATCAATCAGTGTTTCCAAATATATTCAAGGTCGTATTAAACTCTTCCCAAAATTATTCGAGAAAATCGTAAAATCATTTCCGTTCACAATTCCATCTCCGTTTAAATCTGCATTGAAATATCCTGAACTGCCGAACTGCGCATTGTAAAAAGTAAAATCATTTCCGTTTATAAATCCGTCCTGATTTATATCTCCGCTTATCATACAATACTTTCCGTTTTTCAGCGCCAAATTATTTCCATACGCTTTGCTGATTGAATTTGTAAAATCGTAACTCGTATTTACTGCAACAGTATAATTTATCCCGCCCGAAGCGCTCCAAGTCTCCAATGAGTTTCTATGTTTTACCTCTATGTAATAATTTCCGCTTAATGCTTTATTGAAAATAACCGATGCAGTGAACGTAAGCGAATCCAAAACTCCCATAGCAGAATCAACAATTGCATACGGCGAGATATTTTCTCTCAGGTAAATTCTCATGCTGTCTCTCGCGTTCAGTCTGTTGTTTGCATCATCGTACAAGCCGTCGGGTATTGCCGTAATATTTACATTTGTTGCAAGCGTGCTTTTATTGAAGCGGTATATCCTTCCGTTCTGCGCAAGGCAGTACAATTCTTTTTGTTCATCCATTCCGAATGAAAGAATCAGGTTCGGAGTGTCAATCAGCATTGAGTCCTGCGTAACAGTTCCGTTTTTGTATCGAAGCATAGAAATTTTTCCCGAGCAGTAGTCTCCGTAAATATATGCTCCTGTTAGCTCCGGTCTTCTCGCGCCTCTGTAAACGAATCCTCCTGTAATAGAGCAGTTTCCTCCTGTGTGGTCGTATTCTTTTATGGGCATTGTTATACCCGAAGTGTCGCATCCGCTTGCAGGATTGTAGCAGTGAAAGCCCTCCGTTATTCTCCAGCCGTAGTTTTTTCCTTTTTGTAAAATATCAATTTCTTCATAGGCGTTCTGCCCTACGTCTCCCGCATAAATTAATCCTGTTTCTCTATCCTCTGAAACTCTCCAAGGATTTCTAAAACCAAGAGCATAAACTTCCTTAGCTCCTCCGCTAATTGCGTATGGGTTGTCCGGTGGTATAGCATAATTTAATGAGCCGGAAGTATGGTCAACATCTATTCGCAAAATTTTCCCAAGCAGCGAGTCAGGATTTTGCGC